>PLIC01000027.1 GCA_003139995.1 Candidatus Acidiflorens stordalenmirensis | reverse complement strand
TCATGATTTTGGCGAATGACAGGAAGAAAGCTCTTGCTAGCGCGTGAGGTTTTGACGAACCACAGGGCGCTAGCCGGAAGGAATTCGGAAATCCGGCCCGGAATTTGACACCACTGCGCGCTGACCTCCAATCCAATAAAAAACGGCGGAGTGCGAATTAGCACTCCGGCAGAAATCAAAGATGGCTTCATTACCTCGGTTATCTGTTGCCGTAACCTCCCGCGACAGAGAATAAACCCCTATGAAACTTTGGCGCCTGCTGCTGGCGTTGGTGTGGGTGGCCGCGGCCTCCGGGACCGGCCAGGCGAAGCAGCTTGCGATCATAGCGGATTCCGCAAACTCCACCACCAATCTCACGAGCGCGGAACTGGTGAAGATCTTCAACGCGCACACTCGCAACTGGCCGGACGGGAAGCCGATCACGATCGTACTGCGCGATCCGTCGTCGACGGACATGCAGCTCATCTTGAGGAGAGTCTTCAATATGACGGCGGACGAAGCGCGCACCTTCATTCGCGCGCACGCGGGGACCATTGTGGTAGCGGATTCCGATGACGCGGTCCAACGTTTTGTCGCCAACACTCGAGGAGCAATTGGGGTGGTGGATCTCTACTCGCTTACCAAGGATGTGCGGGTGGTGAAAATTGACGGCAAGTTACCGGTCGAGCAGGGCTACTTATTGAGAGGGAACTAGTCATGATTCAGGGAGCGACGATTTCCAGAATGATACGCACGGTGTTCGCCGTCAGTTTGTTGCTTTCCGCCGGAACTGTGTTTGCTCACACCAGTCAGCGGGCGGACGTGCTGCCTCTGACGACCAAGTCGGAGGAGGTTCGGCGTCTGGTGGAGGAGGCTTGGGACCTCGACCTCGACCAGGTTGAGCAGGCACAGGCGATTGAGGTTTTGCGGAGAGCGCTCAAGATCGATCCCAATTTCGCCATGGGGCATGAGCTTTTGTCGCAGACCAGCCTGGACCCTGCCGAGCAGGTGCGCGAGCAGCAGAAAGCCTTTGCCTGCCGCAGTCACGCCAGTGCCGCCGAGAGATTGGTCATCGAATGGCTGCAGGACGCGAACGATCACAAGCTGATACCGGCCATCACCAAAATGAACGATGTGCTTAGCCGCTATCCTCACGACAAATGGGTTGTCTTTCTGGCGAACTGGTGGCTGACGCAGCAAACGCAGTATGACCGGGCCATTGCCGTTTTTGAGAATTCGGGGCTCGACTCTCCCGGCCTCATGAACAATACCGCTTACACCTACGCCTACTCGCGGCAGTTCGAGAAATCATTTGCGCTGATGGACAAGTATGTCGCGGCGTTGCCCCAGGACCCGAACCCGCAGGATTCCTACGCTGAAATTCTGCGTATGGCGGGACGGTTCGATCAGGCGATCGAGCACTACCGGGCCGCCTTGGCCATCGATGCCAACTTCTATTCGTCGCAATTCGGAATCGCGGACACGTATTCGCTGATGGGAGACCAGGCGCGGGCGCGCCAGGAGTACGAAATTGGCTTCAAGAAATTTTCTCTGCCGGAACTGCACCGCATTCAATGGCAGACCAGAGAGGCCATCACCTATGTGCGCGAGGGCGACTATGCCGGAGCGGACCGCGCCTTCCAGGCCATTGCCGTCTACGCGCATGCCAAGCACATGAGCCAGCCGGAGGCTGACGCCTGGCGCCAAATGGCGATGTACCAGCAGCGTCCCAAGCAGGCGATCGCGCTCCTCGCCAAAGCCCAGGCGGTCGCGCAACAAGGCAAGAATGCGATGGCAGCCGCCATTCAACAAGAATTGGCCCAGATCCTGCGCGCTCGTGTCGACGTCGTGGTCGAGATGGGTAACAAGGAAATGATCACTTCCACTCTGGCGCAGCTGGAACGGATGTCGGAGAATTCAAACGACAAGATTATCGACTCCGCCTACCACGGAGCCGCGGGCGCTGTATTGTTCTCCGGCCACAAGTACACGGATGCAATCGCGCATCTGGAAGAGGACATCAACAATCCATTTTCGTTGCAACTGTTGGCCGAAGCTTACCAGAAGACCGGGGACAGCTCCGAGGCACACCGTACCACCGAGACGCTGGCGAACTTTAATGATCCGACCGTGGAGCAGGCGCTGGTCGTACCGGCGTTCCGCAAGTGTTACCAGGATCCCTCCTGCAACAGCAATCTGAAGGGCGTGTCCCTAAAGAGGTCATTCCCGAGGACGTTATAAATCGTACGCTAAGACGGATGGCCCTTTAGATCTTCGCTTTTCCCTCTTCGCTTTTGGCTGTTTGCTCCACACGCGGCTCTTCGATACTCCCGAAGATGAGAAAAGGCCCCGCCTTCTGGCGGCGCGTCCTCAGGGCGATCATGCAGGAGATGCCAAGCTTCGCAGAGCGCAGGCGCTCGCACTCGGCAATGGGACGGGTCGAGGACGATGTCGCCTCTTGAGGAGCAGTCCATGATGGCATCGGCGACGAGAGCGACCGGCTTGACTGTGGGGTGCAGGTCGAGCAGGTTTCCCTCTGCGGTTGCGCGAGAGAATGAGTTTGCGCCCGGGTATGCGAACCGCTCACCCTTCTTGAGGCTGGAGTCGCTGTACTCGGTCGCTGTGGGTGGTAGTTTTGCAATTCGACTCCAAGTTTCTTTCGCACTGTCAGTTTCATCGATCCGGCGTTCCACCACGATGCCGGTAGGACTGCCACCGTGAACCTGCCAGTCCAGTTTCGCGGTATTGCCGCCCTGACCAGCGTCCGGGAACACATGGAAAGCCTGGCTTCGATGGGAGCGGAAATTCTGATGGAGGCCATTCGTGCCCATCGCAAGAACACGACGGTCAGCCCCGTTCACCGTAAGGTCAAGCCGGAATTGATTGTCAGAGAGTCGACCGCCGCGTCCGGTGATTTCCCGAGCATTCCGTAAGGGAGGCTCCCATTTGGACAAGCGAGTTTAATTCAAGCCATTGCAGCAGCGTCACTTTGACCCTGGGCGTCTGCAGATTGGTTACGATGAACCTCAGTCGCGGGAACAATTCCAACAATTCCCCGGCAATGGGACTCCGCCTTCGCCACGACACATTCGAGGAGATGACTATTCTTTGTCGTGATCCCGTTTGCGATCTGGTCATGAGCAATCTTTCCTCAAGGCATTTACGAGTTCTGGAGCGCAGAGTGCTTGAAGTCATGAATTGTCATTCCGAAGATGAATTAAGTTGCCTGTTGCAGCTGCTTGACGGAAGCGATCAGGCGCGTTGCTGCTATAGCGTGCTCAAGGCCGTGAGGCTGCGACGGTTCCGATTCGACATACTCGCGGAATGCCTCGACACCGTGGCTATAGAAACTACCTGTCAGAATAGCAACGGACTCTGCTGCTTGAGCTTGGACCAGGAAGACGTTTGGGTCCCGAAACATCATGCAAGCCTGCCCGTTCGTGCCCACGATTCGGAACGATCGATGATTCTCATGTTCCTGGTATTTCCCGACACGCACGAAAAACGGAATTCCTGTAGAAGAGTGAAGCTCCAACGTTGCATAAGTCTCAGCAGCAGGCCGAGCGAGAGCATTTCGTACCCGGCCGGCATTGTAGGAAACTAACGAGAGCGGTCCTTCGAACAGACCGTGCCACAGAACAACGCAGTGGTACGCGAGGTCCCAAAGCACGCCTCCGTGTAGTGGGTCCCATAACCATTCCCTACCGTCAAAACTTCGCGCTGGCCCTTCGCCTTCAAGCAGCACGGCTTCTGCCCGCGTGATCGCTCCAACTCCGGATGGCCCCTTACCCCAAAGACCTTTCCCGTCCGCTTCAACCACAATCCATTTTTTCAAGCATGCCGAATAAGGCCGACCCAGCCATGCCAAGAGTGGAGCAGCTCGCACATCCAGGTAGAAATCGGAACAGTACAGCAAGGGGTTAACCCTTAGGCTCTCCAAGACAAGATCAAGGTCTTTCTCGGTTGTCACGAGTGGTTTTTCAACAAGCGTAGGAATTCGGAGGTCTGCCAGGTCCAATATCTGCTTGGCATGAATGTGGTTCGGTGTCAGAAGCAGGATCGCGTCAGGGCGGGAACTGAGCACCATAGGTCTTAGAGCATCGCCCGCTGCTTGTACCTCAGCAATGTCGGCCTTCAAGACTGGTGTGAAATACTCGTTGATGGCACTTTCGAGCTTACGATAATACTGGCCGATGCCGACTATGGCGAGGCGTGGCTTGCTCACGGCTTTGCTTCTCCCGAAATGGCGCCATTGCGCCTTTGACCAAGGCGTCCAAGCCAACCAGTGTAGTGTACTGGTAATGAACAGGCCAGTATTGACCTCCGTGATGTAGTTGCAACCATAAAATGTCGTATTAAGCTGCTAATAACGCCCGGCATCGGATCGTCGGGATGGATCTCATATTCCAGATCAACGAAGCCCTTGTACCTCGTCGCGATGAGGGCTCCAAACATCTTCCGCACCGGCATGATGCCGTCTCCCACTGCGACCTGACTCTCCTTGCTCTCGAAGTTCGTGAGGTCTTTCATGTGTACGTTAAACAGCCTCGGTCCTGCTTCGTGGATCGCCTGCACCACATCCGTGCCGGTGCGAACCGTATGCCCAACATCAATGCAGCACCCGATGCGCGGATCCATACCCCTTCACCGCCTTCAATACATCCAGCGGCGAATGCCACAACTTATCCTCGGGCCCGTGATAGTGGACTGCAAAAGTCCGCCTCTCGTCCCGATGAAAAAAACCTTGACAAATCTCATTTTACCGGAGTAAACAGGTACAGTAAATGCGTTTACTATCACTTGAACCAAGAGTCGTGCAGATAAGTTCAGGTGTTTTCGGAGGCAAGCGTCATGGACAGCACAACAAATGCGGCCGAAACGTCCGGGACTACAGCCATGAGTTTGGAGACGACTTCCACCATGAATCTCAGCGGAACTACTGTGCGGCGACAAGGCGACAAGCTGTTGCTATGCCAGCGATGGAACAGGGCAAAATGCTTGATGCTCTTGCTGCTTCTTTCCATTCCTGCCCTGATGTTCGTCACCGCTGAAGCACAGCTCTACATGGCTTCGTTGACGGGCGTGGTGAAGGATTCTTCCGGCGCCGTCGTTCCAGCTGCTCAGGTTACTCTTACGGATATTGATAAAGGTCTCATTTATCGCACCACCTCGAATAGTTCAGGAGTGTATCTTCTGAGAAATGTTCCGCCCGGTGCCTACAGTCTGAGAGTGCAGGCGAAGGGTTTCAAGACCACACTTCGAGAGGCTGTTACGCTGACTGTAGCACAATCCGGCAGTATTGATCTGACGCTCGAAGTCGGTGTGCTCAACGAAACAGTTGACGTGTCGAGCACGGCCCCGTTGTTAAATACTCAGACCGCTACCACTGGCCAGAGCGTGGATCGTAGATTCATGAATGACCTCCCTTTGGTCGGGCGTTCCTCTTATGATCTGGTCTTCCTCGCGCCCGGAGTTACCCAAACTGCAGGCAGCGGAGTGCCGACCCCAACTGCAACCGGTAGCGGGGTAGGTACCAACTTTATCTCAAACGGAGGTCGAGGCGTCACTAGTGATGTTTTGTTAGACGGGATATCAACCACGGTTAATGATTTCGAGGTGAAATATCCCGGATATCAGCCTTCAGTAGATGCGATTCAGGAATTTAAAGTCGAGCAAAACAACTTCAGTGCTGACGTGGGCTATAGCGGGGGCACCGTTGTCAACGTGGTGATGCGGTCTGGCACCAATCAGTTCCACGGGACTCTCTATGAGTTCTTCCGGAATGCCGGGCTCGACGCGAACAATTGGTTCAACAATGCGAATAACATTCCAATTCCCAGTCTGCACTATAACGACTTTGGCGGCACTCTGGGTGGCCCCATCCAAAAGAACAAGACCTTTTTCTTCTTCGATTTCGAAGGCTCCAGGGTGCGCAGTCTGGCCACGTTTGCCGCGGGCGTTCCCAGCGCAACGGAGCGTAACGGTGACTTCGGCGAGCTCTGTGGTGGGGATGGCCCCAATGGGCCCGCAGCGGGCGCAACGTTCAATGCGCAGGGCCTGTGTTCCGATCCGGCCGGCCAAATTTGGGATCCGTACACGGGCGTTTTTGACCCGAACCAGGGTGGTCCTGTGCGACAGAATTACATTCCGTTCAACAACCTGCTTGCATATCAGAGTCCCGGTAGTCCGGTGTTGAATGGTACCGTCTTACAGCCTCCTCCGGTTCCCGGAAACTTGATCGACCCGGTAGCTCAAAAAATCATGTCATACTTCCCGCCGCCTACATCTAACGTCGGCGCCCCCAACTACAACCCGTACGATAATTGGTCGGCAAGCAGCTCCAACATCATCGACACCAACCAGTTCGACGTGCGCATCGACCGGCTAATCAATAATCGCACTCAGCTGAACGGAAGGTATTCGCATGCTTGGGGGTTGTCGACCAACCCCTTGTGCTGGAATAACGCGTTAGACCCTTGCTCGAATGGTCCGAATCACCCGTCTCAAACCAATATCGCGCTGAATCTCAATCGCAATATCAGTCCTTTGACCGTATTTAGCCTCAGCTATGGTTTTGTTCGCTCGGGTGGGCGGGACGGCGGCGTGGGAAGCCTGTTCCCCAACTTTAGTCCTGTAACGACCCTGGGAATGCCCGCCTACATGTTAGCGTCTGGAACTCCGGTTTCGCCGAATATCATTCTCGGTGGTGGTTACGTTCCTGCAGGCCCGGACAACAACATTGGGCAACAGGAATACACGATCGGCAACTTCTGGCGGCAGACCCACGATGTCATAGGCAGCTTGAATCACACCGTGGGCAAGCATGATTTCAAGTTTGGTGGCGAATTCCGCGCATCCCAGAGCAATACTTACCTTCCCGGAGAACCAGGTGGGCAATTCACTTTTGACCAGTTTGGCACCTCAGAGTTTCCAGGCTCAGGCGGCGGTGACGCCCTGGCGACATTTCTCACGGGTACCAGTACGGACAATCCTAATCAATATATGGTCAGCATGGCATCGGCCATGACAAGCCGACAGGCTGGTGGATATGCATTGGATAACTGGCGAGTCAACGATAAGTTGTCTCTGAACCTGGGAGTTCGTTACGATGTGGAATTTCCTCAAACGGAGCGTTTTAACCGTCTGAACTACTTCGATCCAAATGTTCCCTCCCCACTTCAGGTTCCCGGATTGCCCAATCTCCAAGGTGGAGATGTCTTTGTGACACCTTCGAATCGGACCCAGGTGCCCGTTTACTGGCGTGAGTGGCAACCCCGCATCGGCCTGGTTTACCGCATCACCCCGAGCACAGTTCTCCGGGCAGGTTATGGCATCTTTTACAACATGTACGCATTCGCTGCCGGCTCGGTTGGATTCCAGCCTGGCGAAGACGGCTTTCAAACGATAACAAACGGGATACCAACTTACCAAAACAACTTGGCCACTCCCGGTGCGACACTGAGTAATCCATTCCCAAATGGTTTCTTGCTGCTGACCGGCAGTAGTCTCGGTGCTCTGACCAATGTCGGTTTCACGGTAAGCGGACCGATCCGCGCCTGGATTACACCGCCTCAGACTCAGTCATGGAGCTTCGGTTTCGAGCAGCAACTGCCCGGCCAGGTAGTGATCGATGCCAACTATGTGGGCACCAAGGGCACCCACCTCTTATATGGTGGTTTCAACAGTCTGGATTTCCTTGGGCCCTGGGTGGAGAAACTCTCTCCGGCGCAAATAGCCAATTTGGAGTCATCGGTACCGAATCCGTTTTACGGTATTGTTACCAATCTTTCCAGCGGCCTTTCTGCCCCGACGGTCCCTGCTTGGCAGCTCCAAATTCCTTATCCGCAATTCACCGGCATGAATCTGTACGAGCCCCCTTGGGCCAATTCCATCTATCACGCGCTCCAGGTACGGGCAGAGAAGAGCTTCTCGCATGGGTTGCAGTTCCTCATGACTTACACCTGGTCCAAATCAATCGACGATAGCTCGGTGGTGGGAGACAACTGGACCTACCTCGGTCCTCCTCTTCACTTGCAAGACCCTAACAACCCTTCCGCTGAACGCGGTCTCTCTACATTTGACATTCCGCAGACGCTACAAGCCAGCTATGTTTATCAGCTTCCATTTGGCCGAAAACGTCGCTGGGGAGCGAAGTGGGCAGGGCTGCTTGAGGGGACTTTGGGCGGGTGGCAAACCAACGGCATTTTGCGGTTCGCCAGTGGCATGCCGGTCTTCTTTTCGTTGACCGGAGGAATACCCATCCCCACCTACGGCCAGCAACCTAATTTGCTCGCGCCACTTCAACAAAATCATTGCAGTGATTCGTGTTTGGTGAACCAATACTTCGCCAATGCACAAGTGGCGGTCGTGCCTGCACCGTTTACCCTTGGAAACGGTCCCCCGGTGCTGCCGAATGTTCGTGCTCCAGGCACTCGTAACGCTTCCCTATCCATATTCAAGGAGATTCCTATTAGCAGAATTAGCGAAGCCGCGCATCTGGAAATGCGACTGGAAACGTTCAATGCATTTAACCACCCGCAGCTTTGCGCTCCACAAAGCACGGTCAACGCTCCGGATTTTGGAGTAATCTCGTGCCAGGCGAACAGTCCTCGCGAGGTGCAGCTCGGTGCGAAGTTGTACTTCTGACCTCCTAAACTGTCGGGCTGATGTGGTTTGGCTTGGTCTCTTGCCCACAAAGGCCCTCCGGCTCTGTCGGGGAGGCGACAAACGTTTGACAGATACAGGAGTCCACTGGTGAAACTCCGGAATGTGAACCGCCAAGCACACGAGAGGGAGTTTCACGATGGACAAGAAAGCAGGCTAGAAATGGACACGAGGGTCCGCATGCACGGCTCCAGAGACTCTCTGGTCGAGCTTGCGATGGTATGGATCGTGACTGCTGTTTACTTTGCGGCCTTCTCCACCGGAGTGGTAGCCCAGGATGTCAAGGTCTTCGTGTCCTCAAAGGGAGGGGATCGCATAACTCCAAAGCCAGCTCTTCGCTTCAAGCAGGATCGAAATCCCTCGATCGTGAAATTCGAGATCAATGACGACATCAAGTACCAGAAGATCGACGGCTTTGGGGCTTCCTTCTTAGAAGCGGGCCTCATTTGCATCAACAGCCTTCCCCGAAGTGAGCGCGAATCTGTTTTGCGCGCGCTCTTCGATCCCGAGAAGGGCGCCGGCTTCTCCGCGATGAAGACCGTGATTGCCTCCACGGATTTCATGTCAGCGGGACCTTTCTACAGTTATGACAGCGTACCTGGTGACGTCGCCATGAACCACTTTTCCATAGCGCGTGACCTCGGTCCAAATGGGCTGATCACTTTTATCAAGCTGGCTCGACGTTATGGCAATTTTGTTTTACAAGCTCCGATGGATTATCCACCTGATTGGATGCTGGTCGATGTGGACAAGAACCAGGACGTGAATCCACAATATTATGATGCGCTAGCTCATTACTATCTCCGCTATCTCAAGGAATACGAAAGGCACGGGGTATTTATCGACTACCTTAGTCTTTTTAATGAGCCGGACATCTACACCAAGATTTCATACAACGAGATCGGCGCCCTGCTCAGGGACCACGTGGGTCCGCTTTTTAGAAAAGAAGGCATTCGCACCCGCATTATGTTGAGCGAAGCGCCGAATCGAGAAGATGCAGGCCGCAATTATCCGTTGTTGCTAGATGATCCCGGAGCCCGTCAGTATGTCTCAATCATACCGTATCACGGATATGACGATAAAGACTGGGACAAAATCCTGAAGTTGCATCGTCAATATCCGGACCTGCCGTTATGGATGACGGAGATTTGCTACGCCTACGATTCAGGCACCCCGAAATCCATGCCCCTTCCCCGCTTCGACTTTGAGGACGGTGATTACTGGGGCAACCAGATCTTCAACGATCTCGAGGTTTACACGTCCGCTTGGATCTACTGGAACATGATTTTGGACGAAAAGGGCGGTCCTTGGTCCGTGTCGCAAATTCATGGGAACCCCGACCCGAACGTTCAGCACCCAGTGGTTATCATTGATCGGCGATCGAAGAAGGTCACCTACACGGGCCTCTACTATTATCTCGCGCACTTCAGCAAATTCGTACGCCCAGGGGACATTCGCATTGAGACTATCGGATCACTCGACGGAGTGCGGGTGATGGCGTTCAAAGCGCCGGATGGCGAGATTGTGACCGAGCTGATGAACAGCAAAAACGAAGACGTGGAAGTGGGCCTGACGTTTCATGATCGAGTGCTCCGCTTGAAGGTGCCAGCGATTTCGATCACGACCGCATTGTGGAGTAGCAGGAGCGTTCAAGCGGAAGCCGCAGAACGCGCTCAACAGGTGAAGAGCAAGACGGGCAGTTAAGAAAGATCCAAAAATCAATCATATGGTGACGCAAAATGAAACTGACACAAGATAATTGCCCAGCGATAGAAGAGAAATTGGCGATCGAGGGCGGCAAGCCGGTCCGAAACGAGCCTCTCCCCCTGGAATTTCCAGGCGTTCACCACATGGACCAGGAAGAGGTCGAGGCTGCGTTGCGGGTATTGAAAAGTCGCTCGCCATTCCGCTACTACGGTATCGACCTACAAGGGGAAGTAGAAGCCTTCGAGTCTGAGTTCGCGTCATTCCTCGGTGTGGCTCACACAATCGCCGTCAATAGTGGCACCGGAGCTCTGCACACTGCACTCTCCGCGCTGGGTGTCGGGCCCGGACAGGAGGTGATTGTTCCCGCTTATATGTGGGTTTCGGTCGTCGCAGCGGTCGTGAATCTCGGCGCAATTCCGGTGTTGGCTGACATCGATGAAACTTTCTGCCTTGATCCCGTTGCGGTCCAGAAATCTATTACCCCGCGAACAACGGGGATTATTGTCGTCCATATGAGTGGGGCGCCTGCAAACATTACCGATCTTCTCAAGGTAGCCCGCGAGCGAGAATTGTTTCTTCTCGAGGACTGCGCACAGTGTGCGGGGGGAAGTGTCCAAGGGAAAAAAGTCGGCACATTCGGGGACATCGGAATATTTAGCTTTCAGATGAACAAGAATATGACCAGCGGGGAGGGCGGAGCCATTGTCACGAATGACGTCCGTCTCTACGACCGAGCCTTTGCCTGCCATGACACGGGCTATGCTCGCGATCAGAACGGCCGGGCCATCTTTGACAATCTTGATCTGTGTTTGTGGGGACGAGGGTACCGGATCGATGAGTTACGCGCTTCCATCTTGCGAGTACAGCTCAGGAAGCTGCCCCGAATAATCGCCGTGATGCACAGCAGCAAATATCGTATTCGCAAGGCGCTGGAAATGTTCCCTCAACTACGGCTGAGAAAGATTGTTGATCCTCAGGGGGACACCGGATGCTTTCTGATTTCCACTTTTGATACCCCCGAGGTCGCTAGCCAAATCAATCAGGCATTGCGCGCCGAAGGCATTGTCACCTCATCACAGGGAGTCAACAACGTTGTGATGACTAATTGGGGTCTTCATATTTATTTCAATATTCCGAGTCTAGTGAATAAGACGAGTGTGGACAAGAAAGGATCGCCGTGGAAACTGTCGGAGAATCAAGGTTCGACTGCCAGTTATCACAAAGGCACTTGTCCGGTGGCCGATAGCTTATTCGAACGCAGCATTCTGCTCGCGATTCCGTCGTGCCTTACGGAGCGGGATGAAGAAGATATTGTGCACGCCTTTCGCAAAGTCTTAGGCAGGCAAGTATGAAATCTCGAAAACGGCTGAATGTGGCGATGATTGGCTATGGGTTCATGGGAAGGGCGCATTCCAATGCCTTTCATCAAGTTGGCCATTTTTTTGAATCCTCCTATGACCTTAGATTGAAACTTATCTGCGGGCGCAATCAGCCGCAGCTTAAGTCGATGGCTACGCAATGGGGCTGGGAGGAAGTCGCCGGCGATTGGGAAGCCGTAGTAGAGCGGAAAGATGTAGACGTCATCGACATCTGCACTCCCAACAACCTCCATGCCCCGATTGCGATCTCCGCCGCGAAAGCAGGCAAAATCGTGCTTTGTGAGAAGCCGCTCGCCATATCAGTAGAGGAATCGGAGGGCATGGCCAACGCAGCGCAAAATGTGCCCACGCTGGTGTGGTTCAACTATCGCCGAGTACCCGCGATTGCTCTCGCTAAGAAATTCGTGGACGAGGGAAGATTGGGTCAAATCTACCATTACAGGGCTACGTACCTCCAGAGTTGGGGAGCGGAGCCGGCTGCCGCCGATGCATGGAGGTTCAAGCAATCTGAAGCTGGTTCTGGCGCGATGGGGGACTTGCTGTCGCATTCAATCGACTTGGCTTTGATGTTGAATGGACCGGTAGACGAAGTTTCAGCTCTGGTCCGCACTTTTGCTCCAGGCCGGGAGGTAGATGACGCCGTATTAATGCTTGCGCGCTTTGCTAATGGCAGCGTCGGCAGCTTCGAGGCTACTCGCTATGCAATCGGCTGCCAGAATCGTAACTACTTGGAAATCCATGGGGCGAAGGGCGCTATCCGTTTCGATTTGGAGGATCTTAATCGCCTCCACGTGTTCGATGCCAGTGATGCCAAGGAAGTGCACGGCAGTCACAACGTCTTAGTGACAGGCCCTGGGCATCCTTACACGTCTCATTTCTGGCCGCCCGGACACATTCTGGGTTATGAGCACACGTTCATTCTAACCATGGCTGATTTCCTGCAGTCACTTGAAAAGGATGAGACATTTCATGCGAATTTCCAAGACGCCGTCAAGGTGCAAAGAGTACTGCACGCAGTCGAAGAATCCTCTCAAACTGGATCATGGGCAAGCACAGCAATGCAGTTTGCGAATAGCTGAGTTGTAGGCCGACTTATTTTCAGTTGTTTCCGCGCCAAAGAACGCAGAATGGGCACGGAGAATTTCTAGAGCTTATGAAGGGTTTACTGCCATTCCTGCTTGTTTTGTTGAGTGCCGTCTCGGTTGTAGCTCAGCAAGCTCGAACAAAAGTGACGGTGGCGCGGTGGCCGCAAGACCGAAGTGCCGCCATCTCCCTAACGTTTGATGATGCCATGGCTACCCATCTTGATATAGCCGGGCCGATCCTGAAGAAACATCGGTTGAATGGAACATTTTTTGTGTCAACGGGTTTGGGTATGTGGGAAAAGCGCAAGGGCGAGTGGGAACAACTTGCAAAAGATGGAAACGAACTTGGCGATCATACTGTACATCATCCTTGTCTGCTCCCTGAAATCGAACCACACTCTCAAGACTACTCTCCGGAAATGATGCAGGCGGAAATCCGGGATTCTGCGAGGGCGGTGAGTGAGGTCGTCCCTCGGCAGCGCGGGCTCACCTTTGCGTATCCATGTGGCGATTTGAGTTTTGGACCACCTGCGGACCAAGCTAAAAACTCGGTGCTGTATCTGAAGTTTGTCGCTGAATATGCCTTTGGGGCGAGGATCTCCGGACCCGGAGGGACGCAGGATCCTGACGATATCAGCGTCCTGGCCATTACCGACCTCGGTTCGACCGAGAAGAAGGATTTCAGCGGGCTCCTCGCGATGGCAGATCCGGCCGTTCAGCAACATCAGTGGGGAGTATTTTGTTTCCACGGTATAGGAGGAGAGTATCTATCCGTCAGTGCATCGGCTTTCGACGAGCTTGCCGCTTATTTGGACGCGCATCGAGAGATTTGGACGGCACCGTTCGGAGATGTGGTGCGCTATATCCAGGAGCGCAAGTCAGCCGTCATCGAGATTCACGAGAAGGGCGGCGGATCAGTCGACGTTGCCCTTAGTTGGCCACTGGACTCGCAGATCTACGATCTTCCCCTCACGCTCAAAGTGGAAGTAACGGGTGACGTAAAAGAAGTGACGGCGATGGCGGATGGCGATTACCTCCAGGCAAGAGTGATGAAACAGAATGACAGTGTAGTGGCTCTGGTTGACGTTCCGCCCAACATTAAAGTCGTCCACATAGCGAGCGCTGCGCGCTAAATGGAACCTAGGAACCAGACCACGCACCCCACCTCTTCTGTGAAACGGAGTACCGACCCGAGCAGCTTGAAGACTTCTTTGGCAGGTGCCACCTCCGCTCCGCGCCTTCGGCGATCTCTTACCCTTTGGGATCTGATCCTCTACGGCATCATTGTCATCCAACCGACGGCGCCCATGCCTGCTTACGGTGTTTTTAGCAATGCTGGCCAAGGCCACGTGGTCACCTCCATCCTGATCGCCATGATCGCCATGGTCTTCACGGCCATGAGCTATGGCCGCATGGCGCGGGTGTATCCCAGCGCTGGTTCGGCCTATACCTATGTGGGTCGCGCGCTGCACCCCTCGCTCGGCTATGTCACTGGCTGGAGCATGACCATGGATTACATTCTCAATCCAGTGATTTGCACCATCTGGTCCGCCAAGGCGATGGCCGATCTGTTGAGTGGAACCCGATATCAGATTCCTTATCCGGGCCTGCTTTGGCCGATATTTTTTGCCGTGTTGTTTACGGTGCTGAACCTGCGCGGTGTCCAGACGTCAGCCCGCATAAATCAGATACTCTGCGCCATTATGGGTGCCGTCATCGTGGCGTACTTCTGGTACACGATCCGCTACATCTTCCATTTGCCGCAATATCCAGAAGCCTATTTTCTGCGTCCGTTCTACAACCCCGAAACTTTCACCATAAACCGGGTATTTCACGGCACGTCGGTTGCGGTGCTCACCTACATTGGGTTCGATGGCATTTCTACCTTGTCGGAAGAAGTCGAAAACCCTAAGCGCAACATTTTCCTGGCTACCGTCCTGGTCTGTATCATTACGGGATTTCTGGCCGCGGCTGAGGTCTACGGCGTTCAATTGTTGAGCCGCCAGTACATCTTCCCGGCTAGTGAGGTCGAGAACGCATTCAGCCACGTTGCGGCGATTGCTGATGGCGCTTTGCTCACCAAGGTTATTAGTCTCACGCTGCTGATCGCCACCATTGGTTCTGGAATGGGATCGCAACTTGGCGCAGCTCGCCTGCTTTACGGCATGGGACGCAGCAACGCAATTCCTAAGAAGTTTTTTGGAGCAATCCATCCGAGAACCCGGATTCCCGCGAACAACGTGGTCTTCGTTGGTGTGATTGCGCTGATTGGCGCTTTTCTCATCAGTTATGACAATGGCGCTCAGTTGCTCAACTTCGGTGCGCTGATCGCATTCATGGGCGTCAATCTTGCGTCGCTCACTCACTATTACATCCGGGGCGAAGACCGTACCTTGGGGCAGTTAATTCCGCCGGTCCTGGGCTTCTTTATTTGCTTGTTCATTTGGATTCACTTGTCGAAGCTGGCGATGGTCGTGGGTTCCATCTGGATGATCGCTGGCATCGCCTATGGGGCCTGGAAGACGCGAGGCTTCCAGAGTAATTTGGTGAACTTCGATGTGCCTCCGGAGGAAGCCTAGGAAGGCGAGGAATACCACTCGCGGGTTTTCGGACCCAGAATCGTTCCTTCCATACGGCGGCCTGCGCCTGTGCTTGCGGTGATGGTGCATCTCTCCATCAACTGAAGGCAGAAGCTGAAATGGGGTTGCGGATGCGTTTTCTCCAAAACGAAGAGCGGTCAAATGAAATCAGCAACTTAGCCTGTCCCAAAACCCAAAAACGTGATTCCGTCGACAGTTTGGACAGTAGTAATTTACACTCAACCTGGAAATCGAGGAGAGACGTCTAGCCCTACCGACGAGCCCGTAATGATAACCATCCGAGAACTTGCGACGGCCAGCGGATTTTCGCCGACCACAATTTCCTTGGTTCTAAACAGCTCCCCGGCTGGGCGGCACATTCCGGAAAAGACTAAAGAACGGATTCGGGAATTGGCACACAAGCTCGGATATCATCCGAATCAGTTTGCCCGCTCGCTCAGAAGCAGCCGTAGTCATGCTGTTGCTGTGATGGTCCCGGACATCAGTGATCCTTATTGTGCTCAAATCCTGCTCGGGATCGACAAGTCTCTATACCGTTCTACTTATCTTCCCGTCCTAATTGACATTCAGAATAGTCGCGCACGATTCCGTAAACACGTTGCCACGCTTCTCGAACGGCGTATCGAAGGAGTGATCGCGGTCGCAAACTCGCTACAGCTTCAGACAGAAATGCTGGATGTCTTTGCGAAGAGCAGAATTCCCGTGATTGTAATAGGGCGTGAGTCCAACCCCGAGTGGATCAGTTCGGTATCCGTCGACAATGAAATGGGGGCTCGAATCGCCATCGAACATCTCTACGAGATTGGGCATCGGAGGATTGCCTTCATACGAGGGCCGAAGAGGGTGGTTGACAGTGTGCGGCGCTGGCAGGGAATCTGCGACTTCGCGAATGGAGTCTCTCTGCGGCTAGATTCAAAGCTAATCGTCCAACTGGAGGCGGCGGCTTCAAGTTCTGAGGCCGGATTTGACGCTATGAATAAATTACTGCGTCAAGAGGGGCGATTCACTGCAGTGATGGCGTTTGATGATATGACAGCCTTCGGTGCGATCCGTGCGTTGACTCAAGCGGGACTGAAGGTACCCGACCAGTGCTCAGTTGTAGGTTTCGATGATGTGGCAGCAGCCGCCTATTACAACCCTCCCATTACTACGGTTAGCCAGTCCATGGAAGAGTTAGGAAATCTCGGGGTCTCCAGCTTCTTGCACGCCACGCAGGCTCCGCTAGACAACAATGGAGTGGGACCCCAACCTGTTCAGCACAAAGTGAAGCCGGTTCTGATAATTCGCGGCTCCACCGCGGCGGTCTGATCACGGAGCAGGGCGCTGAAAAACTCGCGATTCACTGGGAGGTGTTTTCCCTACGAGATCCCGACTTGAGTCGATCTTGAGTGTTGGTCTTGGATCACAGCCCCGAAAGAGTGCACCGCGATAGTTCGGGGGCGTGTTTCAGGCACCGTTCGGCATCAGGTTTCTGTTCGGATTAGGTTGCAGAGACCCCCACACGAGGGTAAAACACCCATCCCATGCGCTCGAAATCGCAACGGGTAGTCTCCCGTACCCGCTGCTCCGTGAGATATCGCTGAACGTCGGATCCTGCTGCCGATCGTCCCCGCACAGGTTCGACTGCTCAAAACGGTCATCTGTAGCCTTTCTGCGAATTTCTTAAAAAGAACTTGACAAGCAAGGGCTTGATGGAATACACGGGTTCAGTAAACGCGTTTATTAAGGAGACGTGTTCAAAACGTCTTAGTGAAAGGCCCTGGGCAAGTACAGCGAACCAGAGCGAGACGATTAACGTAAATCTTGAACTGCACGCGCAGACTCAAGCGGCTGAGCTTTCGGTGGCTGCGCCAGTTCTGCGACCCAGGAGGAACGATGGCAGATTCGCGGCGCGACTTCTTGAAGAAAGTGGGTGCCTCCGGTTTAGCTTTTCCAATCCAGAGAGGTCTAACTGCATCCGCCGTGGCTCGCTCCGAGACGGTTTGCCGGGTCAACATCCTCACCAACCAAGTCGGCTACCTGACGCACGGGGGCAAGAAGTTTCTGGTCGAGAGCAACGTCTATTCCATCAAGCCGGATTTCTACCTCCGGGACCTGAGCGTTGTCGGAGACCACCGCATCTTCCATGGTGAACTCGAGGAATTCCAGGGAGATTTTGGCCGGTATTACGTTGGAGACTTTTCCGAACACACGCAACCAGGGAAGTACGCGCTGGATATTTACAGGGATGCTTTGCCATCTGATGATTTTCTTTCCTCTGATGTCTTCAGTATCGACGACGACTACGGCGAGCTGATCAAGAAAGGAATCGACTGCTTTGCTGTCCAGAGATGCGGGCCCAGTACGACGGGCTACCATGCTCCCTGCCACCTGGACGACGGGGTTCGTCTGGACAATGGACAGTTCTTGGATCTCGTTGGAGGGTGGCATGATGCCTGCGACCTCCTCAAATGGTCTGATGCCACGCTCACTGGGATGATTGGGCTCTTGCACATCGCAGAAAAGTCGCAGGATGACCAGCTAAAGGCCAGGATCTTCGAAGAGGTAAAATGGGGAAATCTTTACTTCCTAAAGCTCCAGGATCCTGAAGGTTACTACTACTCCTATGGAATTGGGGGCGATGCCCCGGAGGAGGGCAATCACTGGACAGACAACGTCCGAGGAACGTCTGACGACCGGAAAGCCGCGACCCGTCCCGGCGAGCCCCACTTGCAACACATGTTCATTGCAGCCCAATCTCAATTGGCGATGCTCTATGAGGGCTGGGACGCACCTTACGCCAAACGCTCTCTGGACGCGGCGGTCAGGTGCTTTAATTGGGTGAGGAAGAGGGAATCTCGGACTTATCTTGATCTCGGGACGGGAGCATCCGCTGGACTGAGGCTCTATCAGTTAACAGGCGATCATGGATACCTGGATTATGCGCTCACGATGGCCGAGCGATTTGCGGGACTTCAGGAAATGGGCGCGGGCGCCGACACACTGAAGGGGTACTTCTACGGAGACGGAAGCAGATCAAAGAGCGCCATGCATGTTGGAATCGAAACTCTTGCCATAATCGGCTTTTGTGAGCTTGTGGACGCACTCAGGTCCAAAATGGACGTCGGTCGCTGGGGAAGAACGCTTGCACTCTATTGCGACGATTACCTCCTGTCCATGGCAGCATTGAATGCTTTCGGAATTGTGCCTTGCCGGGTCAAACTGGAAGCGCCTCAAGGGGCGAGGAGTTATCGAGGGACCACCTATCGATACTTCATGAGCATTCGGAACCCCTCAACGCAGGGCAATTCGATTCCGGGAGTCGGGGAGGTAATGTACGGGGGTAACAATTCGAATCTGGCAGGGACCGGAATCGTACTATGTTATGCGGGGCGAGTACTCGGCTCCGAGAAATACAGACGCCTCGCACAGAGAATGCTTGACTGGATCCTTGGGCTCAACCCTTTCGATGTCTGTATGATGAATGGGATCGGATACAAGCACCCACCACTCTACATCGCGCCCGAATTTATACCTCGACTTCCCACAATCCCAGGGTCAGTGATGAACGGGATCGTGGGTGATGAAGAGGACCGTCCTGATTTGCAACCGGGTACGTGGCACTCGTGTGAAATATGGACTCCTCATCTGGCGCAGACAATCTGGTTGGCGAACGAGCTGTCATGTGACAACCAGCATTGATGCTAAGGCAGGCTGGCGGTGAGTTGGACCCGTCTTTCCCGCTATCGCTTCCTGAGGAACGAAGTGCGTCTGTGGCTGAGCGTGCTGACCTACAAACATGTGGAATCGCTGGCGGCGGCTAGCGTTGCCGAGGAGCATTGGGAGCTGGTCGCTGACGAATTTACGGCAGCGCTTGGTCGATTGGATAAGAGCGAAGGCCCGATCCGAAAACCCGGTGGTCTTGGTTTGTGGACTAAGGCTTCTGGGAGGAAGGAGCTTTCCATGGTGTTTTGTGCCTAGGAGCTGTTCGTGGGCGGCCAAGAAACACCGCCAGACGAATTCCCTGCAAAGCCCCGGGGGCAATTCGTACGGCACTCCGGGTGGGACTTAAGTGATTGCGGCGGCGCCGGAAGGGAAGAGGAGATCTGAATGTTGAGCTTGAAAAATCACGCGCAGTGGGTTGGGTTGGCATTTCTGCTGACGGTGTTGCTTATGGGGTGCACACGCCCAGCGGGCGCGGCTGAGGCCGTCGATCCGTTTGAACAGGTCAAACGTCTGGGGCGGGGGGTGAACATCCTCGGGTATGACCCGATGTGGGATAATTTTAAGAATGGGCGCTTCAAGGAACGGCATTTCAAGCTGATCCACGACGCCGGCTTCCAGACCGTGCGCATCAACCTGCATGCCCTTCAGCGGCTGAGTGCAGCCAACGGCTACAAGCTGGACGACACGTGGCTCAAGACGCTCGACTGGGCGGTCAAGGAAGCGCTGGAGAATCACCTCCTGGTGATCCTGGACCTTCATAACTACACGGACATTGCCAAAGACCCGGAGGGATACAAGCCGCGCTTTCTGGCTTACTGGAAACAGATCGCCGCGCATTTCCAGGACGCCCCCAACACCGTGTTGTTCGAGATCCTGAACGAACCCAATGGGAAGCTCACTCCCCCGCTCTGGAATAGGTTTCTGAGTGAGGCGCTGGCGATCACCCGCGCGACCAACTCGACGCGTACCGTGGTGATCGGCCCACCCTTTTGGAATGGCATCGATCACCTCGACGACTTGGTGCTGCCGGAGAACGATCGCAACATCATCGTGACGGTGCACTATTACGAGCCCATGAAGTTTACCCACCAGGGAGCTTCGTTTGAGAAGGAGACGGCACATCTTTCAGGAGTGACGTGGGGCAGCGTGGAAGAGAAAACGCGGGTGGGGCGTGATTTTGCCCGTGTCCAGGACTGGTCGCTCCAGCACCACCGTCCCATTCTGCTTGGCGAGTTCGGTGCTTACGACAAAGGCCCCATGGAATCGCGCGCTCTTTACACGGCATACGTGGCACGCACCGCGGAATCTCTGGGCTGGGCGTGGACCTACTGGCAATTCGATTCCGACTTCATCGTCTTCGATATCGACAAAGACCAATGGATAGAGCCGATCCGAAAATCTCTTATTCCGTAGAAGCGCGCGAGGCTGCTGCTGTGGACAATCTACTTTGGGAGAACCCCGTGATGAAGAGGAATATCTGCACCATGGCTTGGCTTTTGTGCCTGCTGGCAATAGCCGCGCCCGCGTCGCGGGCTGCGGCCGCTGTTCATGTGTGGGAGAAACAGGAACTGTCTTTCACCTCATCCGGATCCTACGCGAACCCCTATACGGATGTAATCGTGTGGATAGACCTTAGCGGCCCTCACTTCCACAAGCGGGTCTACGGATTTTGGGACGGCGGCAACACGTTTCGGGTCGGTCTGGTAGCGACTGAACCGGGCACCTGGAAGTGGCGCAGCGGATCGGCCCCATCCGACAAAGGTCTTGACGGGGGAAGCGGCTCCTTCACCGCAATCTCCTGGAGTGAGGAAGAAAAGCAGCAAAATCCACTTCGCCGGGGTTTTCTCCGCCCCACACCCGACCATCACGCCTTGGAACTTGCGGACGGCACGCCGTTCATCGTCATAGGAGATACCTGGTATTCGCTCGGCACCGATCGTTTCCACTGGTACGACGACAACCAGGAGCGCCCCTTGGGTCCGAACGCCGGTTTCAAGGACTATGTGGGCTATCGCAAGGCGCAGGGCTACAACTGGGTCAGCATGATCGCAGCCTTTCCCAATTGGATGACCGACGGAGCTCCGTGGCATGTCGTCATGAACAATCCGGAAGAAACCACGGTCCGTTCTGCCTGGCTTGAATTTGGCACGGACAGCGCCAAGAACATGGACAACGAAGGAGGTCGTCCGTTCTTGTTTCCCGGCAAGGTGCCCGGCTACGAGAACATATTCCCTGACGTGGACCGCATCAATCCGAAGTACTTTGACTACATCGACCGCAAGATTGACTACCTGAACTCGCAGGGGTTTGTGGTCTTCATCGAAGTATCACGACGGGATGCCAGCGAATGCTGGAGCAAGTACTACAAATGGCCCGAATCCTACGCACGCTTCATCCAGTACATCTTCTCGCGCTATCAGGCGAACAACACGGTCCTCAGCCCGGTCCATCTTGACATCATTGATGAGACTGTAAGCCCCGATGAATTTCTGAAGGCGATCCGATATGTAGAGGACAAATTCGGGCCACCGCCATTCGGCACGCTGCTCTCCGCCAACGCAAATCCCTCCACCCTCGAGAATTGGGGCGAGAGTTCATGGGTGACGATGCATCAGATCGGAAACATGCGGGAGCACAACAACTATTGGTATCTGACCGAGATTTATTATTCGACGCCACCACGCCCGGCTATCAACGGAGAGCCGTACTACTCCGGTTACAAGGATGTCCGCGGGCTGGGCGCCAGTGGCTACGAGTACGGTGCCCCGGGAGGAACCGAAAGAGATGCTCAGTTTGTCCGCTCATCAATGTACGGCAGCTTTTTGTCCGGCGGTTTTGGCGGCCAGGTTTACGGGGCAGAAGGCATTTGGGGGGCTGACATTGAGCCCGCTGCGCCAATCAAGATGTGGGATGCCTTCCAATGGCTCTCCGGAAGCGAGATGAAGTATTTGCACGATTTCGCTTTTTCCATCGGCAAGCGCTATCAGGAACTGGTTCCGGATGCAAACCTCGTCTCTCCTGACAAAGACCACGAGCTGCTCTCTTATGAAGGATGGGCCTACGCTGCTCGAACACCGGATAAGAACGTCTTCCTCGTGTACTTCGAAAAGGCATGTCCCCGCAGCCAGATTCGCGGTGCGAAGCTCAATAGCT
This sequence comes from Candidatus Acidiflorens stordalenmirensis, assembly GCA_003139995.1. GTDB lineage: Bacteria > Acidobacteriota > Terriglobia > Terriglobales > Acidobacteriaceae > Acidiflorens > Acidiflorens stordalenmirensis. The sequence goes on along the minus strand of PLIC01000027.1, from coordinate 8,674 downwards.
GGTATCGTGCGCAGTGGTTCAATCCCCGCGATGGCACTTGGAGCGACGTGGGCAATGGAAGGGTGCGCTCGGATCCCATCGGAATCATTCAGCTACCGGAATTCCCCGGGGATATCGACTGGGGACTGCGTTTGACGTACGAAGGTCCGGCGCCACCGGAACCCGCGACATGAATTTAATCCTGGGAAGCGAATACGTGGTCCTGGCCAGCGCGGAGCCGAACCCCGGTCCAAACGGATGGATGTGGATCGCCAACAAATTGAACTCTGCGGCCGAACGTCTTGAGCCGTCGGGGTTGAAAGTGGGCTACCACAACCATCAGGCGGAGTTCACGCGTGTCAGGGCACGGTAATGTCTGCGAGCGATCTAAGTTCACAATCCTCAACTTTGAGATTTTCATCTGTTCGCCGACGCGACATGATAGAACTTGGCGTCGATGGAATCATAATCCAGAATACGCAGATTGGCGCGTTTGCTTTTCGCTGCACGGCCAATCGGGGGATCCTCCAGCCAGGCGGCCATCCTTCCCTTTGAAGAGTGAGAATCCATGGTCGTCTCCCGCTCGCGATTTCGCGTGCAGTAGACGAGGGACCAAACGGGGGACTGCCCGGCGTTTCTTCCAGTTCCTTACAGGTGCTTAGGTGTCATCCGTGCGCTTGTGAGTTGTTCTGTACCAATTTCCCTTTGAACTCATAACCTAACGGGCAAACGTTTTGCCCGTCCCATGCAGGAGCCTCCATATCAGTGAGGTCTGGGTTCCCGGTACACAACACTTACACAACAATTAGGCGACTAACCATAGCCGTACATGCCCAACACGCACAGCCAGTGCGCTGCATGTCCTTGAATTTACTTTCTAACGCAAATTCGAATTGCAATAGGCATCCATACGACGATCGAATGCGGGACGTTTACCAGAAAATCTATCGAGAGTACCTCATGCTCGCTGTGGCGCGACCGGAGCCCGCTGTAAGGAAAGGGCCAAGTTGCTGCTTTCGAGCAAAGCTGCTCAGGGTGCTCGTCAGAATGCGTTGTTTCGCTTCTACTCCGGTTCAAGACGCGCTCACGTTCGCTCACGATTCATTGTTCCCGAGCGTTCCCGAGCGTGATTTTCAAGACCTGTAAGGCATCGCCCATGCCCCACATTCAACAAGATAGAAACATCTGTCTGCATTCATAATGCAACGACCAAGATGTTCAAGTGCGACAGTGATGGGGCCGAGGCGATGCGAAAGTTCGAAAAATCCGTTGAATCACTTGTCAGCGGCCAGGATAATGCCACGGAAACCCGCAGGCCGCTGAAGAACTGGATCTACTGAAGTGCAAACCTGCACTCCTTGCCGGTTCTCTGGGAACCGCGGACCGGCCCATCACGCATTTGTCAAAAGCGCCGACTCGGCGAAGTGGCCCAGTCTGCCGCCCCTCGGCGTATCGCGGTGGGCCAAACTTCCCCCAAGAGGACTTCGGGCCCGTGGAGGGTTTCAACATTCAGGTGAAGACTGTCTTTCTCAAAACGGATTACTTCCGGGTCGCCCGTCACTCGGGCGCAATCCGGAGAGACAGTCCATGTTCTATGAGGAAACCCTGAAATGCGGCACGGACTCTGACCGTGCCGCCACCGCGTCCTTGAACCTCAGGATAGGGTGCCGTTGTCTCTACTTTGTTTTTAGAATTCCCCCGACTACGCTGAGCTTGCCATCGACCGGACCTGTTTTCAGGTTCGTGATGTCCAGACCGAGGATCTTCGCGACCAGCGGATACACGTTCACGTTCTCAAACGGCTCCAGCGCTATCCCAGGCTGAATGTCCGGACCGGCAGCAAAGAAAATCGCCTTCATCTCTGGCATGCGGGTGGCGTCGTACCCGTGAGCGCCCTCGGGGGGATGTTCCGGAGCGCGAAGGTCTGCGATCGCGTTAATGAAGTAGGGGCCGGTCGGGATGACAACGGGATCGCCCTCGCGAGGATTGCTGTCAAAGTGAAGATAGGCGGGCACCTGCGCGCGGCGATAGACGATGAACTTGTCGCTCTTTCCGCGGAGCGCTTCATAGGCCTTTTGCGCATCGTCGTCGGATTTTGGATACACGCTCGAACCTACGATCTGGGTAAACGATGAGGGATTTAAACCGTACTGATCGAGGTGGATGGGCGCGCCCTTAACACTTACCATTCCATGATCTGCCAGCACGATCAAATCCACGGGCAGCTTGGATTCCCTGATGCCATCCACCAGTTTCCCGATCTCACCGTCGAGTTCGTGGACGGCTTCGGCGACCTGCGGACTGTCGGGACCATACCGGTGTCCAGCTGTGTCGGTATCGGAAAAATACAGGGTGATCATGTGCGGTCGCTGCTCCGGTGGAAGACGGAGCCAGGCAAGGACTTGCTCGACGCGCTTTCGGTTGGGAAAACTCCCATCGAACTTCAGGTAGTAGGTAGGGAGAACTCCCTGAATGTCTGCCTCGGAACCTACCCAAAAGAAAGAAGCGGACCGCATGCCCTGCTGCTCGGCCAGGACCCAGAGCGGAGTTCCGCCGTACCAGGTGCCGTCGGCGACGGACTTGGCATCATGATAGCTATAGACATCCTTGCGAGCCGGATCATAAAAGCTGTTGGCCACGATGCCGTGATGCTCAGGGTAGAGGCCCGTAACGATCGTGTAATGGTTGGGAAAGGTGATCGAGGGATATGCGGGAAGCATTCCTTCCGGCGCGCTGGCGCCCTGAGCCGCGAGGGCGAGCAGATGGTCGGCGTGATATCGCTTCGCGTAATCGTAGCGGAAGCCATCGAGGGAAACCAGGATGACATAGGGTTTCGCAAGGTGCTGCGGGGCATTCGGGCCGTGATCGACGGTGATGACCGGAGAGATGGCCTGTCCGTAAGACGCCGCCGCAAGCCAAATGGTCGCAAGCGCGAAATAAAGGATTCGGGTCGAGATGCGGCGCAGGGAAAGTTTCAGCGAACTTTTCAGCGGACTATGCATAAGTGTCTCCGAATGCGCAGGCGGGGCCATTCACTGTCCGGATCGCTCGCTCCTTTATGCCGGGGATCGAGCGATCTGGTTTCAGTCGAGTGCCGATGAGACATCTCAAAACGTCAGATGCAGCGCCATCTGTACAAAGCGCGGGCTGCCGATGGTGTGCTGCAAAACACCCAGGCTGCCTGAGGGCGGGCAAGTATACGCCCCGGTGCTGGGGACGCACGCCGGGTAGCCCGAGAAACCGTATATTGGCGGGTTGGAATAGAAGGGATTGAACTCGACATCGTTGCTGGGGATGTCAAAGCTGGGGTGATTAAAGATGTTGAAGGCGACCACATCGTACTTTAGCGCCCAACCTTCCTTGATCTTGAAATTTTTCGAAAGGCCGAAATCGAAGCGGTTTTGGAAAGGACCGCGGAAGATGTTGCGGCCTCCTGAGGCATACGGAGTCTCATAAGAGTCGCACACTAGCGTGCCGGAACTGGAATCGCACGGCGGTACCCCATCGGTGCCTGGGGCAATTGGCGGGGTGATCCCAAAAGCGGCCACATTCAAGACGGGTTTCGCTCCGTTCACCCCCGTGGTTCCCTGTAACCTCGGGTTGGTCGCAGTGGCGCCAACTCCTCCAACAGGAACGATGGGATTCGTAATTGCATCCTGGCCCCCGCCCCAGTAGAGACCGCCGGCGCCCCCAGTGTAATCAACCACGCTATAAGGTTGGCCGCTCTGCAGGACCGTCACACCGTTGAACGCCCAGCCATTCGCCAACTGCTTTGCCCAGCGTTGAGCCGTCGCAATCTGCGGCAGTTCATAGTGGTAGACAATCGTCAGTACGTGCGTGCGATCGAAATCCGAATTGCCGTAGGCAGATCGCGGACTGTTGGGATCGTTGCCGTTGAAGAAAAGTCCGAGACCGCTCTGCTCATCAAGCGTGTGGGAATAGGTATACGAACCCGAGACTTGCAGACCGTGGCTCATTCGCTTGGTGACGTTAAATTGCAAAGCGTCGTAGTTGGACATGCCTACCGCGCGGTTGAATACCGAATTCGGATCGTAGCCTATATAAGGAGCTCGTAGCGATGCGTTGCCGGTGTCATAACCGTCGGTAATCGTTTGGTTATTCTCCGCAGCAACACCATACACGCTGTAGCCGTAGGAATAGTTCTGCTGGTAGGGTCCCCCGGTGAGCACGGGGTTCTGTGGCGTGGCGATTTTTGCTTGATTGAAGGGCAACGGGATAGTTTCGTGAACTCCGTGGTTGCCCACGTAGCCAAACGTCACGACCACGTCATTCCGGGGTTGCCATTGCAGATCGAGCGTCCAGTTTTCTGAGTATGGCAACGAGTTTCTTGGATCGTAGCCGCCGAACAGGAATGGACCGCAGCCCGACTCATTGATGGAAGCGCAATAATTCGTGTTGTTAGCGAGTAACAGGTTGGCATTCGGCAGCAGAGTTTTCACCTGAGAAAGGTTCGAAGGAGGTGGTGGAGGTGCCGACGAGCCGAACGGTTGCCCGAACGTGCCCCCCGAAATTGCGTAGTACGGGACGACAAAGGGCTCCTCGTCCGTCACGCCAAAGGGGCCGTTGTTGCCGCCGCCGGCGGGAGGAGAGAGTTCGGTGAAATATTCGCCGCGGTCATAGTACATGCCGAAGCCCGCGCGCAGGACCACGTTGTGGGCAAATGAAGGACTATAGGCCAAGCCGATGCGGGGAGCAAAACCCCACTGGCGTCCGGTGAGCGTCGAATTACTGACACCCCTGGTGCCGAATGTTTTATTGTTTCCGGCAATCACCAAGCCGATGTTGTTGATCGTATCGCTGTCCACGTCATAGGAATAATCTTGTGAGTAGAAATTGGCGAGGTTCCCATTTTTTTCCGTGAGCGGACCATCCCAATCCCAGCGAAGGCCGATATCCACGGTCAGATTCGATTTGACACGAATATTGTCCTGCACATATGTGCCCACCTGCTTGGTTCGATAGTAACGACTGCTGGCACCGCTTAGAATTTGTGATGGGTCCTGCCCGTAACACGTGACCGTGTTCGGTCCACAGACTTGGCCAGTCAAGAATCCCGGAAAATCGGCGAACGTAATGCGGGCAACGTCGTTGTTCTTGTTGATAACATTGAGCTGCGTGTAATCAAAATTGAAGCCCACCGAAATGGACTGGCTGCCATGAACCCATTTAAGGTTACTGGCCGCGTCCAGATTATTTTCGTAGAAACCTGCGTTCGCGAAGTTGTTCACCGGGCCGATTGCCGAACTATTGTTACTGTAGCTGCCAGGGAATGCGGAGGCGTTGTCTGCGTTCTTAATATTGATCCCGGGAAACAGGTTTGTGCCCGGAATACTGATCCCTACCGACGACGGATTTAGAAACTGACTGGTGGACGCGTAATCCTTCATGCGAAGGAAACCGAGACGCTGTTCCCAAGTGAGGTTTGGGGTAAGCGAAGTGGTATTGTCGACACCGAACGTCTGGCTGCCTGCCGACAGGGTTTGCGGAAAACCGAGCAGAGAACTTTGTGCAAACGGCGTGGTGTTGGGATCGTTCTGGAAGTAGTATTTCGCCGCCAGCCGATCTTTCGCGCTGAAGTTGTAGTCCACGTTGCCGTTGACCTGATCGGCAGTGAAATGGGATTTCGGGCCAAGCACGATCGCGTCCCCTCCGAATCCTTGCAGGTGTTGGAGGAGGGTCGGATCAGTCACGGCGTTTGGAATCCACCAGCTACCACCGGGCGCCTTGGTAGTCATGATGTTCAAGGCCTGCTGGGAGATCTGACTGGCTTGAATGTTCAAGCACGGGGGATTGGTTCCTGTGCCGCAGCCGGATGTGCTGAAATCCGTATTCGCAAGGTCTGCCAGGCCCTGCGCTGTGCGATTGCTGTCGGAAAGGCCCGGTGGCACGGCGACATATGAGCTCGCCAGCAACTGGTCGCTCACTCGCTGGGCCTGGTAGGAAGCAAAAAAGAAAAGCTTGTCTTTTATGATCGGACCACCGATGTACCCGCCGTCAACATTGCGATGCATCTGCGGACGCGCCAACTGGTTGTAGTTGAAGAACCATTCGTTCGCGTTCCAGCCCGTCTGCTGATGGTAGGCGTACGCTCCTCCGTGAAGCTGGTTGGTTCCGGACTTGGTGGTTGTGCTGATTTGCGCTCCGCTGTTAGCTCCCTGCGAAGCATCGTACATCGCAGAATTCACGTGCATTTCCTGAATCGTTTCGGGGGGCGGCGAAGGCAACGCCTGACCGATCGCGCCATAGACCGTGGTGCTAGTCGCAATCTCTCCGCTGGGGTTATTGCCATTCCCGTTTTCACCAATGTTGACGGCAACACGGCCGGAGGTCACCTGGCTCGTGGATTTGCCATTGAAGATGTTGTTGGCATTTACACCATTGAGTTCGAAGCTGTTGCTCGTGTCACGCTGCCCGTTCGCCCAGATCGCCTGATTTCCGAGGCCAGCGTTGGTGCCGGCGGTGTTCAACAGATCGGCGCTGACACCGGGGCTCAGGATGGCTAACTGCGTGAAACTTCCCGTACCGAGCGGCACCTCCGTAATTTGCAATTCGTTCAACGTGTAGCCCGTGGTCGTATCGGTCTCGTTCAGCAGCGGCGTTGCTTCCACGGTCACGGATACCGAAACCTTACCTGGCGTGAGTCTTGCGTTGATGGTGGCGGTGCGATTCCCCTGTACCAGGATCTGTGGATGGACGTCGGTTTCAAAGCCATCCTTGATGAACTTCACTCCGTAGGTGCCGATGGGAAGGTCGGCGATGCTGAACGAGCCATCGGCCTTCGTTGTGGCGGCCACTTCCAGATTTGTGGCGGTAGCGCGAGCCTCCACCTGGGCTCCCTGAATAACCGCGCCCGAGCTGTCCGTTACATTGCCGTTGATCGAACCGAGCGTTTGCTGGCCAAACGCGAGGTGTCCACATGCGACCATGAAAAGGAGCGTCAAAAAGCCTGAAAGGGGAGCGAAGAAACACTTCCTCCACGAGAAGCCAAAGGCTAAACGAGAGTTCACGGATTGCCTCCTGGAATGATGGGACATCTTATCGGGAAGGGATTGGGAGAGCAAGCAATTCTAGGTTAAAACTTGATTAAAAAAATGATTTAGCGATCGCGATTTTTCACGTGTGCGGTCTGGTGCGTGATCTCAGACAACAGCGCAATAGCTCTATGCATTTGCGTTGTTCTTCCGGTCGGGCCTACAAAAAATCGCGAAAAAGCTCACGAGGCGAGGCTTCAGACTTTCGAAAACGAACACATCGAACACACATGGAGTGCTGGCGTACCCGAACCGTCGGGTCCGCTCGCGGCAAGCAAGCGGAGGACGTGCCGCTAGGCATAACCTTCCCGCCCTGCTGCGGGGGTGTATCCCGAGAGGATCTTGTCGGAGTTTTGGATTTCGTGGCATGACTCCGTAATCGAGGTAGCCAAATTCCTCGGGTCACACATCCGGTAGTCCCGCTGGGGACTACGATTCGGTGATTCTGGGTGTGTCGTCGCCCAACCGGAGGCTATCCAGAAACGGGCTTCGAGACCATAAGTCTGAAAGACCATACTGAGCGCGCGGCTAGGAGGCCGCCAGTATGGCGCATCGGGAAACATCAAAACGCTCCAAGGCTAGAACTATGCTTCGACTAGCCGATTTGGAGCAGTCGAAGAATGCGGTTCTTCACTCCCTCGTCGCAGCCAGCTCGCAAGAATCATACGGTCACGCCATCGACGAATTTATCGGCTGGTACTGTTCCGAACCGCGTCTGGCATTTAACAGAACGGTCGTCCTTCGGTACAGGTTCTTTCTCGAACAGAAGAACCTCGCGCCCTCCACGATCAATGTGCGATTGGCTGCTGTGAGGCGCCTCGCCTATGAAGCCTCCGATACCGGCCTTCTGAGCCCTGACCTGGCCGCTGGAATTCGTCGTGTCAAAGGTGCAAAACATCTAGACGCGCGGATTGGCAACTGGTTAACCGTCGATCAGTCCAGAACCCTGCTTGGCGAACCGCCGTCAGGCAGCCTTCGAGGCAAACGTGATCGGGCGATTCTGGCGCTGCTCATCGGATGTGGACTGCGACGAGCCGAAGTGGTTGGACTCGGAACGGAAGACCTTCAAGTTCGCGAGGAGCGCTGCGTGATTGCTGACCTGGTTGGGAAGGGAAAGCACATCCGGACCGTTCCTGTCCCCCTCTGGGCGAAACGCGCGGTCGATGAGTGGACCGCGGCCGCTGGCATCAACGGTTGGGGCGATCTTCCGTCGGGTAAGTCGACTGGATAAGATCTGGGGCGATAGGATCACGCCCAAGGCCATCTGGCACGTGGTGAAAGCGGCTGCCAAACGTGCCGACATCAAGAATCTGGCTCCTCATGACTTGCGTCGCACATGCGCGCGGTTGTGCCATTTGGCGGGCGGAGAACTGGAGCAGATTCAATTTCTGCTCGGACACGCCTCGGTTCAGACCACTGAGCGCTATCTCGGCTGCAAGCAGAAACTCAGCCAAGCGGTGAACGACAACCTCGGACTGGAAGACACCTGACGGGGCTGGTCATGGCCCCCAAGCCGACTTCTGGCCAGCGTCGTTGAGAGTCCGTTCGGGGAGCACAACTTCCTCTTAGCCCGTTATTCTTAGCCTGAAAAATTCATGAATTCAGAAACACGAAAAGCCGCTACATGGTAAAAAGCTGTTGTC
>PLIC01000192.1 GCA_003139995.1 Candidatus Acidiflorens stordalenmirensis | reverse complement strand
CCGCTTCTTGCTCGATCGCCTGACCGGCGTTCGGTTTACAGCTATCTGCTACGACTGAAGCGTCAGGGACTGCTCGAATCAGGTCCAAAACGCAGGCGAGGTTTCCTGGTGTACAGAATCACCGAGCGCGGGCGGGCGCGGTTGCACTACTTTCGTTCTCAGCTCCGCTAGTTTTGACGGTGCTGTTGGATGCTCCTGCGTTTGGATCGCTAGTGGACTGTCGCAGAGTAACCATTACTAGACCGTTAGCATCAAAGCTGTCATGGCCAGTGGCAGCGAAATCTTGCTCACCCAGCAACAGCATTTTGACCTAAGCAGCATCGCCCAGTCCCGTTCTCTGCCCGCCGGATATGTGTTTCGCGCCAAGTTGATCCTCATGCTGGCCGAAGGCGCGTCGTTCAACGCGATCAAGCGACAGATCCAGACCACGGCTCCCACCATCGTGCGCTGGAAGCAACGCTTCCGGCAACACGGACTGGAGGGACTGGACACCTATCATCCCGGCCAAAAACCCAGTGTGCTGACTCCGGCTCTGCGCGCCCGCATCCTGTCCGCCACGCGGAAAAAACCCAGCGACGGGTCCACGCACTGGAGTTGCCGCAAGCTGGCCTCCGTGCTGGGCGTCAGCAAAGACGCCGTGCATCGGGTTTGGCAAGAAGCGGGCCTCAAGCCGCACCGCCTCGAACGCTACATGGCGAGCGACGATCCCGAGTTCGAGACCAAAGCGGCCGACATCCTCGGCCTCTATCTGCACCCGCCTCAACACGCGGCCGTGTTCTCGGTCGATGAGAAGACCGCCATTCAAGCCTTAGATCGTCTCGATCCCGTCCTACCGCTCTCGCCGGGACGCGCCGAACGCCACGGCTTCGAGTACTACCGGCACGGAACGCTCTTCTTGTATGCAGCGCTGAATACTGCCACCGGTCACGTCCACGGCAAAACCGCCGCCCGCCATACCAGCCGCGAGTTCGTCGCCTTTTTGCATGAGGTCGTATCCTTGTGCCCGCCTCGGCAACAGATTCACATCATCCTCGACAATCTCTCCGCACACAAAACTCAGGCGGTCCGCGAGTTCCTCCAACANNATCTGGTTTGCCAAGATCGAACGCGAGGTTATCGCCCGCGGCATCTTTACCTCGGTTTCCGATTTAGCTCGCAAACTCCGCCGCTACATCAACGCCTACTCCGCCAATGCTCGGCCGATCCAGTGGAAATACTCCGACCCCACCCGCCGCATCCGCAGTAACGAACTCACTGCGACAGGCCACTAGTTGCAACCTAAGCCAGTCGAAGACCACCTCCTCACTCGGTACAAAAAGACTGGGCCGATCATTCGGCGCTACACTAGGTTTCTGCTTGGTACAAAAAAGCGGTGACGTCAAAATTGACGAGAGAGCCAATCTTACAACCGCGCTCGCCACAAATCGCGCGATGACATCATCGCTGCCATCGTCATGATTGCTTGTGCACCAATGCTCCTTCTGTTTGACGGAATGGAGGTAACGTGAAGAGAGTTTGCAGCTATCTATTGCACAGTGGGGCCTTGATTCTCTGTGGGCTTCTCCTGCACCCCAACCTGGCACACGCCCAGTTCGACGTACCTGGTCAGCCGATCGGCAAGATCTCGACAGATGGGGAGCTGATGGTGATGGAATTGGAGGACGGGGCGCTTGGGAAAGCAAACCTCTTCGACTTGGCCGGTCATACGCTGCGCTTCAATCCGGAAGGTTCGCGCTATCGCGTGGAGAGTGGCGCCTTGCAGTGGGACTCGGACTTCGGCCCTGAACTCACCGGGACTGAAGTCACCCTGCATCACTTTGCATTCCCTTTTTCCGGCAAGAACTGGAATTCATTCCTGGTGGGCGCAACTGGATCGATCAGTTTCGACACGTTGGAAGGCGACAACGGCCTTGACCCTCGCGGCCGTGTCCGCGGAATCTCGATCGGTCGATTTGACCCGTTAGCCGAAGCCGCCAGCGCACTGGCCAACACCGTTCCAGCAATCTGCGTCTTTTTCAAGCCGCGGATGTCCGGACCCCATTATGTGAAAGAGCTCCCGGATCGTGTAGTCGTTACCTGGGACCTTACGGAGCCGTTCGGGAATATCCAGGATTTCACTTGGTTCAAGACGATCAACCGTTTTCAAGTTGTGCTGCATCGCAACGGGTCGATCGAGATGTCGTACGACCAAATCGCTGCGAAGGATGCCATCGTGGGTGTTTACCCAATGCTCTCGGATGCCGTGGAAAAGCCGCTCGCGTCCATCAGCGCCGAGCCGCATCCAACGGTTGCAGCGCACCTCGATGTTCGGAATCTGAAGCTCTCGGTGGTTGATAGTCTCCTCCTGAAGATCACGTTCGAAACCCGCGGGCCGGTATTGCCGGAAGGAGATCCAGCGCTGGCCGACATTACGTACCGGGTGTTTTTCGATGCACATATTCCTCTTCCGACGCGCGTCGATGCCGCCCACCCGGCCGCGGTTTGGACAGTTCGAGGTGCTGCGTGGCCGGGCCATGCGTCAAGGTACTTTGCCTTTGGCCAGGGCCTCTCCCATAACGTAAAGACGAGTGGCAACACGATCGTGCTGGAAGGAGTACTGCCCGCGGCGCTTCGCGGGGCCGAACAAGTTGCTGTCTACGCGGAGGTCGTTGCCCCCGGGAACCCCGAGCAGATTGTGGAGCGGTTATCCCCTTACGTTGTTCGCCTATCAGGAATCCGCAGTCCTGAGGTTCACCTCTCGTCCCTGACGCGCAAGGACGGGCCGTTTGCGATCATTTATGAATCGTTCCACTACCTGGCCTTGCCTAATCCCCAAGATCTGTCTTGTACAGTGATTAAAGCCCTCGGCGACAGGTTCGACTTTCTGGCCTATTACTCGGATTTTCGCATCGACAACCAAGAAGCGGGCACTCCGAGTGACGGCCCGCTGGGTGGCAATGTGACCGGGATTGCGGCAACACAGCACGATCTTGAGAGCTATTGCAGTCAAGGCAGGTTCCAGTGGGGATTCGTACAGCCCGTGTACGCCGGCTCCAACCAAATGCAGGAATACCCTCCCGAGGGGGCGCCCGTCGGAACCGATCACGACATAACCTTTTACGCGCACCAACTCGGAGAGCGATCGCTGGACGGGAAGATGATACCGTACAACTACGCGATGTCGCAGCTTGGGCACGAAATGGGCCACCGCTGGGCCGCGTTTGTCTCCGCGAAAGTGAGTGGTGAAACCATTCCGCTCGGACCCGTGCACTGGGCGCGAGGATTGCAAGCCGAGGCGGCGTTTCCCTATCAGCGGCCCACGGAAGCGTCCGCCATGGGAGGAGGCGTCTGGCAGGATAACTTCGATGGCACTTACACTCAGCTGGATGACGACTACTATGTGCCAGCGACGGGGTATTCACATCTTGACCTGTACCTGATGGGCTTGATCTCTGCCGCGGAGGTGCCGGACTTTTTTATCCTCAAGAACCTCGTGCCGGCCGGCAAAGACGCAAACGGCCACCCGATATTCAAAGCCGACCGAACAAAGGTGACCATCCAAGACGTTATCGCCATTGAGGGGCCGCGCTTACCGGACGTCGATCACTCCCAAAGGAAGTTCAACACCGGGATCGTCGTTATTGTCGAGCACGGGCAAAGGCCGAGCCGCGAACTCATCGACCGAGCCAACGGCATTCGCCAGCAATGGATCGACTACTGGGCGACGACCACCGGACACCGCGCGTCCATGACGGTGAATCCACACTGAGCGTTCCGGGTGGAGATCCTTTTCCAGACTTGCGCCTGCCATCGTTTCGCATGGGCAAGCGCTACCTCTTCGTCGAAACCTACCTCGTCTGCGACGCACACCGAGCCAGAACCGAAGAGGCCTTACAGCAACCATAGCAATCTGCGTGGGGAGCTGATGCTGATCAGCGGTCTCACGGTCGTGAGTAGAGGTCGACGATTTCCTCAATCGCATGCTGACACACGGCGCAAAATTCCGGCCCTGAAATCATGATGCAACGCTGCTGCGGCCGGTAGTAGCCGTTTTCATACATAGCGCCTGCGAACGCTCCTACCTTGCTGGCGTAGGATTAGGGCTCGCAACACTCCGTTGACAGTCGAGCGAGTACATTATATAAACTTGGCCGACGGGTAAACGCTTACTACAAGGTCAGTCGAAGCCCGTGAGTTACGAAGTTCCAGAAACTTTGCAATAGACCGTGGCAATTGGATGAATGCAGTATGCGATGAACAGGCGCTTGTCCGGCTTCCCGGCAACACCCATCCCCTGGCTCGCAAGGTGTTCGATCGCGGCGCATGGGCTGACGATATGCCGTCATGGATCGCATACTGCGGGTACTCTCAAGCGCAGCCCCGGGCAGGAGCAGGAGATGACGGACTTGCTCGACCCGCAGCAGGACAAGCGCTCCGCCCACTACCATACGTTGTGAAATTTCCAAGGTTGAGAGGAAATGAGAACATGAAAGAAGCTGCGCATGCGAGAGAAAATAAACGTTTACTGAAAGAACTGGCCACGGTTGTCTGCGCAGTCGCGTGCCTGTTATGCACAATCCTAAGTCAAGCCCAACCAACGCTGCAGGTATTGCAAGGTCATGTGAATCCGGCAGTTGCCAAGGGACTGGCCAAGCCGGCGGGTCTGCTGGCCCCCTCCAAGCATCTGCACCTCGCCATCCAACTGCCGCTGCGGAACCAGGACGAGCTGACCAGCTTCCTGCAACGGCTCTATGACCGCAAAAGCCCCGATTTCCGCAAGTATCTCTCCGTGGAGGAGTTCACCGAGAAGTACGGTCCCACGAAAGAGGATTACCAGGCGGTGGTCGATTTCGTTAAAGCCAATGGCATGACCGTGATGGATACGCCCAGGAACCGCATGCTCGTGGAAGTCGACGGCGCGGTACCGCAAGTCGAGAAGGCCTTCCATGTGGTGATGAAAAACTACCAGCATCCGACGGAGAACCGCGTCTTTTATTCGATCGATCGCGAGCCCTCGCTCGCCTTGCACGTGCCGGTGTCGCACATCTCCGGCCTGAATAACTTCTACCTGCCGCGTTCGCATCCGCGTCCCATGAAGACAACGCCGCTGGACACAACATACTCCCCCACAGGCAGCGGCCCGAATGGCTTTTTCCTTCCCGGCGACGTTCGGATGGCATACTACGGCAACGGCTCTCTCGACGGCAGCGGCCAGTGCATCGGGCTGGTGACGTTTTGGGGCTTCAACGTCAGCGATGTGGATTTGACCTATACCAGCGCCGGACTGACCGTTCCAAGCACCCCCATCAACACTGTGTTGTTGGGCGGCCTCACCACGCCTATGACATCGGTCGACGATGGGGAGCCGATAACGGACATCGTGGCGTCGATGAGTATAGCCCCCAACCTGAGCCAGGTCCGCGAGTATCAATGCTGCAGTCCCGACTACGACGGCGCCGAAGCGGGCCAGGACATCATCTACAACAGCATGGCCTCGGAGAATATTTGTAAACAATTCAGTGAATCCGCAGGCGTGATTGCTCAACCTGTGGTGGACGATCCCTACTTCGAGGAGATGGCGGCGCAGGGGCAGAGTTTTTTGGCCGCCTCCGGGGACGGTGGGGCTCCGCCTGTGGCAGGGTTTGACAGCTACGATTGGTTCTATCCGGGGGACAACGCCTGGATCACGGGTGTTGGCGCGACTACCGTGACCACGAATGGCGCTGGCGGCGCGTGGTTATCGGAAGTAGCGAACAACTGGAGCGGCGGCGGCGTCAGCAACGGTCCCAATCCCGTCCCTATTCCGAGCTATCAAGTGCCGGTGATCAATTCCTCCAACGGCGGTTCCACGACCCTGCGCAATGTACCGGACGTGGCTGCACTTGGCGGTTACGCCTATCTGTGCGATAACGGCGAATGTGGGGAAACTGGCGGCACCAGCTATTCCTCGCCGTTGTGGGCCGGCTTTATAGCGCTGGTCAATCAACAGGCCGTGGAAAACGGCCAACCGACGGTGGGCTTTCTCAACCCGATCATCTATGAGATCGGGCAGGGTGCCAACTACAACAACGACTTCCACGACATGATCGGCGGAAATGACGATTGCTGCGGCCAACCGGTCTACTACAACGCCGTTGCCGGCTATGACCTGGTCACCGGATGGGGAACTCCGAACGGACAGAATCTGATCGACGACCTGTTGGCCACTACTGCGACGCCGAGCTACACACTCATGGCTTCGCCCGCCACACTGTCGATCGGCCGCAGCGACAGCGGCTCCATCAACATGCTGGTTGGAGCTTCGGGCGGATTCACGGGCAACGTAACGCTGGCCGCCTCCGGCCTGCCCAGCGGCGTGACCGCATCGTTCGGCACGAACCCCACCACCGGAACCAGCGTGCTGACGCTGACCTCGAGCAGCACGGCCACAACCGGAACGTCGCCGGTGACCATCACCGGGACCTTCGGCAGCCTGAGCGCAAGCACCACCATGACGCTTACGGTCACCACCACTCCTGGGAACTTCACCGTCGGCTACGGGCTCCCCAACCTTGCGCCAACGTGGACATTTCCGGGCACAACCGTAGCCACCCAAATCACCGTCACCGGCGTGGACAACTTCAGTTCCGCGGTCGCGCTGAGCGCTACGAACCTGCCCGTCGGCATGGCGGCGACGTTCTCGCCCAGCTCGGTGACTCCAGCCAGCAATTCGAGTTGTGCAACCTCGAACCCCTGCGCGTTCTCAACCATGACGCTGGTTCTTTCCTCCTCGGCGGTCGTCGGAGTTGACATGGTGACGATCACCGGAACCTCCGGCTCGCTTGTCAACAGCACTATCATGCCTGTGGACGTGAACGGTGTGGGCAGCGGACCACTAGCGAACGGCATTTACACGGTGACGAATGCCAGCAGCGGATTGCTGTGGGACGATCCCAGCAGTTCCACGGCGTGGGGGGCCGACATGATTCTCAACAGCGTTGACGGCGGCGCGGACGAGCAATGGGTATTCATCTCACTCGGCAGCTCTCCGGGCAACGCGTATTACCAAATCGAGAATGTGGCTAGCAGCCTTTGGCTTGACGTTGCGGACGTCAGTACAGCGGCGGGAGGCCTGCTAGATCAATGGGGTTGGAATGGGGGCACGCCCAATCAGGAATGGCTGCTTAAAGCCTCGGGGAATGGCTACGTCATCACGACCGACCTCGATGGGATGGCAGTCGATCCGGGCACCAACATAGTGGGCTCGGATCTCGTGCAGGAACCAACGAACGGCGCCTCGACGCAAGTCTGGCTGGTCTCCACCGTCTTTCCCCAGCCCGATTTCACCATTGGCGTCACGCCTACTTCTCAGGGCCTAACCCAAGGCGGCAGCGGAACCAACACGATCACCATCACGAGCCTGCACGGTTTCAATTCCGCGGCCACATTTAGTATTAGCGGCCTGCCCGACGGCGTGACGGCGACGTTCTCGCCCAGCTCAGTGACTCCCAGTGTCAACGGCAGTGCGACCTCAACTCTTACGCTGACCGCATCCTCCACGTTTGCGATGGGCGCGACGGACACGGCTCGCGGAGGCCCCTTCGCATCTCTCGCGTGGTCCGCCGGTCGCGGGGCTCACGGGCCACGATGGACTCCGGCGATCATGCTGACGCTGTTGATAGCTCCGCTTAGCGGGCGTTTCATTCGGACGCGTCGCCAGCGACTGGCCAGGGCTATCCCGTTGGCGATCGGCGTTCTGTTGTTGATGTTGGGAGCGATCAGCTGCGGCGGAGGGAACAAGACGCCTGTTCCGTCTGTCAGTTCGTCGACGATCACCGTTACCGCTACTTCCGGCACGTTGACGCACTCGACGACCTTTACCTTGTGGTCGTTCGTCAAGTAGGCTCTTTCGGTGGCGACTCGGCCACACTCCCGCCATCCAGGGAATGGTCGAGATTGGTTTTAGCTGCGCGTATCCGCTGGCTGCGCTGCAAGAAGCGGTTGTGGCGCGAACGCGGAGGGCAGCAACTGGAATCCTTCCGGTTGGCTCCCTGGGCGAGCCGGCACCGACGAGATCGGCTGGAGTTGCTGGATCGACTGAGTCCGACCATCGCGGAACTCACTCAGGCGATCGAGCAAGAAGCGG
>PLIC01000138.1 GCA_003139995.1 Candidatus Acidiflorens stordalenmirensis | reverse complement strand
GACGCCAGGAATTCCAGCAACTGCCCGTCGCTTTCCTGCGGAGGAATGTTCGAATCCACCAGCACCACGCAAAGCGCCAGGCTCGGGCGTTGGTGAAGGTACGGATCCACAAACCGGGCCCAGTCTTCGGAGATTTCGCGGGAGATCTTGGCGTAGCCGTATCCCGGCAGGTCGGCGAAAAGCATCTCGGGCCGCACTTGCCCCGCCCTGCGGACCTCAAAAAAGTTAATGCTTCGCGTGCGCCCGGGAGTATTGCTGGTGCGGGCCAGCTTCTTGCCCACCAGCGAATTGATCAAGCTCGATTTGCCGACGTTGGACCGCCCCAGAAAGGCGATCTCCGGCACGGTAGGGGAAGGGAAGTGCGTCAAGTCGCTCGCCGACAGCATGAATCGCGCTAGGATTCGCATGCAGACAGTTTCCAGTGTTCGGGTCGCGCATGGCAAGCGCCGCGAAAAAAGTTTGCAGAAAGAAAGTTCGCTAAAGCCCGAGCGGACGTTTGGGTTTCACGTCCTCTTCCTCAATCGGGTGGAGTTTGTGCCACAACGCGAGCCCACCCGCGATGACAAGTCCAATGAGAACGCTGATCAGAAAGAACCAGCGATAAGCAGGCAGCATGATCAGCAGGACTGCTACGACAACGATCGCGACGATGAGACCGGCCGATCCCTTCAGGCTGAATCCAACCCGGCTGCCAGGTTCCGGTTCCATGATTGTATTTTAGCGCCGCTTTCAGGCGATTTATGAAACCAGTTCTGGTCTACTGCCTCGCCGTGGGAATCTCTCCGGCTGGCGGGGTCACGATGGGAGCCATCGTCGCTTCGGTGTCGGATGGCATCTTCGGCAGCGGGCCTTCGAGCGCGACGGCCAGCACTTGGTCCATGTTGTCCACGAAGTGCAATTTCATTTCTCTGCGCAGGTTCTCCGGGACCTCGGCAACGTCTTTTTCATTTTCCAGCGGCAGAATCACTTCGAACAATCCGGCGCGGTGGGCAGCGAGCAGCTTTTCCTTCAATCCGCCGATGGGAAGCACCTTGCCGCGCAGCGTGATCTCACCGGTCATGGCGAGATCGCGGCGCACCGGAATGCGGCTCAGCGCGCTGGCGAGAGCGGTTGCGATGGTGATGCCGGCGGAGGGGCCATCTTTCGGAATCGCGCCTTCAGGAACGTGCACATGAATATCAAGGCTGCGATAGAAATCGCGAGGCAGTCCGAGCCGCGCCGCCCGCGAGCGAATGTACGACATGGCAGCCTGCGCCGATTCCTGCATCACGTCGCCCAGCTTGCCGGTTAAAGTGAGCTTGCCCTTGCCGTCCACCACCGTGGCTTCGGTGCTCAGGATGGAGCCTCCCACCTCGGTCCACGCCAGGCCCGTTACCAGGCCGACTTCGCTCTTTTCGTGGGCGAGGGTGTCGCGGAACTTCAGAACGCCGAGGTAGTCGCCGATCTTTTCCGGCTGGATCGCGGCCGAAAAGTCCGCGCCTTCTTTCACCACCTTGCGCGCAATTTTGCGGCAGATGTTGCCAATTTCCCGCTCCAGGTTCCGCACCCCGGCTTCGCGGGTATAGCTGCGAATGATCTGCCGGATCGCGTCGTCGGGGAACTGCACGTTCTTCTCCGTCAATCCCGCCTGCAGCATTTGCTTCTTCACCAGAAATTGTTTCGCGATCTCCACTTTTTCCGGTTCGGTGTAGCCGTGCAGGCGCAGCACTTCCATGCGGTCCTGCAGCGCGGGCGGAACGGTGTGGATCACGTTCGCGGTGGCGATGAAGAAGACTTGCGAGAGGTCGTACTCGACGTCGAGGTAATGGTCGACGAACATGAAGTTCTGTTCGGGATCGAGCACTTCGAGCAGCGCCGCCGAGGGATCGCCGCGGAAGTCCATCGACATTTTGTCGACTTCGTCGAGCATGAANNTCGCGCACGCCGCCGAGCGACAGCCGCACGAATTTGCGGCCGGTCGCTTTGGCGATCGACATCCCCAGCGAAGTCTTGCCCACGCCGGGAGGTCCGACGAAGCAAAGGATCGAGCCTTTGGGATTTTTCACCAATTGGCGGACGGCGAGGAATTCGAGGATGCGCTCCTTGATTTTCTCGAGGCCATAGTGATCTTCGTTGAGCACTTTCTCGGCGCGCGAGATGTTGCGGATTTCCTTCGACCGCTTCTTCCACGGCACCGCGAGCAGCCAATCCAGATAATTGCGAGAAACGGTGGACTCCGCCGACATGGGCGGCATCGCTTCCAGCTTTTTCAGTTCCTGGATCGCCTTGTCGCGAACTTCCGCAGGCATGCCCGCGGATTCGACCTTCTTCTTCAGTTCGTCGAATTCGCTCTTTTCGCCGCGTCCCAACTCCTTCTGGATGGCCTTGATTTTCTCGTTGAGGTAGTACTCTTTCTGCGCCTTCTCCATCTGCCGCTTNNGTGCGGTCCATGTTGAGCTTTTCGATTTCCACGTCGAGCACGTCGCCGATGCGGTTCAAACGCTCGGCGGGATCGAAGATTTCGAGCAGTCCCTGCTTCTCTTCAATCGAGAGCTGCAGGTTGGCGGCGATGGTGTCGGTCAGCTTCGCCGGATCTTCCATGCGAACGGCCGCGATCATGGTTTCGTAGTTCAACGACTGGCAAAGCTTTACATATTGCTCGAACATTCCGGTGACGCGCTGCATGCCCGCTTCAATCTGCGCCGTGGTCTCGGTGGCGTAACGCGCGACGCGAACGGTTGCCTCGAGAAAGCCTTCGGTTTCCGCGACCTGCAGGATCTTGGCGCGCTCGATGCCTTCGACCAGCACCTTGATGTTCCCGTCGGGAAGCTTCAGGCTCTGCACGATGTTGACGATGGTGCCGACCTGAAAGATGTCTCCGGCCTTGGGCTCATCGATACTGGCATCGTGCTGGGTGGCGAGAAATATCTTCTTATCGCTTGCGAGAGCTTCTTCGAGCGCGCGCACGCTCGACTCCCGGCCCACCACGAACGGAGTCATCATATAGGGGAAGATGACCACATCCCGAATGGGCATCATGGGCAGTTTCTTGCTCTCAAACTTTTCCTTGGGGTTCGACAACTCAGTCTCCCGTCTCTGGTCGCGTTTAACTTGCCGCTTTCTCGATCATGGCCAGCGAGACGTTCCGCTTTTCCACCATCTCGCGGGTCACTTCAAATTCCTTGACCTTCTTCTGGCTGGGCAGGCTGTACATCAGCTCCAGCATGAGCTCTTCGAGGATCATGCGCAAACCGCGGGCGCCAACTTTACGCGCCATCGCCTGGCGCGCAATCGCCCGGTTGGCGTCGTCGCTGAACTTCAGCCGCACGTTCTCAAACTCGAACAGACGCTGGTATTGTTTCACGATCGCGTTTTTCGGACGCGTCAGAATTTCCACCAGCGCGTTTTCGTCCAGTTGCTGCAGCACGCCCATCACCGGCAGGCGCCCGACAAACTCGGGAATCAGCCCAAACTTGATCAAATCCTCCGGCTGCGCTTCCGAGACGAGCTCAAAGCTGCGCAGCGAGGCCAGACCCGGATGCTCGCTGTCCTCGTCCTCTACCATGCGGAAACCCAGAGCCTTCTTGCCCACGCGCCGTCCGATAATTTTCTCCAGGCCGACAAAGGCGCCCCCGCAAATGAAGAGGATATTCGTGGTATCGACGGGCGTGAATTCCTGGTGCGGATGCTTGCGTCCACCCTGCGGCGGCACGTTCGCGATCGTGCCTTCCAGAATCTTGAGCAACGCCTGTTGCACGCCCTCGCCCGACACGTCGCGCGTAATCGAGGGGTTCTCGTCCTTGCGCCCGATCTTGTCAATCTCGTCGATATAGATGATGCCGGTCTGGGTGCGGCTCACGTCGCCGTCGGCCGCCTGCAGAAGTTTCAGAATGATGTTCTCGACGTCCTCGCCCACGTAACCGGCCTCGGTCAGCGTGGTCGCGTCCACGATCGCGAACGGCACGTCGAGCATGCGGGCCAGGGTTTGCGCCAGCAGCGTTTTGCCGGTTCCGGTCGGCCCGATCAGCAGAATATTCGACTTGGTCAGCTCCACGCCATCGCCGGTGCGCTGGCGGTTCATGTAGATGCGCTTGTAATGGTTGTAGACGGCAACGGCCAGCTTCTTCTTGGTTTGCTCCTGTCCGATGACGTACTCGTCGAGGAACGTCTTTACTTCCTGCGGTTTCGGCAGCTGGTTGGGGACCGCAGCCGCCGGAGTCGCGGTGCGGTCATCTTCGAGAATCGAGTTGCAGACGGCCACGCACTCGTCGCAAATGTATGCACGGGGATAGTCGCTCGGCGACGAGATCAGTTTCGCGACCGCGTCCTGCGACTTGTGGCAGAACGAACAGCGCAACATCTCATCCGATCCCGATCTGGTTTTCACCCGGCCTTACTCCTTTTCTGGCGGCCTAGCCGCGGCTGGCTTCCTGCTCCTGGTGCTGCTTTTCAGCCCACGGCCGGCTCCGCTAACGCCGAGACCTGCTGGCACTGATCGTCGACTGGACGATCGTCTACTCGCACGACCGTCTACGGGACGATCGTCACGAGCTGCCGATCATACCTTCTCTCTCGTCTTATAAATAATATCGTCAATGATTCCGTATTCCTTAGCCTGCTGCGAATTCATGATGAAGTCGCGCTCCACGTCCTTCTCCACTTTATCCAGCTTTTGGCCGGTGTGCTTGGCCAGTAACTGATTAGTAATCTCGCGCATGCGCAAAATCTCGCGGGCATGAATGTCAATGTCGGTCGCTTGTCCGGAGAGCCCGCCCATCGAGGGCTGGTGGATCAGGATGCGCGAATTCGGCAGCGCCAGCCGCTTTTTGACCGCGCCCGCCGAAAGCAGCAGCGCCGCCATGGAAGCGGCCTGACCGATGCAGATCGTGGTCACGTCGTTCTTTACGTACTGCATCGTGTCGTAGATCGCCATGCCCGCCGTAATCGACCCGCCCGGCGAGTTGATGTAGAGCTGGATGTCTTTTTCAGGGTCTTCCTGCGCCAGGAACAGCATCTGGGCGATTACCACGTTGGCGATATTGTCGTCGATCGGCGTGCCAATAAAGACGATATTGTCGCGGAGGAGACGGGAATAAATGTCATACGCCCGTTCGCCCCGTCCGGTTTGCTCGATCACCATCGGTACCAGCATCATTCACCCTTTCCACGCTCCTGCCCTGAACTCGGTCTCGTCGGCCCAGGGGAGGATTGAGATGGTCCGCATCTTTAATTACGCGGACTGGCGATACAGAAATTCGAGGGTCTTCTCGTTGCGGAGTCTTGTCTTAATCCTATCGATTCCCCCATCCCGTGCCAAACGAGCGCGCACTGCTTCGGATGTCTGTTTCGATTGTCTGGCCAGCGCTTCCAATTCCTGACTCAGTTCTTCATCGCTGACCTGCACATTCTCTTCTTCCGCTACTCTTTCGAGCAGCAGCGCGGCTTTTACATCGTGGATCGCCTGCTCGCGCTGCCCCGCGCGCAGACGCGCCACATCCATTTTCTTCATTTGCTCGGCGGTCAGACCCTGCGCCGCCAGCGCGCGCAGTCCGCGCTCCAGCCGTATGTCAATCTGCTGTTCGATCAACGAATCGGGCACCTCAAAATCATTCCGCTGAATCAGTTCTCCCACCAGCTTTTCCTTGGCATCGCGTTCCGCCTGGTGCTTGCGCTCGGATTCGATTTGCTCGCGAATGGCCTTCCGTAAGTCGTCCATTGTCTGGAATTCGCCCAGTTGCTTGGCGAACTCGTCGTTCAGTTCCGGCAAGCTCTTCTGTTTGATCGCCTGCACCTTCACCGCATAACTGAACGTCTTCCCCGCCAGGCGTTTGTCCTCGGTGTCTTCCGGATAGTTCACATCGAAGGTCCGCTCATCCCCGACAACGGTCCCGCGCAGGTGTTCGGTGAATTCCGGCATCGTGTTCTGGCCCGCGATTTCGACCAACACTTCATCCATGTGAACGGGCTGGCCTTCGCCGGTCTTTTCTCCTCCGGGCTTTCCTTCGACGCCTTCGACGGACTTGGGATTGCCATCGAGCGAGACTTGCGCGAAATCGCCATCGGCGAGGGCGCGGCCCTCTACCGGATTGAAACTCGCATGGCGTTCGCGCAGATCGGCGAGCGCCTGCCCCACATCGGCCTCGGAAACCGCGATCTCCGATTTCTCGGCGCGCAGCTCTTTGTAACCTTCCAGCTTGATTTCCGGCAGCACCTCAAAGGCGGCTTTGAAGCGCAGCGGCTCGCCCTCGCGCAGTTGCAGGTCGGTGACCCGCGGCTGCGATACCGGATGCATGCCCAGCTTCTCGGCCTCCTGCCGGAAGTAGCGCGGGACCAGCGCCTCGACCATGTCGGTCTTGATCTGTTCCGAAAAACGCTGGCGAATAATCGATGCCGGAACATGGCCGCTCCGGAAGCCGGGAATGCGCGCCACCTTCTGATATTTCTGGATCAGCGAATCGGTCTGCCGGTTGACATCCGCGACCGGAATCTCAACCTCAATCTCGCGTTTCGTGGCGCTTTCCTTGGTCGCGTTTTCCTTGGTCTCAGCAGGGCTCACAATTACCTTTCCAGTGCGGCTGCGGCAGCAGAGTCGGGAGGGAAGTGTCTCCGCTGCGACGCAGGTGCCGCTGTCTTGAGTGTAAAGACTCTCGAAGAGCAACGTCAAACGGCGGAGGGGGATGTCCTACCCACTAAAGTAACGGGAGAGCTTCTTGTGCGGCGCGGACACTCTTGTGCGCGAAAAGCGTGCAGCGAATAGGCTCCCTGGGGATGGGAGAGTCCCGCACCATTCAAAAGGCAAAAGCAAAAGCAACAGCCGCGGACAAGAGTGTCCGCGCCACACAACCAAATACAATGAAGCCGAATGCCCATCCCCAACTGGCTCAAGGTTCTGAATGCCGACGTCATCGCCTGCACGCGCTGTCCGCGTCTGGTCGCATATCGCGAGCGCATTGCCCGCGAGAAGCGCCGCGCTTACCGCGACTGCGAGTACTGGGGCAAGCCTGTCCCGGGCTTCGGCGATCCCCATGCCCGCGTTCTCGTTCTCGGACTCGCTCCCGGCGCCCACGGCTCCAATCGCACCGGCCGCATGTTTACCGGAGACTCTTCCGGTAACTTCATGTACCCGGTGCTGCACGAAACCGGATTCGCCCTTCTGCCGACAGCGACCGCCCGCAACGATGGACAGGTGCTGACCGGTCTCTACATAACCGCCGCTGCCCGCTGCGCGCCGCCCGGCAACAAGCCTCTGCCCGAGGAACTGGCCAACTGCGCTCCGTTTCTGGAACGCGAGCTCGAAGGACTGAAAGATCTGCGCGTCGTGGTTGCTTTGGGAAGAATCGGATTCGAAGCCTATGTCAACTACCTGATGCGAAGAAAGCTGATTGCCGGCAAGCGGGATTATGAATTTCGCCACGGGGCCGAATACGCCTTGCCCGATGGGCGCGTCCTCTTAGCGTCCTACCATCCCTCCAACCAAAACACCCAGACGGGCAAGTTAACCAAAGAGATGTTTCGAAAGATTTTCAGGCGAGCGCGCGAACTGGCCGATGAATCCACCGGGCGGATCCCGCGGTAACGGACACCTCTGGGCCGGCATGGGGGATCCGTCGCTCCGGGATGCGCCGCCCTTATATTCGCCTATAGAGACCGGGCTTGCCGCGTCTGTACGGGAAATCAGACGCCCCTTTAGGGGCTGGACTCGCGGCCGGGCGCCACTTCCACCGTTCTCTTCAACTGCCCGCACGCCGCAAAAATATCGCGCCCTCGCGGACGCCGCACAAATGCCGGAATTCCCGCCGCCACCAATATTTCCCGGAACGCCACCACCCGCTCCTCTTCCGGCGTCCGATAGGGCAGTTCGATCCCCGGATTCAGTGCAATCAGATTGATTCTCGCCCGCATCCCTCGCACCAACTCCACCAACTCGCGCGCCTGCTCCGGAGCGTCGTTCACGCCCTCGATCAGCACATACTCAAACGTCATTCGCTCCCGCGTCCGCAGCGGAAACTCCCGCGCCGCCTGCATCAGTTCCGCGAGATTCCACTTGCGGTTCAGCGGCATCACTTCGCTGCGCAACGCGTCGTTCGACGCATTCAGCGAAATCGCCAGCTTCGGGCGTACCGCTTCGTGCCCGAAATCGCGAATCCGCGGCACGATCCCCGCCGTCGACACCGTCATTCGCGACTCCGGGATCCCCACGCCCTCCACCAGCAGCCGCACCGATTTCATGAAGTTGTCATAGTTCAAAAAGGGTTCGCCCATGCCCATGAATACTATGTTGACGCGCTGCAGCGGCGGCTCGACTCCTTGCTCCCGGAGCACTGCCGCGATCTGCCCAACGATTTCTCCCGCCTCCAGATTCCGCTTGATCCCCAGCAGCGCCGTGAAACAGAACTTGCAATTGACCGCGCATCCCACCTGGCTCGAGACGCAGATCGTCGCCCGACGCCAATTGATGTGTGGTGACGGGGCTTCGCCCCGTCCGGCGGGGCGAAGCCCCGCCACCACACGTTCCGCATCATCAATCTCGTTACCCGCTTCCTCGTCGCCTGCTTCGCTGCCGTCGCCGCTCTCCCCGCCATCGCCCTCGGGCATCCAGACCGTCTCGACCGTCTCGCCGTCGGCCAGCTCCACGAGATAACGCACCGTGCCATCGCTCGAAACAAATTTGCGCGCAATCTCCGGAAACCCCATTCCCCAGCCTTGCTCTGCCAGGCGAGCGCGATATTCGAGCGGCAGCGTCGAAACCCGATCCAGCCGCTCAATCTTTTGCCGATATACCGCATCAAATAGTTGCTGGCCTCGGTAGGCAGGCTGCCCCGACGCAATCGCAAGATCCGTGAGTTCCTGCAAGTTAAGTCCTAAGAGCGAGTTGGATGGCTGACTTTGCATTCGGCGGTGGTGGAGCGACGGGCGTCCCCGCCCGTCTGTCGATAATACTGAAATTATGATGCCAAGAATTGCCTGTAAGTTAAACAAAAATAAGGCCGAATTTCAGCCGCCGTCGCCTCGCCCCGGATTGTGGGAGAATAGTAACAGTAACCCGCCCCGGAATGAATACTTGGATCCGAGTTTCTTGGCAAGAAATCTGAAGGTAAAAGCGTAATGGTCAAAGAAACCCGCAACATTCGCCGTGAGGTACTGCCGAACGGCCTGACCGTCATCACCGAGCAGATGCCCCACATCCGTTCGGTTGCGATCGGCGTCTGGCTCAAGTCCGGCTCGCGCGACGAAGATTCGGAATGGAACGGCATCTCGCACTTCATCGAGCACATGGTGTTCAAGGGCACGGAGACGCGCTCCGCCGAAGCCATCGCCCGCCAGGTCGATTCCATCGGCGGCAATATGGATGCTTTCACGGCGAAGGAATGTATCTGCTTCAACATCAAAGTCCTCGATGAGCATCTTCCGCTCGCCCTGGATGTCCTCACCGATCTCGTTCTTCATCCCGTCTTCGATGCCGGCGATATCGCGAAGGAGCGCGGCGTCATTCTCGAAGAAATAAAAATGGACCAGGACAATCCCGACTACCTCGTCCACGAAATCTTCACGCAAAGTTTCTGGAAGAACCACGCCCTCGGTCTGCCGATCCTGGGCACGCGCGAAACCGTAAGAAAATTCGAGCGCCCGGTCGTCTGCCGCTTCTACGGACACCACTTCGCTCCCGGCAATCTCATCGTCAGCGCCGCCGGGAATCTCGACCACAAGAACTTCGTCGAACTCGTCGCGAAACATTTCGAACACGTAAAGCCGGCGGAAAACGGCTTGCACTCGCCCCAGCCCAAGACTTTTTTCCGCATCAACCTGCGCAATAAGAAATCGCTGGAGCAGGTGCAGATCTGCATCGGCGTCCCCTCGCATCCCATGGCACACGAACGGCGCTACGCTTCCTACATCCTGAATACGCTGCTCGGAGGAGGCATGAGCTCGCGCCTGTTTCAGAACATCCGCGAGCGCCAGGGGCTTGCCTACTCCATCTACAGCGACCTGAACCCCTACCGCGACACCGGCTCCATGTGCGTATTCGCGGGTACGTCACGGGCGTCGGCCATCAAAGTTGTCGAGTGCGTCGTCGCGGAATTCCGCAACCTGAAAACCACGCCCGTCCCCGAAGAAGAACTGCGCCGCTCCAAGGACCAACTCAAAGGCAGCCTCATGCTCTCGCTCGAATCCTCGACCGCGCGCATGTCGAACCTCGCCCGCCAGGAAATGTATTACGACCGCTTCTATGGACTCGACGAACTCATCGAACACATCGAGGCTGTCACCATAGACGACCTTCAGCAAACCGCCGAAGAATTTTTCCGCACCGAGCAGATCGCCGTAACCATCCTCGGCAACCTGACCGGGTTGAAACTAACCCGCGACCAGCTAGCCTGCTGAAGGTTTAGTGTAGGGACAGCCGCCCTCGACTGTCCCAGCCGTGCGCAGGTCGGCTCAAGCTGCACCCTAAACTGCCCTTACACCCTCCTCGTGCTATTCTGATCGGCACTTTTCTCGAGGGATTCCCCAATGTCCTTGCGGATTCCAGGCTTCATCCTGGCCGCCGCGCTCCTCGTCAGCTACCGCGCAATCAAGCCGCGCACCCGGGCCTCCGACCTGCCCGGCCGCTGGAATCTCTCTACCCTGCTTCTCGCCAGCGCGCTCACCCTCTTCGCCGAACTCGCTCTCATCCGCTGGGTCGCTACCGAAATCCGTGTGTTTGCCTACGTAAAAAACCTGGCGCTGCTGCTCTGTTTTCTCGGCTTCGGACTTGGCTGCGCTCTCGCACGCCAGCGTCCGCGCTGGCAAACCGCCGTCACCGCGCTGGTCGGATTGATCGTCATCGTCCGCCTGCCCTGGCGCGGCCCGCAGATCATGGAGAGCCTCTCGCAATACCTCGGCGCCGCGCAGGACGTCGAAATATGGGCCACTCACGCCGCGCATGACACCCCTGGCTTTCTGCTGGCCGCGACTGTCACTGCCATCCTGCTCTTACTCATCACTTACATTTTCATTCCCATCGGACAAACCGTAAGCCGCCAGATCGAACTGGCCCCGCGCCCGCTTTATGGCTACTCCTGGAATCTGGCCGGCAGTCTGGCCGGCATCCTCGCATTCTTTGCCGTGTCCTGGCTGGCGCTGCCCCCCGCGGTATGGTTCACTATCGTTCTGGCGGGTATGGCCCTCCTGCAATCCAATCGGAGCGATACCATCCGGATCGCCGCCGCCGTCTTACCCGTCGTGTTCCTGCTCTTCGATCCTTCCACTCCGCACCACTTCAACCTCTGGACTCCCTACCAGCAGATCGAAGTCGAGGATAAAAATTTTCCCGATGGCGAGCTTCTCGGCACCCAGATTCGCGTCAACCACACCGGTTACCAGACAATTGTGAATCTCTCTCCCGATTTTCTGGCTCGTCACGCGCAACTGCTGCGCGAAGCGCCCGACGACAATCCCTACAATCTGCCCTTCCGTTTCACGTCCCCGAACCCCAGCGTCCTGATCGTTGGCTCGGGCACCGGCAATGACGTTGCCGCCGCGCTGCGCCACGAGAGCCGCGCCGTCGATGCCGTGGAGATCGATCCCAAAATCCTCGACCTCGGACGCCGCCGCCACCCCGAGCATCCCTACGACGATCCACGCGTCTCCGCCCACCTCACCGATGCCCGCGCCTTCATGAAGCGCGCCACTGCCCGTTACGACCTCATCCTTTTCGGATTGCTCGATTCCCACACCCAGCTTTCCGACTATTCCAACATGCGCCTCGACAACTTCGTTTACACCGAAGAGTCC
This sequence comes from Candidatus Acidiflorens stordalenmirensis, assembly GCA_003139995.1. Lineage (GTDB taxonomy): Bacteria > Acidobacteriota > Terriglobia > Terriglobales > Acidobacteriaceae > Acidiflorens > Acidiflorens stordalenmirensis. The sequence goes on along the minus strand of PLIC01000138.1, from coordinate 32,683 downwards.
TTTCGCGAAGCTCGCGCGCTGCTTGCGCCGGGCGGCGTTCTGTTCATCAAATTCCAGATCAATCATCCGTTTGTCGGACAGCGCCTGGCCGAAATGCTGATCCGCACCTTCGGGAAACCTCCCGTGGTTTTCCGCGCGCCTTCTAGTTACAGCGCAGACGCCACCTGCTTTGCCATTTCGCCCTCAGGACAGGTGGAAGCGAGCCTTGCCGCCGACTCTCGATTGAGTCAGTTTGTCGCCGAACGGCGTCCAGCGTTTCTCGCCTTGCCCGAAGTCGCCGTAACTACAGACGATTGGCCCTATCTCTACCATCAGGGACACTGGATCCCCGGTATCTTCTACCTGCTCAGCGCCCTCGTCATTTTGCTCGCGGCCGTCTTCTACTTTCAGATTCCCGAAGCCCGCAGCCGCGTTCCTTCTCTCTTCTTCTTCAGCATGGGCGCGGGATTTCTGCTTTTGGAAACGCAAGTCGTCAGCCGGCTGGCTTTGTATTTTGGGACCACATGGCAAGTCAACGGCATCGTGATCGCCGCCATTCTCGCGGCGCTTCTTCTCGCCAACTTCGTCATTGAACGACAAAGACAACAACGCGCGTGGCCGCGCTCCTGGACTCTGATCGGCATCCTCGCCGGCATCGCCTGCGCCTACTTCGTGCCCTTCAACCGCATTCCCGGCTCTGCGGCTCTGGTCGGGTCCTTCGCCACCCTCGTCTTCGCCATCCCGGTTTTCTTTGCCGGATTATTGTTCGCCTCGGAATTCCGCTCCACTCAGTCCCCCGCAGCAGCCCTCGGCGCCAACATGCTCGGGGCGGTCGTCGGTGGCCTGCTGGAAAACCTGTCGCTGATCGTCGGCATGAAGGCGCTCCTCGTGGTAGCCGCTCTCTTGTATTCCCTGGCCGCCCTGGGCTTCCTCGGACTCCCATCGCCGCGGGCCTCCTTAATCCCGCCAGATCGAAGCCAACCGTAGAGACGCAGCAAGCCGCGTCTGAGAGGAGGCTAGCCGCGTCTCTGCGGAAAAATGATCCAAAGAAAAGCGGAAAAACGACAGCAGCGAGATAGAAAGCAAGCGTCAAGCGCTAGAGCGAATCCATAGTTGCTGTGGCCGCCGGCAACTGCCGAGCTGCGCTCGGCTTGGACGGGCGAGGGCGCCCGTCCCCACACGAGCGGGATACAGCAATGTTGACTCCGCGCTAGAAAAGAAAAGCAAGTAGCGAAGAGAACTGCAGCGAAGAGCGAAAAACGAAAGGGTTGTTTGCTAAAAGCCAATAGCTAAGAGCTAAGGACTAAAAACTAACAACTGAAAGTTGACAGCTGACAAGCTGAAATCAACCCCGCCAGCGCAATCTCGCTCGTCAAGAAAGCCCGCAGTCTTCACCAGCGCAGCCCAATCGTGATGGGCATGACGATGGTCTTGCCGTCGCTCTGATAAGCGCGATGATAGCGCCATTCGAAGTAGAGTTTGGCACGGGAAGATCGCAGAGGGTAGGCGATTCCGCCGCCGTAGTTGGGGCCGCCGGCGACCTTGGAGTTCGAGGACATATATTCTCCGTACGGCGGCCCGGGCGGCCCAGGCTGCTGAATCACCGGGCCGACGGAGGGGTTGTAGTCAACCCAGTACAGGTCCCACCATCTCCACGCGGGCTGCATGGGCGTGCCATTTAGGAGTAAATGTTTGGGTACCGAAACGCTGCGGTCATAGAAGCCGACGCCAAAAATTCCATACGCGCTCAACTTGCGGAGATGGCGGGGCACGTTGACGATGCCGTCCAGGCTTACCGACTGCATATGTCCTTTCTGGTCCGCCAGCGACTGGCCCCGGATCACGCTGGGTCTGAAGCCGAGGGCGTAGTACATGTATTCGGCATCCGCGCCGAACAGGCGATGGAAACGGTTAAAGTTGATGCCGGCTCCGGCGGTGAATTGAGAAGAGTTGCCGACATAGCTGGCGACATCGTCGCGGCCGATGCCAAGTCCGGCGCCGGCCTTAAAGAAAAAACGATTGAAATCCGATTGCGCCGAAGCCGATGCAACGAGCCCGCAAAAGGCAAGTAAGAAGAGTATCCGATTCCTCAATCTCGATCTCCTGTTTTCGTAGAGCCGCGGTCGTACAGCCACGCTCGTAAAGCCATAGTTCTACCATGATCGCTGTTCTTCAGTTAGATGCGCGCCCAGAAAACGAAAGCCAGCCTTTTTCCCCGGACGGTCGACTATACGCGGTGGTGGTCCGGGGCGCGTGGGCGATCTTCCCGTAAAACGCCGGCCAGTACTGGCAGAGATGTTTCCACCCGCTCGAGTTGCCAAATCCAGATCATAGATGCCGATTGTCCTGGCGAGACCGCATCGCTAGAGATTACTCAATCGCAAGCACGGCGGCAAACGCGCGGAATCTCAAGATTCCGGAAAGGGTGAGAACTCTGGATGTTTCCGGGGTACTTCCGCTTGCCAATCTATGCCCGGTCCTGAGCCTAGTCGTCCTGAACCTGGGCGTCCTGAACCTGGACTTCCCGAACCTTTACTGCGCGCGGCGCGAATTCAGGCGCTTTCTCTGGAACGAGCCGACAGGTACTCCAGCAGTTCGCAGATGGTCATGCCCGACTTCAGCAACTCAATCATCTGATCCGCACTGACTCCGGTTTGCGCGCCCAACGCAACAATCTTGGCGATCGCCCGCTGCAGCGCTTCCTTCTGCGCGGATGTGAGCGGCTCGGCCAGATCACGATCATGGCTAACGGCTGCGAACAGATCCAATTCTGTCGCCATTCGAGTACTCCACGTCTTCAGTTCTTGCGCAACACTGGCCCGGATTCCATGCGGCCACATCGCTCCCGTAACCGGAATCCAGCCGAGGTCACCGATTTGTGCATAATCCGCCCATCCAGCCGGTCTTGGCTGTGATGCAGCTTACTTAAATTTGTGATGGAACGGACGGGCCGAGCCCCGGATGGACGGAACCAGTCAACGCGTTCTCCCGCTTGCTCACCGAGGAGACGCCCAGCCGTCGATTCACAATCGCGCTTCGAAACGTAACTCGGTTCTCAATATGCCTGCGCGGGCAGACATGAGATGCTCAACTAGAGGTAGAGCGAAACTAGCCTCATGACGATTCAGGAAAACGTTCCGCTGGCGCCGCTGACCACCTTGCAGGTGGGCGGGGCGGCGCGCTACTTTGCGGAACTGCGGAGAGAAGAAGACGTTCGCGAGGCCGCGCAGTTTGCGAAAGCCCGCGGCCTGCCGCTGTTTGTGTTGGGCGGGGGAAGCAACCTGGTGGTTTCCGATTCCGGCTGGCCGGGACTGGCGCTGAAAATCGCGATCGGCGGAATTTCTTCTCCAAATACCAACGACGCAACGGGTAACGCCGTGCTCTTCAGCGTGGGCGCAGGCGTCAACTGGGATGACTTTGTCGCGCAGGCGGTCGCGCAGAATTGCGCGGGAGTCGAGTGCCTGAGCGGAATTCCGGGCAGCGTCGGGGGCACGCCCGTGCAAAACGTCGGCGCCTATGGGCAGGAGGTCGCGGACACGATCGAATCGGTGCGCGCTCTCGACCTAAGAGAAGATCGCATTGTGGTTCTGCCCAAGCCGGCGTGCGAATTCCGTTATCGCTCCAGCATCTTTAATACCACGGAACGTGGGCGCTACATTATCTTGCGACTGAACTACTGGTTAAAGCGCGGTGGCACTCCGAATTTGAAGTATGCCGATTTGCAAAGGCATTTTGCGGCGCGCCTTGCCGAAAAAAAGACGCCGCCATCGCTCGCTGAAGTGCGCGAGGCGGTGCGCGAGATAAGGCGAAGCAAGGGAATGCTAATTGTCCCCGGCGACGACGATTGCCGCAGCGCCGGATCGTTCTTCAAGAATCCCGTGCTCGGCGAGGCGCAGTTCAAAGAGCTGGCCGCACGCGCCGCGTCGAAAGGAATCGAGATTCCCAGCTACCCCGCTCTCGACGCGCAACGCAAGGTTTCCGCGGCATGGCTGGTGGAACACTCGGGGTTCTCCAAGGGGTATGCGCTAGGAGCGGCCGGAATCTCGCGCAAACATGCGCTGGCGCTGATCAACCGCGGAGACGCGAAGGCGAGCGACATTGTCGGCCTGAAAGATGAAATCCAACACGGCGTGCAGGAAGCGTGGGGAATCCTGCTCGAGCCGGAGCCGGTGTTCGTAGGATTTTGAGCGGGATGGCCTTCAGGGGCTAGAGCAAATCCATAGTTGCTGTAGCCGCCGGCAACTGCCGAGTTGCGCTCGGCATGGACGGGCGAGGGCGCCCGTCCCCACACGAGCGGGATACAGCAACGCTGAATCCGCTCTAAAGCCGCCTTAAACGCCCGCAGCTGGTTCGGGCTCTCCTGTTGGATCCGCGCTCTCTAATTGCTTCCGGAGTTTCTTCACCAGTTCGTACACCGACTGCAGCTTTTCGGCCGCCGCCGCCGGCAGACCGGGGGCTTCCAGGGCGAGTTCAATGGACAGCAGCAACGCCGTGACCGTGCCATTCAGTTCGCTGTGGAACCTGAAGATCGCCACTCGGCGGGCCTTCACTTCCTCGCGCTGGCGGCGCTGCACGGCCGCCCGGACCTCCCGCACCAGACGCTCCATTCCACTGATCGCCAGATTGACCTGCACCGGCATGGCGGTGCCCAGGTGGTCGAGCGTGGTCTCGACTTCATTCGGCTCGGTTTCGAGCAGGTGCTGATCGAGCACGACCGCCAGGTAGCATTCCGCCCGCAAAAGTGTGGTTGCCCGGACCAGACTTTCCGCCACCACTACCTTCTCGCCTGTCGCCTCACGCAGCGCCGCGGCGCACTCGGATGCTCGCTCACTCGCCGTCACAAGAAGGATCATGCTGAATCCTTCCGCAACTTCCGGGCCAATTGTTTTAGCCTGAAAATAAATGGGTTGCGCACTCGGCCTTCCGCTTAACCTCCCGTTCTGGCACCAGCGCTTTGCCCGACAGCCCAGTTTTGGGACTCGTACTCTTTCAGCTTGCGGTACAGAGTGGTTTTTCCAATACCCAGCAGCCGCGCCGCCAGCATTTTGTCTCCGTTCACCTGCGTCAGCGCGTTCATGATGGTCTGTTTCTCCATCTCCGCCATGGGGACGATGCCGTTGGCCGGCTGGCTCATCCCCATCAAGTCGATGGGCGCGCTGTAAATCTGGGTGGGAAGATCGCGCATCTGAATTTCGTTCGCGCTGCTGAGCGCGCACGCCCGCTCCAGCGAGTTCTCCAGTTCGCGCACGTTGCCGGGCCAGTCGTAATTCAGCAGCGCCTTGAGCGCCTCGTCCGAGATGGTCTTTTCGTTTCCCGCCTCGCGGCCGATGCGCTCGAGAACATGCGCCACCAGCAGCGGGATGTCCTGCCTCCGTTCGCGCAGCGGGGGGATCCGCAGGGTCAGCACGTTGAGCCGGAAAAAAAGATCGCGGCGGAACGTGCCCTCGGCCACGGCCCGCTCCAGATCGCGATTGGTCGCGGCCAGAATCCGCACGTTGATGGGAACCCGCCTCACGCTCCCCACCGGACGAATCTCCTTCTCCTGAATCGCCCGCAACAGTTTCGCCTGCAAGTCGGTCGGCAACTCGCCAATCTCATCCAGGAATACTGTGCCCCCCTCGGCGATCGCCAGCAGCCCGTCCTTGGGATGGGTCGCGCCCGTGAAGGCGCCGCGCACGTGGCCGAACAGTTCGCTTTCGATCAGCGTCGGCACCAGCGATCCGCAGTCCACCGGAATGAACGGCTTGTTGCGGAAGGCGCCGGCGAAGTGAATGGATTTCGCGACCAGCTCCTTACCCGTGCCGCTTTCCCCCAGAATCAGCACCGGATGCGCGCTCTGTCCGGCTTTGGCGATGATGCGGTAGAGCTTCTCCATCTCCGGCGCGCGCCCGATGATGTTGCCGAACCCCTGCCGCGATTTGATGGTTTCCCGCAGCACCCGGTTCTCCGTCTTCAGCCGCAGATGCCCGGCCACCCGCTCCAGCAGCAGGCGCAGTTCTTCCATGCTGAAGGGTTTGGTGACGTAATCGTACGCGCCATCTTTCATGGCTTGCACCGCCGACTGCACCGTGCCATAGCCGGTCACCACGATCACCAGCGCGTCGGCGCGATGCTTCTTGATCGTATGCAGCGCTTCGAGGCCGCTCGCGCCCGGCAGCCGCATGTCCAGCAGCACGGCGTCGGTGCCGGAGCTGTCGAGCAGCCGGTAGGCCTGTTCGGCGGACTCCGCCACTTGTGTGTTGAATCCGAGCGATTGCGCCACCTCGCGGCAGCCCTCGCGGATGGCGCGGTCGTCGTCCACGATCAGAAGATTCAAGAAATTCGCTCCCTCGATTTGCGGGGGATGGCTGAGGACGGCAGCGTTCGTTGCAGTAACCATGGCGAATCTCCCTTGCGATGCCGAACTTCACGGGCCCAAAACTTCACGATCGACGAACTTACCGGGTTGCCAGCTTCACGATTGCAGAACTTCCACCACGCGTTCGATGAGAGCCTTTCCGGAAAATGGCTTGCGCACCAGCTCAACCGCGCCCGCTGCCAATCCCACGGGCGCATCTTCGTAGCCGGAAACCAACACGACCTTCAGGCCCGGCTTCTGCCGGAGCAATGTTTCCGCGAGTTCCTGCCCATTCATCCCCGGCATCATGCGGTCGGCGATGAGCAGATCGACCGCCCCGGAATGTTCCGCGAAAATTTTCAGCGCTTCCATCCCGCTGGCCGCGGGCAGAATCCGGTATCCGGCATGCAGCAAGACGCGCTGCATGGATTTGCGCGCCGTGGGATGGTCGTCCGCCAGCAAAATAGTTTTGCGGCTGGCTTCATGAAGAACTTTGCCTGCGCGCGCCGGCACCACCGGCGGACTCGCGCGGTTCGAGGAATGCTTCGAGCGCTCCTCGTCCGCGGTTTCGCCGATAGCAGGCTCGAGCGCCGGGAAGAACACTTCAATGCAGGTGCCGCGTCCCGGCTCGGTCTCCACCGCGATCGTCCCGCCCGACTCACTAACGATGCGCTGCACCGTCGCCAGACCCAGACCCGTCCCTTCTCCCGGATTCTTGGTGGTGAAGAAAGGCTCGAACAGCCGCGCGCGAGTCTCCGCATCCATGCCGCAGCCGTTGTCTTCCACCACCAGCGAGACGGCGCGCCGGGCAGCGCCGGGTCCAGCGTTACTAGAGACTTTGCCAGGAAATTCACTGGGAAACTCCGCAACCCGCGTGCTCAACCCGATCTTTCCGCCCTGCGGCATGGCATCGCGCGCGTTCAGCACCAGGTTCAACAGGATCTGCCGCAACTGTGCCGGATCGGCCAGGACCCGTCCGGCGCCGGGGTCGAGCGCGATGACCAGTTCAATCTGCTCGCCGATCAGCCGCTGCAACAGATTCTCCGTGGAAGCCACAATTTCGTTGATCGGGATCGGCCGTGGCTCCGCCGCTTGCTTGCGCGCGATCGCCAATAGCTGATGCGTCAAGGCAGCGCCTTGCTCGCCCGCCATGCGGACTTCTTCCACGTGCTGGCACAGTTCGCTCGGCTCCCATCCGCCGCTGGCCAATCCACCGCTTTCAAATCCGCCGCTCTCCCGTCCAGCGCTCTCCAACCCAGCGCTCAGCAGGTCGCAGTACAGCAGAATGCCGGTCAGCAGGTTATTGAAGTCGTGCGCGATTCCTCCCGCCAGTCGTCCGATGACTTCCATCTTCTCGGCTTCCCGCAGATGTGCTTCCACTCGCCTGTGCTCGGTCGCGTCCGCCAGCATCGCGATCAGGAAGGCGGGCTGGCGGCGGGCGTCGCGCCCCAGCGACACCGTCAGATATCCCCACAGCTCGGAACCGTCTTTGCGCCGGTAGCGTTTTTCGATTTCGAACGAGCCGCGCTCGCCCCGCATCAACTCGCGCAGCAAGCGTTCGTCTGGCGAAAAATTGTCGGGATGAGTTTCGCGGCCAAGTTCGCGATGAAGTTCCGGATTTGGCCCACGGCGAAGTTCTGGATAGAGCTCGCCAGCGTGCGCGCCTGCCAGTTCCTCTTGGCTGTAGCCGAGCATTCTGCTGAGCGCAGGATTCGCTTCCAGAATCCGGCCATCGAGCTGGCAAATCCCGATTCCAATCGCGGCCCCTTCAAACATCGCCCGGAACCGCGGATCGCGCTCGTATTCGCGCGCCGCCGGAAATTGCCTCACGACGTTCATGCCGGCATCACTCCTCAAGATTTAGCCCGCCGCCCGCCCGACCGCCGCATCCATGTTCGGTCCCGAGAAACCGCAAAAAATGGTGGCAGCGACGGAACATTGCAAATCTTGCGATTCCAAGCTGGGAAAAAGACAGCCCAACTTTTCCGCGAATGAACCGCGCTAAACCTGATTAGGGAAAGTCTAGTGCGGAACCCCATCGCCGCTAAGTGCGATCCATCACACCAAATTTGTGATGATTCCGGGCGATGATTCCCGCGATAATTCGTAAGGAATGACGATTCGGAAAAAATAAGACTGGAGATGGGGGCACCGATGCCGAAATCCCAATACGGGGACGACAGCCGCCCCAATTCGAGACCCAGCGGAGCGACGGGCCTCCTCGCCCGGGGGCATCGCTTCAGCGATATCGTAAGTTCTTCCGCCCGTAGAGACCGGGCAAGCCGCGTCTCTACGGGGAATCGAATGCCCGGTCAGGGGTCTGACATCGACATCCAACTTTCCCCGCTTGGTCTCAGTGCGCGCTGCCATAGCTCCGGTTGTGAGGGGCGCTTACTCACCCCCACTTGAGTGCTATGCCCAAATGAGCGAGAGCGGCCCGCGGGCGATGGCACCAATGGTTCACAGGCGAGTAACGCCTTTCGCGTGACCGTGGACACCTTGTCCGGGTCCGGCGGCGGAGAGACACTTGTCATCTTGGTGTCGCTATGAGTTGGCTTGAACAGATCCCCACCCTGATCACGGTTGCGGTGCTGGCGGGAATCTTCGCTTGTCTCGAGCGGCACGTTCGCTCTGCGCGATCCAGGCTTTGCAAGGTCGCCTGGTACTTGGTATTCGTTCACTTTCTTGCCCAGCTCTTCGAGCCTGCCACTGGAGACATCAACCCGGCTCTGCTGGCAGTGGATTTGGGTTCTCTGCAAGCGTCCGCCATCGTATTTCTGACCTCTGTTTCCTCGGTGGCCGAGGATCGCGCAAAAAGAACCTGGTTGCTGCTCGTCACCGGAGTCCCCTCGGTGGCTTATTTTGTTTTGAGCTCATACGATTTGCATCTGCGTTGGCCTTTTGTGCTTTGCCTGTTCGCCTGTTTCGCCGGCGGAATTACCTTTCTTTTCTGGAACCATCCGAGGGCCCCCGCATATTCGGTCCCTTTTGCGTTGTTCCTAGCAGGGATTGGCTTCTGGGCAATCCATGCCGCCGCGCGCGGTTCGTTCGATACCGGTGGTACTGCTCTCCTTGGACTTGGCTTCGGGCTGCCCGCGTTGCTCATGTGCCGCAACCACTGGCGCGCCTCTCCCGGCGTTCTTACGGTCACGGTTGGTTTCTTCTTCTGGGGTGCGGTATTTCCGGTCGGAATGCTGACGGATTACTTGATCCCGCAAGTGCACATTCCGGCTGAGATCTGGAACGTTCCCAAGATGTTCGTAGCCTTCGGCATGATCCTAACCATTGTCGAGGACATGCATCGCAACGACCGCGAACAGAACCAGCAGATGCAACGTTTCTCTTCCATCACGTCGCAATTGCTCAGCGGGGCCACCGTAAATTCCCTGTGCGGCGAGATTGCCACCGCCTTGACCGAGGTTACGAACTTCCGCGTTGCCGTGATTCACCTCAACGATGCCGGACGCGCCCTGGGCGTGGCCGGCGCCTGCGGTCTTTCCCCATCGGCGCAGAACGAGATGTATGAGAGAGCGCGGCAGTGGACTACGGAAGATATTGAGGATGCTTGCGCCTGCGGGCGAATGATCGGCCAGAATTCGTTTCTGCTCTCAAACGAGAGGGCCGCGAAGTACAAGCCCTTGATGAGCTCATTGCAATATGAGCCGAACCCCTTCTGGAATACCGGCGATGAGTTGCTGATTCCCATGGGCTCAACCCGTGGAGGCTGTCTGGGGTCGATCGCCGTCGCTGATCCCAAGCGCGTTGAGAAAGTGAATGCGAGTCAATTGACACGCATCGAGTTGTTGGCAGCGGACCTGGCGGTTGCGCTGCAACTGAAAGCGCTGCAGGAGCAGTTGTCCCGCTCGGAGAGACTCGCTGCTTTGGGGCAGTTAGTCGCCGGAGTAGCCCACGAACTGAACAATCCCTTGACCGCAGTGATGGGATACGGCGACCTGTTGGGCGACTCGATCGCGCCCGGAGTGGCTCGCAGCCGCCTCGACAAACTGGTAAACGAGAGTCGCCGGATGAAACGAATCGTGGACAACTTACTGCGCTTTTCCCGGCAGGCGCCAATGGAGCGCGGGTTTGTGGATTTGGCACCCATCGTGCACGAGGTGTTGGCCCTGCGCGAATACAGCACGCGTGCGCGGAATCTGGAGACAATTGTCGATATCCAGCCGGGGTTGGGGCCCGTCGCCATCGACGAAGATCAGATCAGGCAGATTCTGCTGAATCTGATCAACAATGCAGTCGACGCCGTGAACGTTCCGGAAGTGAAGATGAAACGGGTCACTTTGCGCGCTTACGAGCGCGGAGGAAAAGGGATCCTCGAAGTCGAAGATACCGGGCTCGGCTTTTCCAATGCGAGCCGGACATTCGATCCCTTCTACACCACCAAGCCGGTCGGAGAGGGGACGGGCCTCGGGCTGAGTATTTGTTATGGCATCGTCAAGGACCAGGGTGGTGATATTCGCATCGAGAATCTGTCGGAGGGCGCTCGCGTCACCGTGGAACTCCCACTTGAGAAGGTGTCGACACCTGTAAGTGCCGCGCCCGCTTCGCAACCGGAGGCACCCAGTGTTCTGCGCGAGAACACGCAAGCAAGAACCGCGACACACTGAGTCATTGGACTGCGGCGGAGCACTATTCAATTCGCTTTGCTGGCTGGTTCATGCCGCCCTGGTGCAGGACTAGCCCCGTCGCCTTGCCGTGGCTGCCAGTGTCGAATGTGATCTGGGCATCGGCGACCTTGTAGAAGTACTCGCGTTCGCTCTCTGGAAACAACTCGAATTTCGGTTGGCCAGTCGCCTGCACGAAAAGTTGGTTGCCTTCCCGCTTCACGCTCAGGATGAAATTCGGCGCCAGTTCATAGCGTCCAACATAGCCATCGAACAGACTGGATTGACCGAGACCACCTTCCGCTCTTTTGGAGGCTGATACAAGGGTCTTTGGCGAGACTTGACGAGGCGGACTTGACATCTTAATCTATATATGTAGACTAAACATCATGAAGCTTGTCCGCACATCTCCGCAAACCCGGTTGCTGATTGCATCTTTGCTCGACCGTCCCGCCGAGTGGCGCTACGGCTACGACCTGTCTCGCGAGACCGGGCTGAAGTCCGGGACGCTGTATCCCATCCTCATGCGCCTGGCCGAGAAATCGCTGCTGGAGACGCGTTGGGAAGAAACAGCCGGGGGTGGTCGTCCGCCGCGCCACATGTATCGCCTGACCGGCCTCGGCCAGCGCTGGGCTCGCGAAGAGGCGCAACGCACCCGCCCCAGCGGCGCTCTGAAGCCAGCCTTCGGAGACCGCTAATGGCCGACACTTTGGCAAACCGTATTATGACGAGGATTCTTACGAGGGCGATCAGCCTGTATCCCCCGCAGACCCGCGCGTGGGGCGAGGCTGTTCTGGCGGAAGCAGGCTCTATCACCGAGTTCAGCACAGCGCTGTCTTGGACAGTAGGAGGACTTATGGTTGCATTGCGTGCCTTCTTTTCGCGTCTATTCCGGCGTTCGGCGGCGAAGAACGAACCGGCGCTCATCGGGCCGCCGCAGGTTCCTCCGCCGTTGCCGTGGAAGCTTGCACTCGTGTGTTTAGCGATTTCAGGAGGGCTGCTGTTCGTTCCGGAACTGCGCCAGGGGCTTAGCGTCACATTCTCCAGTTGGCGATCCGAATTGAAGCTGACGGACGAGACCGCCTTGTGGGAGAAGATCGGACGCGAAGCCGAGAGCAAAGGCGACGACGCCGCCATGGCGGTTGCCGCCATGCGGCTGCCCGATGTCGAGGGCGCGCGCTTCGACGAGGCGATGCGCCTGGCTGAGCACGCCGTCGCCAAAGATCCAAGCCTCACCTGGATTTACTACTTTCTTGCGCAGCGCAGGGTCGATTCCAGGTTCCACGGATCGCCGCACCCCGAACTAGCCCAGCGGATGCAAGACTGGGACCCAAAAAACGCCGTACCTTACCTTGTCGAAGCGGATGAGATTGCTCGTGCCCACTATGACGATCCGCAATGGCGCGGACGTCGGAGTATCAGTTTCTATTTCTATGCGCCGATCCAGCAAGAAGAAGTCGCTCGTCTCCGCGGACGCGATCCCCGATGGCTCGAACTGATGGATCGGGCTTTTGAGGCGCCGGTTTATGAGACTTACTTCGACCGGCGATTAGACCTTGACCTCCAGGTCATGCAGCGGCTCGACGTGATGAATCCGCAACGTGCCATGTCCGCCTACTTTTTTAACGACCCGATTCCCAATCTTAAGAATTTGCACGAATATGCTGCCCTGCGCGTTGCCCAGGGCGAGGAGGCCGAGCGTGCCGGTCAATGGGAAAACGCTGCAAGCGAGTATTGGATCGTCGCCCAATTCGGTCAGCGTATGCGCCTAGGTGGTAAGACGGATTTGGAAGCCGTGATCGCCCGGGGACTGCAGGAGACGTCCTTCAAACGCTTGCAGCCGCTTTTGTTCAAGCTGGGACGAACGCAGGAGGCCCAAACCCTCGCCTATGCCGCGCAATTGCAGCACGCAGAGAACGAAGAAACGCGCACGCACAACAACTCGGTGACGCAAAGGCTTTTTACATTTTCTCTCGCGAGCGCCCTCTTGGTTTACATCTGCGCAATCGTGTTAGAGGCCTCGGTCCTTCTGATGGCGGTTGTCTTATTCATGTTTGCCGTGAGGCGCGCCCCGAGATTCGTCCGGTTCAGCCTGACCTACGCACCGCTGCTGCTGCTTCTGAGTTGCACCGGCCTGTTGTGCGCTTATCATCCATACGCCGAATACTACAGGTCCTACCTCGCCAACCCGTGGGCGCGGGATCACGAGTCAGTTTGGAATTTCCTTTTTTTGTGCAATATTCCGCAAGAGGTCCACAACCAGACCTCCTCAGCTGAAAGTGTCATCTACTTCTGGTGGGGCATCATCGCCGCCGCCGGCGCAATCGGCATTTGGCTGCTGTCAAAGGCTGTGTGGAGGACGGCGCGGCACCAGCACGCTTGAAACCCGTGCTCCAGCTACTGGGGTTGTCAGGGCCACTGGCGCTTTAATCGAAGGAACGGGAACGATGGCTGGCAGTCCAGGCTAACGCGGTCTATTCTTACTATCGGGTCTTACTATCGAGGGTGTCCGTCCACGCTCTGTTTGGGCGGGGGTGTTACGCGGCGGAGAAGTTCATGCCATCCCATGCCAATCGCATCGCCATCATCCTGCTGACGTTCAGCCTGCTCTGCGCCTGTGGCCGCCCGCCCGCTGAGAACGCTTCGAACTCCGCCGAATCGCAAAAGCTGCCCTTTGATCGCCAACCGCGCTCGACCGGCATTGCGCCCAGCCAGTCGCTGATTCCATCCACCACGAGACTGCCCGAGGGAACGCCCATCCCGATTCGCCTCGAGAGCGCGCTTTCGAGCGCGTCGTCACATGCGGGAGACACTTTCAGCGCCACCGTCGATGAGCCGGTCATGATCGACGGCCAGACGCTCGTCGCCCGCGGCACCGCCGCGACCGGCCGCGTGCTCGAAGCCAAGCCCTCCGCGAGTTCTCCCGGAAATTCGCGCGAAAGCTCGCTCGGGCGTTCTCTCGAACCCGGCTATCTGCGGATCGTGCTGGTGAGTTTGAACCTGGGCGGCAGGCAGGTCATGATCGAGACCTCCAGCATCTTCGCCAAAGGCGGCTCCCGCGAAGAAAGAAACCCTGCGACCGGCGCGGCTTCTGGCACCGCTACGAAAGATCGAGATCGCGACAGAGACAAAGATATCGTGCTCGGACCCGATCGCCGTCTCAACTTCCGTTTCGCTCAGACCGTCGACCTGCAATAATCCCGGCCTGCAAAAAGCAGTGTGATTATTTGTGAAGCTCTGGACGTGAGATCAACTTCTGAACAGGACAGACGTTTCCCAGTTGACCTCCAATCTGGGACGCATGTTCGGAAGTGAGCTTTTTTGAACAGATTTCGATGTCTCCGGAATGAGAAAGTTCTGCCAGAACCATTTGCGAGCGAGACGCAGTCTGCAGTTATGTTTCGTCCGAAAATCGGCCCTCAATCCACGCAACCCGCGTCAAAAGAGCATCACCGGGCAAGCGAGGGATCAGGCCAGAGGAATTACAATGCATATTCGTTTCATTCGTACACTGTTGTTCGCGCTCGTCGTGCTGTCGATGTCGGCAGCATCGTTCGCGCAAATCGGCGTGGCCATTAGGATCGGCCCGCCCCCGCTGCCTATCTATGAGCAGCCTATTTGCCCGGGCGACGGTTATCTTTGGACACCCGGCTACTGGGCCTACGACTACGACATCAGCGATTACTACTGGGTGCCGGGCACATGGGTGATGGCGCCGGAAATCGGTTTCCTGTGGACTCCAGCCTATTGGGGTTGGGGCGGAGACGGATTTGTTTTCTATGACGGCTACTGGGGTTCAAACGTAGGCTTCTACGGCGGGATCAATTACGGCTTCGGCTATTTCGGTGTGGGCTTTGAAGGCGGGCGTTGGGACGGCGGACACTTTTTTTATAACCGTTCGGTGAGCAACGTGAACATCAACGATATTCACAATGTTTACAACAGCCCCGCGAGGAACAACAACGAGAACCACGTCAGCTATAACGGCGGCAACGGTGGAATCGACGCTCGCCCAACAGCTCAAGAAGAGGCGGCGGCGCGGGACAGACATATCCCGCCGGTAGCGGCTCAAACTCAACATGCGCAGGCGGCCCGAGCCAACCCGCAGCAACGCGCGTCGGCGAACATGGGCAAGCCTGGCGTCGCCGCGACACCGCGGCCCGGAGATTTTAATGACCGTGGCGCGGCACCGGCCAAAGCCGCAGGAGGGCCTTATACTCCGGCCAATCGTGGAGGAAACGCCCCTGCAGCCAGCGCGGCCGTCCATCCTCACGACCTTCCGCCCCTAACACGGAGCACTCCCAACACAGGCAACCCGAAGCTGGACAGGAAGTACCAGCAGCAGCAGGATAAAGTAGTCGCGAAGCAGCAACAGGAACGAGACAAACTCCAGCAGCAGCAGGACCAGGAGCACGTGAAGCTGGATAAACAGAAGGCGAATGAGGCGACCAAGCAGCAGGTAGAGCAGAAGCACCAGCAACAGACGCAGCAATTGCAGCAAAAACACCAGCAACAGACGCAGCAATTGCAGCAGAGACAGCAGCCAGAGAGCAGGGAACCGGGCAGGAAGTAAGATCGTCCTCCGAGGGGAAAGCCCTAATCGTTCACGGAAAGAGACTTCATTGAACGGGCAGTGTACGAGAACCGGGCGGGGCATCGGCCAACCAGTCGATGCCTCGCCATTGCGGTGCTCAAGCCGCCACTACCAGTGAACCAGCTCTTCGGGGTCTTCTACCAGGATAACTTCATATTTTTCCAACATCGGCATCAGGACGTTCTCCAGTTCGCCCTTCCATAATGGCCCCTCATAAAACTTTGCTTTCATCGGCTCCCGCGAAGGGAGGTCAGGGAAACCGCGCATAAAAAAGAAAGTATCGGGATCTTCGACGGAGAGAAATGGGCCGAGGATTTTCATCCCGATTTCTGTGTGTGCCGGGACAGACTTGGAACGAAATATCTCAAGGAACTCGGTGCGCCTGCCGGGCTTGGTTTTATAGGTTCTCATCTCGATGATCATCTGCAGCCTCCGCCCGCAGGCTTGGGCAGCGGGTCGAAAAACTTGTGTGATCCCATATTTGGCAAACAGTGGAATTCAGTGCGCCTTGTCAGATTCATCTTTCACCCGTGTGAAGGTCGCGATCCAGTTTACTTCCCAAGTCTTCCTCAAAGACTTCGACATGATCGCCTAGGAGTTCAGGCCGTCATCTCTTCCCGGCGATCTGGTTTCGCCGCTGCTGCTGGGAGGCGCAAGCGGAAGGTCGTGCCGGCTCCGACGATGGAATCGAACTCCACCGAGCCATAGTGCCACTGCATGATCTGGTAAGTTTGCGCCAGCCCGATTCCGCTTCCACCTTTGTCGTCCCTGGTGGTGTAGTAGAGTTCGAAAATTTTTTCTTGCGCTTCGGGAGGAATGCCGCAACCCTGGTCCATCACTTCGGCGAGAATCGTCTCGCCATCGCGCCGCGCCTTCAGCGTGAGCGTTCCTCCCTCGGTCATCGCCTGCACGCCGTTCAGCACCAGGTTCATCGTCGCCTGCTTGATCAGGTCGGAATCGACGCGCACCATCAGCGCCTCATCTTCGTCGGGCAGTTCGTGGTTGGGCAGTTCCAGCGCCACGCGCACGCCGTGACGCGCGGCATCGGGCGCGGCCAGCGTCGATACGCTCTCGAGAATCTTGCCCAAGTCCACGTCTTCCAGCCGCAGATCGCGGGGACGGGTGAAGTCCACCAGAATTTGCACGACGCGGTCGAGGCGATGGATTTCGTTGCCGATGATGTCCATGTGGCGGCGCGTATCGGGATCGTCCTGCTGCAGTTTGTTTTGCAGCAACTGTAAATGGAGCACAATGGCGTTGATGGGGTTCTTCACCTCGTGCGCCACACCTCGGGTCAGCCGCCCGCTGGCGGAAAGGCGCCGCGAAATTTCAATCTCGTCCTCGATGCGCCGCACCGATTCGGCATCGCGCATGGTCAGCAGCGCGCCAATCGGCGTTCCTTTTTCTTGAATGAAATCGAGCGACACCTGGACCCGCCGGCCATCGACGGCGTCGAATTCGTAGAGCGCCAGCGGCCGCTGCTTCTGGAATGCCGGCAGAACCACCGCGCCCAGAACCGATCCATCGGAAAAAATTTCGTCCGCGGTGTGTCCCAGAATTTCACGGCGCGGGCGACCCAGAAATTTTTCCGCCGAAGCGCTCACCAGCACCACCCGTGAGTCGCGCGTGAACAGCATGAGCCCATCCTGCAGCTTGCTCATGACCTGCTCGACGTTGTCTTTCAGCGCGGAAAAAATCTCGTTGGTATCGCGAATCTGCCGGCCGAGGTGGGCGATCTTTAACGACACCAGGCCAACTTCGTCGTCCGAACTGGACTCCTCGGCCGGCAACAGATCTCCGGCGCTCGCGCTGTCGAGGTTGCGGCTGATGGCCTTGAGCGGGCCGAGCGCGACATTCGAAACCACCGCCGCCAGCACCAGCGAACAGAAAATCGCGAGCACGGAAAAGAAAGCTGCCTGCTGCAGTTTCGGCGTCAGTTCGTTGCGCAGAAAAACCGTCGAGACGCCCACGTGAACGCTGCCAAACGCCTGCCCGTCAAGTTCCAGCCCGATGCTCACGTCATAAACGGCGCCGGGGGCGTAAAGCATGCGCAACTGGCGGCGGAAGCCCGCGTCGCGCAACACGCCCAAAGGGGCGCGTTCCGGAACCGGCTTGCCATCCAGCGCTGGATTGGTATCGAGAATCGCCACCCCATTCGGATCGATGATGGCGGCGTCGTAGATGATGCGAGAATTTCCCACCACCGATTCCAGCATGTCGTTGAGGTTGGTGTCGGTCTGCAGATAATTCGTGATGGCGGTGCGCATCGCCTTGGGATTTTCGGTGTCAACCCGCGTGCTGGTCAGGTCGGGTACCGCTTTGGAGGCAGCGTACTCCAGTTGATTGGTGAGCTGGGAAGCGGTTTCATCGGCCCACAGCAAGCGCTGGCGCAGCAGTTGCGACAGGTAAATCCAGGAGAAGCCGATGACCAGCGCCGTGAACAGCGTGGTGATCGCGAGCACGATGATGAATTTGCGGCTCATCTTTATAAGGAAGTTCTCAGTTCTCAGTTCCCAGTTCTCAGAAACGTTTCGTGGCTTTCACTGAGAACTGGGAACTGAGAACTTCTCGCCCGCAGTGGCGCGCCGCGGTATGCGCGCTACTCGTCACTCGTTCGCTCCCATTATCGTGTCCTGCGGCCGCCCGTACTCTTTCAGCTTGTTATGCAGCGTCTTCAGGCTGATGCCAAGCATCTCCGCGGCTCGTGTTTTGTTGTTATTGGTCGCCTGCAAAGTTTTCAGGATGAGCAGCTTCTCCGCTTCCCCGACCGTTGTGCCCACGCCCAGGTGCACGGCATCGGGATCGTTCACCACGGGCCGCACACCCTGGCCAAAGCCCGGCGGCAAGTGCCTGGTTTCCACCAGTCCACCTTCGCAGACGATCACGGCGCGTTCCAGCGTGTTGCGTAATTCGCGCACATTGCCCGGCCACGAGTAACTCTGGAAAATATTGAGCACGGCTTCGCTTACGTCCGCCACGTTGCGATCGTGCTTCAGGTTCATGTCCGCTAGCAGGCTCTTCACTAACTCGCGGATATCTTCTTTATGCTCGCGCAGCGCCGGCATATGAATATTGAAAACGTTGAGCCGGTAATAAAGATCCTCGCGCAGTTCTCCATTGGCCACGGCATCGTCGGGAACTTTGTTGGTCGAGGCCAGCACGCGCACGTCCACCGAAGTTTCGACCTTGCTGCCGAGCCGGCGCAGTTTGTGGTCTTCGAGCACGCGCAGCAGCTTCGCCTGCGTGGCCACCGGCATCTCTCCAATCTCGTCGAGCAGCAGCGTCCCGCCTTCGGCGAGTTCGAAGCAGCCGGTACGGCGCTCCAGCGCGCCCGTGAACGCGCCTTTTTCGTGGCCAAAAATTTCGCTCTCGATGAGCGTCTCGGGAATGGCCGCGCAATTGATGGGGACGAAAGGTTTGTTGCGCCGCGGACTCAGATCGTGGATGGTGCGCGCCACCAATTCCTTGCCGGTTCCGCTCGCCCCGGTGATCAACACCGAGGCCGTGCTCGGCGCCACCAACTCGATCAGCCGGAAAATCTCCTGCATTTCAGCCGAGGCGCCGACCAGCAGGCCGAGCGCTCCTTTGTCGCGCAAGCGGCGGCGCAGCGATTCGTTTTCGGTGCGGGTGTTCAGGATTTCGCCGATGTTGGTGAGGATGGAGCGCAGCCGACGGAAGTCGATGGGCTTCTCGATGTAATCCTGCACGCCCAGCCGGCCCGCGTGAAATGCGGTGTCGGTCGCTTTCTGCGCGGTCACCATCACTACCGCGATCGACTGCGCCATATCCGCCAGCCGCTCCACCAGTTCCATGCCGCCCATGCGTGGCATCTTCACGTCCGTGATCACGATGGACGGAGCGAAGAGGGGAATTTTTTCCAGAGCTTCGACGCCGTCGGCCGCGATGTCGGTACGATAGCCCCATCCCGAGACCAGTTCGGCGAGCCCGGTTCGTTCGTTCTCCTCGTCCTCGACAATCAATACGCGTTCTTGTGTCATAGTTCGTGTGCTGCGGGCCCAATCAGCATTATTCAGGGAAGCGCGCCGCCCCGCAACCCGGCCCGGAATGCGGGAATATCAATTTGAGATCGCTTTGGCACCACCTTGTTGCAAAGATCCGCCCCGCGATTCACGATGGCAAAATAGATCCGCCCCTAATTCTCCCCCTTTTGCAAAATGCCCGGTTGCTGTAGAATCTTGTGTTTCCTGGATGCAGCCTATTCTGTGCGTGCCGTAACGCTTTATTTTTTCCAGTTCTACGAAATAACTTGTAGTGGATTCGATTCGGAGGAACTCAATGTCACTTTGTCAAAAAGCTTACCGGACATGCGCGAGAGTCGCGCTCGTCCTGGCCCTCGTTCTGATTGCGTTGCCATCTTTGTTGAATGCACAAACCGCGCCCAAGGCGCCAACTGTGCTGTCGGATGACACGGTGCCCAAGTGGGAGCTATTCGTTGGCTATCAGTGGTTAAACCCGGGCGGCAACGTCCCCGACCAGAGCACACCGCCCAACGCTCTCAAGCTGCCCTCAATGCCAAAAGGCTTCGGCACCAATGTGGCCTACAACTTCACCAATAATCTGGCTCTCGAAGCCAATTACGGCTTTAACTGGAACAGCAGCTACGACAACGTCAGCATGTTCAGCGTCGGACCGAAGCTCACCTATCGTGGAGATGGGGTGAACTATTTCGTGCACACGCTGATAGGATTCGAACGCATCTCGTCACAGGCTAACAATGCGAGCAACGGCGTCGCCGCGCTTCTTGGCGGTGGTATGGATTTGAAACTCTGGAAACCGGTCACGCTCCGCCTGTTTGAAGCCGATTTCCAGTGGGCGCACGCAAACTTTGCCGCCGAGGTGCCGACTGAAGATAGCTCGTTGCGCCGTTCGGATTTCGATGGCGTCCGCCTGACGACCGGCCTGGTGTTCAACTTTGGCGGTGCTCCGGAAGTTCCGGTAGCGGCGGCCTGCTCCATTGACCACAACGAAGTCATGGTTGGCGAGCCGCTGCACGCCACCGTCGCCGCCAGCAACTTCAACCCCAAGCACACGCTCACCTACACCTGGGCAAGCAACGGGGGCAAGATCGAAGGCAAGGACACCGGCGCTGCCATCGACACTAACGGCGTCAACGCTGGCAGCTACACCGTCACCGCGACCGTCACCGATCCCAAGGCCAAGAAGAACAACACGGCCAGTTGCACCGCGAATTTCACCGTGAAGCCGCTGAATCCGCCGCAGGTTTCCTGCTCGGCAAGTCCGGCAGCGGTTGACGCCGGAACGCCCTCCACCATCACCTGCGCTTGCACCAGTCCTGACAACGCGACGGTCACGGTTGGCGGCTGGACCTCCAGCGCGGGCAGCATCGCGGGCAGCGGCAACTCCGCGACGCTCACCACCACCGGCGCTTCCGCAGGCCCGATAACGGTGAATGCAACCTGTACCGATTCCCGCGGCTTGACGGCCTCGACTACGAGCACGGTCACAGTCAACAACCCGCCGCCGCCACCGCCGCCGCCACCGCAAGCCAGCAAGGTGAACGAGTGCGAGTATCCCAACCTCAAGAAGCCCTGGCGCGTGGACAACACCTGCAAGGCCGAGCTGGACGATGTTGCACTCAAGTTGCAGCAGGATCCAGACGCCAAGCTGGTCGTCGTCGGGAACGCCGGTCCGAAGGAAAAGCGTAAGAACCTGGCGGCTGAGCGCGCGCTCAACGTGAAGGCGTACATCTCGGGAGGCGAGGCGAAACAGAACATCGACCCAAGCCGCATCGAGACCCGCACCGGAAACGCAGGCACGGCGACTTCGGAACAATGGATCGTTCCGGCCGGCGCGACCTTCCCCGAGGCCGACAGCACGACCCCGGTGGATGAAACGAAGGTAAAGGCGGTTCCGGATCATCCGAAACCGGTAGCCAAGAAGAAAGCGGCGAAAAAGGCCGAATAACTGAGGTAGGAAGAGCACGAAAGGCCGGTGGGGTTCGCCCCTGCCGGCTTTTCTATTTTCTACCCTTCGGTAACCTTGTCCGAGGCGTGCTAGCCTGTCTAGAGTGAGCGCAGGCGAATATCGTTCGCAGGGGTCAATCTACGCGCATGGAATTCACAGGGAAACGGAACGTTCTCCGCACAAGTTTGTTGGTTCTCGCTGTCAGTCTTTTGAGCACCGCGCTGCTGGCCTCCGGACCGTGGCAGGTGTTAGGTCCGGACGGCGGCGATGCCCGCAGTCTGGCTTACGACGCGCACAATCCGGATCACATCCTGCTCGGCACCAGCACCGGCCAGATGTTTGTTTCGAACGATGCGGGACGCACCTGGTCGCGCCTGGCGCGGCTGGGTGGCGACGATTACGTGCTCGACCACATCTCTATCGATCCGCAGGATTCCGACCGCATTTATGTTTCGGCGTGGAGCGTATCGAGCCAGCAGATCGGAGAAATCTTCCGCACGCGAGACGGCGGCCGCAGCTGGGAAACGCTGCCCGCGATGCACGGCAAATCGATCCGCGCCCTAGCCATGCACAAGGGTGACTCCAAAGTCGTGGTCGTCGGCGCGCTCGATGGCGTCTATCGCAGCAAAGATGGCGGCGATACCTGGGAGCGCCTGTCACCCGCGAACTCCACCGACATCAAGAATATTGAATCGATCGCAGTCGATCCCAAAGACCCGAACACCGTCTATGCCGGAACCTGGCACCTGGCCTGGAAGACTTCCGATGCCGGCGCCAACTGGCAGCATATCAATAAGGGCATGATCGACGACTCCGATGTCTTTTCGGTCATCGTCGACCATGACAACCCCTCGGTTGTTTTCGCGAGCGCCTGCTCGGGAATCTACAGGAGCGAGAACGGGGGCAACCTGTTCACGAAGATTCAGGGCATCCCGTTTTCGGCGCGCCGCACCCGCGTCCTCAAGCAGGATCCGGCGAACGAAAATATCATCTACGCCGGAACCACCGAAGGCCTTTGGAAATCGACCGATTTGGGCAAGGTGTGGAAGCGTGTGAGCAATCCCGAGGTCGTCGTCAATGATGTGCTCATCGATCCGCGGGATTCCAAGCGCGTGCTGCTTGCCACCGACCGCAGCGGCGTGATGGCCTCAACCGATGGCGCCTCCAACTGGACCGCTTCCAATCACGGCTACGCGCATCGTTATGTTTCCGCCATTCTGGCCGATAACAGAGATGCCAGTACGCTCTACGTTGGCGTCGTCAACGACCGCGAATACGGCGGCGTGTTCTATTCCCATGACGCCGGACAACACTGGTTCCAGAGAGCGGCCGGCCTCGGCGGAAAAGACGTTTTCGCGCTCAAGCAGGCCCCGAGCGGAATGCTGGTTGCGGGGACCAATCACGGTGTGTATTCGCTGGAGCGCAATGCCAGCGAATGGCGTCCGATGAACGTTTTGCTCCTCGAGTCAACGCTGAAAACCCCGCGTAAAGGTTCGCGCAAGGCGGTTACCACAACCACGTTCCAGAAATCGCAACTGGAATCGCGCGTCAACGACCTGGAGCTCGGTTCCGGACGCTGGCTGGCGGCAACCACTTCTGGCATCTACTCGAGTACCGACCAGGGCAAAACCTGGAAAGGCGGAGAGATCCTGGCACAGATAGATTTCGTTTCGGTGCGAGCCGATGGTTCCACGGTGGTTGCGGCCA
The DNA here is from genome assembly GCA_003139995.1 of Candidatus Acidiflorens stordalenmirensis. Classification (GTDB taxonomy): domain Bacteria; phylum Acidobacteriota; class Terriglobia; order Terriglobales; family Acidobacteriaceae; genus Acidiflorens; species Acidiflorens stordalenmirensis. The sequence continues at coordinate 9,501 of PLIC01000138.1, read as the reverse complement.
CGCGTGCCAGCGTGCTGGTCTCGAATGATAGCGGCGCGACCTGGAAACTGGCCGGTCTGCCATCGTATGTGGTCAGCATCCGCGGCGCGGCGATTGCTTCCGATGGCCAGATCATGATCGCCTCACGCGAAGGTGCGTTCCGCAGCGCAGACGGTGGCGCCACCTGGGAACATGTCGGCAACGGTCTCCCCGGCAAGGACATCACTTCCGTCAGCTTCGATCCCACCCACAAGCGCCTGCTGGCCACCAGCGACGCGACCGGCGTGATTTTCGAGAGCCGCGACGGCGGACGTTCCTGGCAGCGCGGTCCCGACAGCGGATTCCCGCTGCGCCGGGTCATCGTAATTGGCGGACGCTTCGTAGCCGCGACTCCATTTGATGGCGTCATCCTGCAACCGGAGAACGAATCCATCAGCGCAGCCGCTGAGGCCGGCAGCTCCGAGTAAGACTGCATTCAATCCGAAACACCAACCGGGGAGGCGGAAACGCTGCCCCGGTTTTTTGCTGTGGACGGAGCGCCTACCCTTGCGTTCTTTGTTAGGGTGGGAAACAATCCTTTTGGCACCGTTATGCGATTTGCCTTTGGACTCGCGATGGCGCTTTGGCTGAGTTTCCTGGCTACGGGAATGGCTTTCCGGCAACAGGCCCCGGCCGGCTCCGCGAATGCTGCTGGGCAGGCTCCGGCTGCGCCTGCAGCTCCAGCAGAGAAGGCGACAGCAGAAACCGCGCCGGCTGCGGGGAAGAAAGCGCCGGAGAGCGTGGCGAAGGGAAAGACGAATGCTGGTCCGACGAGCGGAACCGGGAAACGCCGCAAGCGCGCCGCGCCAGCGCCGGGTGGCGCTCCGCGGAAGATTGTGGTCCGCCATGGCGGAGCGAGCGAGCCGGCGGCGCAGATTGCGCCCGGCATGAGTCCCGCGGAAGCCGCCCGCCAGCGCCAGAACGCGGAACAGTTGCTAGGCTCCACCGGCGGCCAACTAAAGCTGCTGGCGGGACGGGCGCTGAAGGCGCAACAGCAGGAGACGGTGGGACAGATCCGGAACTATATGGATGGCGCGCGTTCGGCGTTGCAGGAAGGCGATTTGCGGAGAGCGAGCACGCTGGCGGAGAAGGCGCATTTGCTGGCGGACGATTTGGTGAAGCATTAGGGATTGTCCCGGAAGTTCGTAGCATAAATCCATGATGTCATCCTGACCCTGAGCGCAGCCGAAGGGGAAGGACCTATATATTTGAATTCGCTATACACGAGATCCTTCGCTGCGCTCAGGATGACAACCCAAGATCAGGTCGCGAATTTACGAGACGCGGTATTTAGGAGGGAAGAACCCCGCATTATCCATTCGCTCCTAACCTCTACTTTCGGCCCTGTCGCTTCTGCGCCACCACCAGGCCGCGCGGTGTTGGCAAGAGGACGACTGAGATCAGGCCGTCTTGTTCGAGCTTGAGCGCGGCGTCGCGGACGATCTTCAAATGCGAACTGGCGTCGTGCATCAGGATCAGGCCATAGGGATTGATCTGCGGCAAAAAGCGGCGAATTTCCCGCTCGCGGATGGGCATGTCGCTGTCGCTGAAGAAGAGGTCGATGGCGCCCTCGACGTTCATGTCGAGGCTTGACTCATTGCGCAGTTCGATCCACTCGCCGAGTCCGGAAGCCTGGATTCGCGCCTTCGCGTTCTCGTACACTTCACGGTCGAACTCGCAGGTGATGACGCGCCCGTGACCGTTGGCTTTCAGTCCCTCGGCGATCCAGAGCGTGCTGATGCCGCTGAAGGTTCCGGTCTCGACCACCAGTTCGGGCTTGATGGTGGTGACGACGGTGCGCAGGAACTCGAGCACCTCGGCCTCGGCGGTCATGGAATCGAACATGCGCCAGCGCTCCGGGTGCGGACACTCGGGCGTGGGACGATGATATTCGGGCTGCAATTGATCGCCGGCGCGCTCGATCTGGCGCAGGATGCGGCGCTCCTGCTTTTCTTTCTTGAAGAGGCGGCGAAGGCTTAGAGACATAGAGTAAAGAAGTGTACCGGAAGACAGTTCTCAGTTCCCAGTTCTCAGTCAGACCACTTGGGCTCCTGCTGAGGCCTGGGGCCTGAGACCTATTTGCCTACTCACTGGTGAAGTAGTCGATGCTCACGGGGTTCTCAAACAGGGAGTAGTCCCGGGTCACGATGGTGATGCCGCTGTCGGTGACGAAGTACTGTTCGCGGTCGGCTTCGGCATCGTAGCCGATAGTGGTGCCTTCGGGAATGTGCACGTTGCGGTCGATGATGGCTTTGCGGATGCGGCAACTGCGTCCCACGTTCACGTGCGCGAACAGAATGCTGTTCTCGATTTCGGTGAAGGAGTTGACTCGCACATCGGGAGAGAGCACGCAATTCTGGACGGAGCCGCCGGAAACGATGCAGCCGGCGGAGACCAGCGAATCGAGGGCGTGGCCCATGCGTCCAGTCTCGGCAAACACGAATTTTGCCGGTGGATACTGGCGCTGGTGGGTGCGGATGGGCCATTGCTCATCGTAAAGATTGAAGACGGGAGAGACCGAAACCAGGTCCATATTGGCTTCATAATAGGCTTCGAGCGTGCCCACGTCGCGCCAGTAGAGGGCTTCCTTTCTGTTTTCGTCGACAAAATTGAAAGCGAAGACGCGGTAATCAGCCAGCATTTTGGGCAGAATATCCTTGCCGAAATCGTGGCTGGAATCGGGATCCTCCGCGTCCTTGAGCAGCACGGGAATGAGCACGTCGGTGTTGAAGATATAGATGCCCATCGATGCTGAAATTTTCGTTGGATCGTAGGGCGACCGGATCTCGGTCTGTTTGGGTTTTTCCAGGAAACCGACGATGCGATTCTCGCGATCGATGTCGACGACGCCGAGCTGGCGGCATCCGTCCGGGTCGATTGCCAGGGTGGCGACGGTGGCGTCGGCGGCGGCGTCCACGTGTTGCTTGAGCATGCGCTCGTAATTCATTTTATAGATGTGGTCGCCGGCGAGGATGAGCACGTACTTGGGCTGCTCGGAGCCGATGGAATAGATGTTCTGATAGACCGCGTCGGCTGTCCCCATGTACCAGTTCTGACTGACCCGCTGCATGGGCGGCAGGATTTCGATGAACTCGCCGATTTCATGGCCGAAAATGTTCCAGCCTTCGCGGATCTGACGATTGAGCGAGAGCGCCTTGTATTGCGTGAGGATGTAGATGCGGCGCAGGCCGGAGTTGACGCAGTTGGAAAGCGTAATGTCGATGATGCGGTAGTTGCCGCCGAAGGTCACGGCCGGTTTGGCGCGGTCGCGGGTGAGCGGATAGAGGCGCTCGCCCGCGCCTCCGGCGAGCAAGATTCCGAGTGTATCTTTCATCGGCATACAGTACGGAGGCAACGCGGACGCTGCTCCGGGTCAACGCGAAATACTAGCACAAGCGGTGCGTTCTGACCGCCGCGCTACCGACCCAAGAGTCGGCATAAAAAAGCGGCATGACTGGCACGCCGCGCGGGGAGCCGGTTTTGGAATAAGCGCGCGCGGACAAGAGTGTCCGCGCCACACGTTAGCAGTTCACCTCTAGCAGCACGCTAGCAGTGCACGATCTTGCCGCTCTTAATGCCGCGGGTGGCGTTACGCGAATCCACCACCAGCTGGGCCTGGTCGACGATCTTCTTGTAGTCGTAGTCGGAGTGGTCGGTGACGATGAGCACGCAGTCGTACTGGCCAAGATTGTCGAGCGAGGAACACTTCATCTGCAGGTCGTACTTGCGGCCGCGGCCGACGAAGGGGAAGTAGGGGTCGTTATAGCTGACCACNNATGGTGGAGGCGATCACGTTGTAGGGCATGGCCACGTTGATTTCGCCGGCCAGCTCGATGAAGCGGGTGCGGAAGTCGAACTCCTTTGCCTTCCAGGAAAGATAGAACGGGTCGACCGGAATGCAGTGTCCGCCGAGGCCCGGCCCGGGATAAAACGGATGGAAGCCGAAAGGTTTGGTGGCGGCGGCGTCGATGATCTCCCAGATGTTAAGGTTCATGCGCATGCAGAGCATCTTGAGTTCGTTGACGAGCGCGATGTTGACGCAACGGTAGATGTTCTCGAGCAGCTTGGTCATCTCCGCGGCAGCGGGCGAGGAGACAGGAACGGTACGGCGGAAGATGGAGCCGTAAAGGGCGGCTGCGATTTCGCTGGCCTGGGGATCGAGTCCGCCAATCACTTTCGGAATATCGTGACGGGCCACCTCGGTGTTGCCGGGATCCTCGCGCTCGGGCGAGAATGCGACCCAGATATCGTTGTCGCCGGCAGCGCCTTTGCGGGAAGCTTTCAGGCCGGCTTTGTTTTCCTTTTCGAGAATCGGAATGAGGACTTCTTCGGTGGTGCCGGGGTAGGTTGTGCTCTCGAGGATCACGATCTGACCGGCGCGGAGATAAGGCGCCACAGCATGGGCAGTGTCGGTGATGTAACTGAGATCGGGCTCGTGATATTCGTTGAGCGGAGTGGGAACGCAGATGATGATCGCGTCCATGGCGGTAATCTGCGAATAGTCGGCCGTGGCTTTGAAGCCGTTCGATTTAGCCGCCCCGATCTCCCCGGGCGTGATGCGGACAATGTAAGTTCCGCCGCTGGCGAGGGTATCGATTTTTCGCCGATCGATATCGAAACCGGTGACGGGAAATTTCTGCTCGCTGTAGAGCAGGGCCAGTGGCAATCCCACGTAGCCGAGGCCGATGATTCCGACCCGAGCCTGGCGCGCAGCGATGCGGCTTTTCAAATCGGTAAAGAGGGAAGAAGCGGTGAGTTGAGTATTCATAGGGCAGAAGTAATTCTAGCATTGGAGGCCGCGCTTAAGCTGTGGAACCTGCGGTTCTCGTACGATTCTCGCGCGATTGTTTCAGGGTCGATTGCGATCTTGATGACTCCGGTAATCAAATTCCCCCGCGCAGCGGTCTCCTTAGTAACATGCGGGTTGCGGTAACATACGCCTCATATGCGATTCTTCCGGCTGCTCGTTGTGCTATTCCTGGTCTTTGTCGTTGCTGCGCTCGCGAGCCAAGCGGCGCGCTTTCTGGTGGTGGACGAACCGGGAAAGTCCGATGCCATTGTGGTGCTGGCTGGGGAGACCAACGTCCGTCCGGCTCGCGCTTTGGAGCTGCTGCGCCTGGGAGTGGCGCCGCGCGCGTTCATAAATGCTCAGACGCGAGATCGGATCTACGATCAAACACTGATCGAGATTGCGCAGAAATATGTGAACGGCCTTCCGGAAGCAAACCGCGTTTCGGTATGCCCGATCGCCGGCTTCTCGACTATCGCAGAGGCCGACGATGTAAGCCGATGCCTGCATCCGCTGGGCGCGCATCGGGTGCTGATCGTGACCTCCGCATCTCACACCCGCCGCGCCTTGACGATCTTTCGCCATCGCCTGCCGCAATACCAGTTCAACGTGGCCGCGGCGCGCGATCCGGCGCAATTCGGCGAGGCCTGGTGGACGAACCGCGAGTGGGCGAAAACCACTTTTGACGAGTGGTCGAAGATGCTGTGGTGGGAAGCGGTAGACCGGTGGCGGTAGTCAGTTGCCAGTACCCAATGCAGAGGCGGCACTCGCCGTCTTGCGCCCTCGCCCTAATCTGGGTACTGAGTACTGGCAACTGGGTACTGGCAACTTCTTCCGTTGTGCGATAGTTTCAAAGCGATTCATTTCCACCGGAGGTTCCATGGCGCAAGTCACGATTACGGTGCGCAAGAACGGTCCTTTGCGCGTAGACGATCCCAACGGCGTTATCGAGATGGTGGACGCCGATGGCAACAAGTATGACCTGACGGGCAAGACGGGGTTCTCGCTGTGCCGCTGCGGCGCTTCCACCACCCGGCCTTTCTGCGACGGTAGTCACAAGGCCGCCTTTCAGGCGCCCGATACGGCGATCAAGAACGGGTAGCTGCGGGGTTCGGCTTAGGTTCCCTTTCATCGATTGTCATCCCGAGCGAAGCGAGGGATCTGCATTTGCGGCAGACTGCAGATCAGTCGCTTCGCTGGGGATGACAATATTCCCAGTATCGCCACGGGGTCCTAGTGTCTAACTGGAAACCGGGGCGGCGAAATTCCGTGCCCGGGGCTTTCTGGTGATCTAGCATGGTTCGTGGACAATTGTTGCCGGAGCTAAAGGCACTGGGTTTCAAATCGTTTCTGGTTCTCAAATCGACATTTTTAGGCCGAAGAACGTTCTGCCTGCTAACTCTATGGGCCCTTCGGAAAAAACACAGCACGCCATTCGGCGCAGCACGCGACTGCCGCTGGAAGTTCCGGTGGTGGTGACCAGCCTCGACGCTGCCTCGCCGTTTTCCGAACAGTGCAACACCACGCTGGTGAACGCGCACGGATGCGGGCTGATCGTTTCACGAGAGCTGGCGCACGGCATTCAAGTGCGGCTGGAAATCGTTTCCGCAAAACGGCACACCACGGCGCAGGTGGCGGAGGTGGTTCCACTGGGCGGCGATCCCGAGACCTGGCTGATCGGCCTGGAACTCGACGTTCCCGGCAACTTCTGGGGAATCGAGTACGCGCCTTCGGATTGGAAGATCGAGGAGAGCCCATCGCCTGCCGTAGAGCAGCAGCGGCCAGATCAAGCGCCGGGCGCGGCGGCGAAGCTGGCTCGTTCGCGACGTTGGCGCCTGACCGATATCAGCGCTGGCGCCTGCTATCTGGAGACGGCTGCGCCATTTCCCGCCGATACTCCGGTATTGCTGAGCGTTCGGGCGTTGGACACGGAGTGTCTGCTGGACGGGGTGGTGCGAGTGTCTCACGGGCAAACGGGAATGGGAGTCGAGTTCACGCGAGCGCAAGGGCAGGATCAGCGGGCGCGAGTGGAGGAACTGATCGGCCGGCTGATGAGCAATCGCGAGGTTCCGAAAATTTTCGTTGGCAGGAAAGAAGGCCAGCACGCCGCGCCGAATCCGGCGTCCGACGCGGCGCTCGACGACGAATCGCCCGACCCGCTCCTGGAACTGATTCGCGAGGGCGCGTCGTTGACCGCGGAGCGGTTTCTGAACGATTTGCGCGCGCAGCGGCTTGGCAAGCGCCGCCACCCGCGCATTGCTATCGCGTTGCCGGTGCTGCTTACCGGGACCGACGTCAGCGGCCGTCCACTGGGTCAGAGAGTGATGACGGTCAATATAAGCCGGCGCGGAGCGCTGTTGGATGGCGTCCACGGGATGCTTGGGCAGGGCGACATAATTTCTCTCGCCCGCGGACGCAAGAAGGAACAGTTTCGAGTCGCGCGGGTCGGGGGCGAGGGGACTCCGGCGGAAGGTCAGATCGGGGTGGCCGCGGTCGATCCGAATACTTCGTTTTGGGATGAGGTGCTCGAAGCGACGTCGGAATCGGGACTCGAAACGGCCAGCCTGCGCGGAAACGGCGGCGGGACGGGGCAGTAGCGGCGGCGTTTCCACAGTCCGCAACGAGATGGAAATTGCAGAATCTGTAATTTGCGATCTCGGGGTTGAGAATCCGCGCCGTTAAATCCTGATTCATCTCGTCCGCAAGCAATTACTTCCAGTGGAAGACAATGCCAGCGACAATGACCACTACGAACATCAGAAGCACCACAAGAATGCCGCAGCCGACGAGTTGCATGCGGTCTTTGGCAAATCTCCAACCGTGCTGCTGTGGATACGCGGCCTCTCTAATTTCACGGGAGACTTCCTCGGCCAGAGCGACTACGTTTGAGTAGCCTCTGTCACCTGCTACTAGCAGGGAGTCGGAGAAGCTCTTGGGTTCCCTATCGAATTCGTCGGGAGCTTCGGCTTCGAATATCCTCCTGATCAGAACCTTCGCCTTTTGTCGCAAGTCTTCCGCAACCGAAAATGGCGATTCGGAACTGGCCTGAAGAAGGATTTCTTTTTCCTGATCAGTTAATGGCGTTCCCGCGCTCTCTGCCTCCTTGGCGAGGAGTTCTACCATGTGGCTGGCGGCCTCTTCCGGGCTAGAGAACGGACTCCTTCGGCGCCAATTCATCACATGCGCAGCTTTCTTGCCGACAGATGCGCCCCCGTCAGCAGCAGCATTCCCGACAGGAACGCCCAGAACATCAGGCTGACCGAGATGGCGAACGGCCCATACACCTCCGCGAAATTCAGCCGGGGCAGGGCGAAGATATAAACGTACTTCAGTAGCTCGGAGAGCAATCCCATGATCACCGCCGCCGGCAGGACTCCCTGGGCCGAAACCTTGCCGTTCGGCAACAGCCAGTAAACGAGAAAGAAGATGGCGATGCTGGCTCCGATCGAAAAGATCTTCATGCTCACGAAGCCCACCAGTTGCACATACCAGGCGCCATAGCCGTGCAGCACACTCTTCAGGACGGCAACGTTTCCGGCGGTCAATCCTACCGAAAGGAGGGCGAGCGATCCGCAGGCAAAGACCAGCCCGAGCGACATCGACTGATTTCTCAGGTACGAGCGGTTGTTGCGAAACCCCCAGACGCGGTTCAGCGCAACTTCGAGCGGCAGAAAAATTCCGGTGGAAGTAATCAGCAGCATGACCAGCGAGAACACTTTCGCCCGATGGTGCGTGCCCACCAGCGCATTCAGGTTTCGGATCACGAATTCCTGGCCGGTCGGAAGATAGTCGCGCAACAGGCTCTCGACTACGCCGTACATTACATGGGAATGAAAGACGTACCGGATCAGCGTCATCAACAACAGGAGGAACGGGAAGAACGACAGAATAGCGTTGGCGGCAACGGAGAAAGCAAAGGTGTGCACCTCGATCCGGAGCAGATAGCGCACGGTGGAGCGCAACGCGCCCTCGGCCGGAGCAGCGCTGTACTCGATCGCGCCTTCTTTGTCGGGGAGCTTGATGGGAATGATCGACGACACTGGTTTCTCAAATATTATCAAATACTTACAGCCTTCCGTCGAGGCCCGCCGGTTGCATGCCTTTCGATTGATCCATGGGTCATATCCGTTTTTGAATTGTTTTCAGCAACTTCGCTCTTGCCAACTGGAATCTTCCTGTTATTATCTTCTGCTCGCCACCCGGACCCGGTTGGCGAGTGCGTAGCAGGATTGACGTTTCTGTGTCAGCAGTCGGATATCGCGCTTTCGTTTTCGCGGCTCCACAGTACTTCGTCGCGGGCAACCGTTCGACGGAATGCCGGGGAGCCGTTTCTGTTGGTGTGGTATCGCCCGCGCGCGGCAACGCCAGCAAGAATTTTTAAATAATTCTTAGCAACGAGGCGAAAGGAGTTTCTTTGTGAGAGAAAAGGGCACTGTGAAGTGGTTCAACGGGGCGAAGGGATACGGATTCATCCAGCGCTCCACGGGCGAGGATGTCTTCGTGCATTTCTCGGCCATCCAGGAGAACGGCTATCGCTCGCTGAACGAAGGCGAAACCGTCGAGTTCGACCTGCTCAAAGGCCCCAAGGGGTTCCAGGCAAGCAACGTCGTGCGCGCCGTATAAATTTCTTGAACCAGTTCGCAAACCCTCTCGGTTCGGTCGAGAGGGTTTTTTATGTGTGCCGAGCATGTTCG
>PLIC01000135.1 GCA_003139995.1 Candidatus Acidiflorens stordalenmirensis | reverse complement strand
TGGGAGCGCACGGAACTGGCGCGTCATCCGCAGCGTCCCTATACCCTGGATTATGTCGAGCGCATTTTTACCGACTGGAGCGAAATTCACGGCGATCGCAGCTTCCGCGACGATCCGGCGATTGTTTGCGGCATGGCTCGCTTTCACGGCGAGGAAGTTCTGATTGTGGGCCAGCAGAAAGCGCGCGACGCGAAACAGCGCGTGTATCGAAACTTTGGCATGTCTCACCCGGAAGGATATCGGAAAGCGCTCCGGGTGATGAAGATTGCCGAGAAATTCAAGCGGCCGATTCTTACGTTCGTGGACACCGATGGCGCCTATCCGGGACTGCACGCCGAAGAGCGTGGTCAGGGGGAAGCCATCGCCCGCAACCTGCTGGAGATGGCGCGGCTGGAAGTGCCCATCATTGCCACGATCATTGGCGTGGGCGGCAGCGGCGGCGCGCTGGCGATTGCCGTGGCCGACCGCGTGTTGATGATGGAAAACTCGGTCTACTCGGTGATTTCGCCGGAGGGATGCGCGTCGATCATGTGGCGCGATGCCAGCAAGAAAGGTCTGGCGGCGGAAGCCATGAAGATCACGGCGAACGATTTGAACGATCTTGGCTGCGTTGATGCCATCATCCCGGAACCTCCCGGCGGCGCGCATACCGACCATGCGCAGGCAGCGGAGTTGCTTGACGCAGCATTGCGGCAGCACTTAGCCGCGTTAAGGCGGCTGCCAGTCGCCGATTTGCTCGAAACCCGTTACAAGAAATTCCGCAACATGGCGCAGTTCTTCCAGGTGGAAGCGTAAGGAGCGCGAGCTCATGGCTACGGTCACTCCAGAAGAAGAAGCATCGCGTTAGAACTTCTCGAAAACCTGAGAGAAGGCAAACGGCTTTTGCGGCACTCCGCTGCAATCGCCCGTCACGCCCTGTACGCCGGCGCAGGGCCGGTCGCGCGCCACTGACCACATGGCGATGCGGCGAATGCGGCCGTTCGATTTCGCGTAGCGCAACATCTTGCCGGCATCCTCCAGAGTGAATACTTGCGGTGAGACATCGTTCATCCCGATCATCGGCGTAAGGCCAAGCGGAGCGTCTATGCCGAGCGATTGCAGCTGCTTGAGCGCGGCGTTCGCCGCATCAATCGCGTGCTGCCCCATGGCATTCGGGTCGAAGGTGGTGTCGTAGTCCATGGTCATGATATTTACGTTGCCGATTCTTACCCCGTGGGAGAGCGAATTCTTCAGCAAGTCGATGCCATTCGCCACCAGTCCTGCCGGCAGCACGGCAAGCGTGTAAGAGATGAGAAGGCCGGGGTTCGCCGCCTGCAAGTTGGCCAATGCCTGGTTGCGACGGTCGACAGAAGCGGGATCCTTGATGGCGGACGATTCAATGTCGAAGTCCAGCATGCGAACCTTGTACTTGTCGATCGTCGCCTGGTATTGGGCCTGGAGGCTGGGTACGTCTTTGCACGTTTGAGCAAGTTCAAGTCCGCCTTCGCCACCAAACGAGAGGATGACATCGCCTCCCGCTTTTCGCAGTTGGCTGATTTGGCCGGCGATGGCGTTCTCCTGGACGAGCGGCAGATTGGGGAACCACGCGGCTTGGCAGTCTTGTCCTGAACTCACCAGAAATGCCAGCGTGAACCGCTTGATGCCCGATTCCTGGGAGATCTTCACCATGTCATTGTTTGCCGAACTTATGTCTGGCGCGTTGCTGTTTGGCGCGCTTATGTCTGGTGCGATGATGAAAAGATAAGGGGCGTACAGGCGTTTTTTCGGGCTGACATGCTTTGCGGATGCGCTCGCCGATGCTACGGCGCCGAACGTAAAGAGGAGAATAGCCAGCAGGGGCAGAACAGGAGTAACAATCCGGATCGCGCGTCTCTGGCCCAATCCGCGCCTGAATCGCCCCAATTGCAATAAGTGGGGAAAATCTAGAACCAGGCGAACTAAACCGTCCCGCAGTCGATATGTTGCTGCTGAGTTTGTCAAGGTCCCTCCTACACAATCGGCAAATGTGAACACGGCTGTACCAAGAAATCGAGCGAGTTGATCCGCTCTAATGCCTTTTCCACCAGCGACGCCTGGCATTCCTCCAGCGTAATCAGAAAGGGCAGGTGTGATTTCGGGCAGCCCGGTTTCTGCAGCACCGAGTCGATGTTGATGCCGCACTGGGAGAGAATTGTGGCGAGGCTTGCGATGATGCCCGGCCGGTCCTTTACCAAAAAGCGCAGATAGTGCTTGGTAGTGAAATCAGCGGTGACGGTGGGCGTTTTCTCGACCGGCTGTCCGGAGTAACTCGTCCCGGTTTGCTTGGAGCGAGCGATCGCCAAAATGTCGGACAAGACCGCGACGGCGGTTGGATGTCCGCCTGCGCCGTGGCCTCCAAAGACGGTTTCGCCGCCATAAGTTCCGGTCGCCATTACCAGGTTCTGGCTGCCTTCGACTCGCGCCAAGGGCGATGCGAGTTCGACCAATGCCGGCTGGACCGCGGCAAACAACTCGTCGCCTTTCGACGTAGTGTTCGACTCGGTTTTCAACTCGGCCCAGGAAATCTGGCGAATCGTGTAACCCAGCTGATGCGCGTATTCAAAATCAACCGAGTCGATCTTTGAAATCGAGCGAGCTACGATGCTCTCAGGTCTGACGTTGCAGTGCAGTCCGACCCGCGCCAGGATAGTGAGTTTGGCCCGCGCGTCCAGGCCGTCGATGTCCTCTGTGGGATCGGCCTCGGCGAAGCCCAGCTTCTGTGCCTCCCGCAGAGCGGTGGCGAAGGGAATGCCGTTCGCCTCGATCTGGCTGAGAATGTAGTTGCAGGTGCCGTTGAGAATGCCGCAGACCTTGAACAGTTCATCGCCGGCCAATCCTTCATGCAATCCGGAAATCACCGGCACGCCGCCCGCGACCGACGCGCCGAAAACGATTTGCTGCTTCATCTGGCGGGCCAGGCTGATCAGTTCGGGGCCGCAATTCGCGATCAACTGCTTGTTGGCGGTGACCACGGATTTACCCGACTCGAGCGCGCGCCGTATCCAGTCTTCGGTGGGCTGAAGTCCGCCCATTACCTCGACCACAATGTCCACGCCGGAAGATAGAATGTCGTCGATATTCTCCGTCCACTGCACCGAGGGCGGGAGCCAGTCCACTTTCTTCCGCTCCACGTTGCGATTGAGAATGTGCGTCAGGCGCAGGTGGGTGTTAGAGCGCTCGCAAAGAATTCTCGCCACGGAACTACCGACCGTTCCGAAGCCAACCAGAGCCACGTTGCAGTTTTGCGCGTTATCGTTTCTTGCGCCGACGTTCTGTGGGCCGGCGTTCTGAGGGCCAACGGCGGCGCGGTTGCCGGTGAAATCGAGCTTAGAGGCACCTGTCATTCTATCTCCCGTGCTATCTCCCGTGGTTGGGACTCTCTTTCTATTATCACCGATTACCTATTTGCGTGTTAAAGCGGCAGCACGGAAACGCCGATAGTGAAGGAGTCAGGAGAACGGTCTATGGCTCGACGAATGCCGCTGTTGTTTCTTGTCTGCATCAGCGCGAGCAGTTTGTACGCACAGGACTTGGCCGGTATTGAGATCCACGGGTTTGTCACCCAGGGTTTCCTCTTCAGTTCCAATAACAATTATTTGACCATGAAATCGAGCGATGGCAGCGTGCAGTGGACGGACGGCGCCGTGAGCGTCTCGGATTCACTCACCGATAAGCTGCGTGTCGGAATCCAGTTGCACATGTACCAACTGGGAGATCTCGGCGGCTCGAATGTTCTGATCGATTGGGCATCGGGAGACTACAGATTCAACGATCACTTTGGAATTCGAGCCGGCAAAGTCAAGACTCCCCTTGGATTGTTCAACGATTCCCAGGATGTGGATGCCGTTTTCCTTTGGATACTCCTGCCACAAGGCGCTTACCCGATCGACAACAAGAGCTTTTACTTGTCGCACTTGGGTGGTGAAGTGTACGGCGATCTGACCCTTGGCAGGCGCGCCGGAAAGCTGCAGTATCGCGGGTACGCCGGATATAACAACTTGGATTTGAATGGCGGATACCTCGAACAGTCCGCTGAGTACGGACTTGTGTTCACGTCTCCTCCGGGAGGCAAGACTTACGGCGGCGATCTGCGCTGGGACACCCCTTTGAGAGGGTTGACCATTGGGTCCAGTGCAGATGTGCTCGCCGTGGACGGGACAGCGCCCGGGGGTAGCGTCCACGCACCACCCTTTCTCATAAGCGCGCAGTATGCCCAGTTCACAAAAGGAAAGTTCTACTTCGCAGGAGAATACCACAGAGATCCGTTCTATGCGATTTTGACGGTTGGACCGGCAGCGATTCCACTTTCTTATGATGAGCGCTCCTGGTTCGCAATGGGGAGCTATCGACTCTTGAAAAAGTTTCAGGTGGGAAGTTATTACAGCCACTACGTGAATAAGGCGCTGGACACGACGCAGCCGGCAAATTACTCGAAAGACTGGGTCATCTCCGGACGCTATGACTTTAACCCATATTTTTACGGCAAGATCGAAGGCCATTTTCTGCATGGAACTGGACTTGGTTACTATACCGACACAAACCCCAATGGCCTAAAGCCAAACTCGAGTATGTTGGCGGCCAAGATCGGTTTCAGCTTCTAGATGCCTTACGCGTGTGCAGAGATGAGAGTCATGAGCAAAACTCGTTGGTTGGTCCTCCTGGCGGGTTTCCTCGGTTGCTGGTCCGCGGCCAGTGCCCAGGATGTGGTGTTGATTGCTAACAAGGGGGTGCAGATTTCGGAAATCAAAGATGCCGATCTGCACGCCATCTTCATGGGAGAGAAAACCAGATTCGCTGACGGCTCCCATGCCGTGCCGGTCACGTTAAAGGGTGGAGCAGTGCACGAAGTGTTTTTGAAAAACCACCTTGGCGAAAGCCCTGGCGACTTCCGAGCGCAATGGCGCAAGGCGGTATTTACCGGGCAGGGCGCCATGCCCAGGGCATTCGATTCCGAATCGGCGCTCATCGAATACGTAGCGGCCACTCCAGGCGCGCTGGGGTATGTGAGCCGGATTTCGCCACATGACAACGTGAAGTCCCTCGCCGCAATCAAGTAGTATCCGGCCTGGGCCACTCGACCTATTGCTTTTTTGATTACCCCCAAGCGCTTTCGGACGCGTATTATAATAAACAGTTTTCTCTCTTCACTCCGCTAGACTTGCGGGCGACGGGGTTTGCCCGGTCAAATACTTTGCACGTTTAAGACTAAGGAAGGCACAGGGATGGCCACTACGGATGTCGTGCCCCAGGAATTGTCCGGCCAACCAGGACAAAGGCGTGTCGTCGTTGTTAATGACATGAGCATTCAGGTTGCTACGGTGAATGGCTCCGGGTCGCAGAGTTCCAACACAGTTTTGTTACGCAGCATTTTTCAGATGGGCGTGCCGATATCCGGGAAGAACCTGTTTCCATCGAACATTGCCGGGCTGCCGACCTGGTACACGATCCGCGCCAATAAAGATGGATACATCGCGCGCAAAAAGGAGATCGACCTGCTCATCGCGATGAATGCGGAGACGGCGCAGGACGATGTGAAGACGCTGACGGCGGGAGCGGCCGTGCTCTACGACGAGCCGCTGGCGCTCGATAAGGTGCGCGACGATTTGATTTATTACGCCGTGCCTTACGACAAACTGGCGGCGTCGGTGGGTGCGGAAGCCAAGCTGCGCAAGCTGATCAAGAACATGATCTACGTTGGGGTCGCGGCGCAGTTGCTTGAGATTGACTTTGCCGAGGTCGAGAAGGCGGTCCGCAAGCAGTTCTCGAAAAAAGTAAAAGCGGCGACCTTGAACCTGGCGGCTGCCAAGGCGGGCCACGATTATGCCGCTGCGAATTTGAAGAAGCGCGATCCGTTCTACATCCAGCGCATGGACAAGACGAAAGGCAAGATCATCGTGGACGGCAATTCCGCCGCCGCTCTGGGATGCATGTTTGCCGGTTGTACCGTGGTAACTTGGTACCCGATCACGCCGTCGTCATCGCTGGTCGAGACGATGATTGAGTACATGAAGGAACACCGCGTCGGGCCGGATGGCAAGGCGACTTTTGCCATCGTGCAAGCCGAAGACGAACTGGCGGCGATTGGCATGGTGATCGGGGCGGCTTGGGCGGGCGCGCGCTCGATGACTGCGACGGCCGGGCCGGGCATCTCGCTGATGGCGGAGTTCACGGGGCTGGCGTATTACGTGGAAATTCCGGCGGTGATCTGGGACATTCAGCGCGTCGGGCCATCGACCGGCTTGCCTACGCGAACTGCGCAGGGCGACGTGCTCTCGACGGCGTTTCTCAGCCACGGCGACACCAACCACATCATGCTGTTTCCGAATTCGGTCAACGAGTGCTTCACGATGGCGCAGGATGCTTTTGATTTGGCGGAGCGATTTCAGACGCCGGTGTTTGTCATGTCGGACCTCGACCTGGGGATGAATAACTGGATGTCGGACCCGTTTCCTTATCCCGACAAGCCGATTGATCGCGGAAAGGTGCTGAGTAAGGCAGATCTGGAGAAATTGGGCGGGTTTGCCCGCTACAAGGATGTGGATGGCGATGGCGTCGGCTATCGCACGCTGCCGGGCACGGATCATCCGGCTGCGGCGTATTTTGCGCGCGGCAGCGGACACAATGAAAAGGGGCAGTACAGCGAGCGTCCCGACGATTTCGAACGCAACATGGAGCGGATCAATAAGAAGTTCGAGACCGCTCGGTCGTTCGTTCCGCGCCCGGAACTGATGGGCGGCGGCAAGTCGAAGATCGGAATCGTTGGTTATGGCACGTCGCACTGGGCGATCGTCGAGTCGCGCGATCAATTGTCAAAAGAGCACAGGGTGGAAACGGACTATCTTCGCGTGCTGTCGTATCCGTTTACGCGGGAGGTTTACGACTTTATTGAGCGGCACGACCGCATTTATGTTGTCGAGCAAAACCGCGACGGGCAGATGGCCAGCCTGCTGAAGCTCGACATCAAGCCGGAATTGACGCCGCGCTTGCGGTCGATCTGCCATGTCCACGGACTGCCAATCGACGCGCGGTCGGTGACCGACGAGTTCATGATGATGGAGGGCAAGTAACATGGGGAACACACCCACTAACGCGCCTATAGCTGCTCCTACTCCAGTTCCTACTCCAACTCCTACTCCGAAGACTAACCGGATCGGGCTGCAAGTTATCGACTATCGCGGCGGGAAGACGACGCTTTGCGCCGGTTGCGGGCATAACGCGATTTCCGAACGCATCATTGACGCGATGTATGAAATGGGCGTGAAGCCCGAGCGTGTCGCGAAGTTCAGCGGCATCGGATGCTCGTCGAAGAGTCCGGCTTACTTCATGAACCGGTCGCACAGTTTCAACTCCGTGCACGGGCGCATGCCTTCGGTTGCGACGGGAGCGATGCTGGCTAACAAGAACCTGATTGCGCTCGGTGTCACCGGCGACGGCGACACGGTTTCGATTGGCGCCGGGCAATTTGTTCACCTGATGCGGCGCAACCTGCCGATCATCTACATTATCGAGGACAACGGCGTTTATGGGCTGACGAAAGGCCAGTTCTCCGCGACCGCCGATCTGGGGTCAACGCTGAAGAGTGGCGTGGTGAACGATCTGCCTCCGGTCGATACCTGCGCCATGGCGATTCAGCTCGGTGCAACGTTTGTGGGCCGGTCGTTTTCCGGCGACAAACGGCAACTTCACACCATGCTCAAGGCGGCCATCGCTCACAACGGCACGGTGATGCTGGACGTGGTTTCTCCGTGCGTGACCTTCAACGACCACGAGGGCTCGACTAAGTCGTATAAGTACATGCAGGCGCACGAAGAGCCACTGCATGAAGTCAGCTTTGTGCCAGCGTTTGAGGAGATCACCGTCGACTACGATCCGGGGACGACGTTTGAAGTTACGATGCACGATGGGTCGAGTTTGCGGTTGCGAAAGCTGGAGCGGGAGTACGATCCGACGGACAAGATCCAGGCGGTGAGCCGGCTGATGGAATCACATGCGAAAGGCGAAGTGCTGACCGGCGTGTTCTACATCAATGCCAAGGCGCCGAGCTTTATCGACATGCTGAACGTTACGGATGAGCCGCTGGCGACTTTGCCGGAATCGGTGACACGCCCGAGCAGGGAAGTGCTGGCAAAGTGCATGGAAGAGCTGCAGTAGACGGCTGCTCGGACAGATGACGAGAATTGAACCGGCCCCGCTCGGGATCGGCTCGCGGCTTTACTTTCTGCCGGATCGTCTAGTCTGGCGTCTAGTCCTGCGTACGTTCGGTTTTCTGGTCGAGCCTTCAGCTGGTCTAGGTGAAGGCCTAACGTCTTTGCCGCGTGATTCGGGCCCTGAACGTCCGGACTTCTTCGGTGGTTGCGGTTCATCAGGCGGGCGTGCGTCTTCTTCGTAAGAGTCTTCTTCGTTCATGAGCGTATTGTCCGCGCAAAAAACGCGGCTGGGTCAAGCGGCTTAGAACCTGGCGCACGTTCGCTTCCGGTGTCCCAGGGAGCGCGGCGATCGCGAGGCCGGAGTCTGCGCTCGGTCACAGCAAATTGTTCATAGAGAATCCAGAGTCGCTGAGGCCGGGGCCAACCGCCGAGCTGCGCTCGGCTCGGACGGCCGAGGGCGGCCGTCCCTACGCAACGCTGGACGGGGCAGAGCCCCGTCCCCACACGAACTTTTCCACACGAGCTACATGGTCAGCACCACGCGAAAGCGCGCGCGGCCGCTGATCATCTGATCGTACGCTTCGGCGGCCTTTTCGAGCGGATAGCGGTCGATCATTGGGCGGACTCCGGAGAGCACGCTGAACTGCAAAGTGTCTTCGGAGTCTTTGGCGGTTCCCGACGGCCAGCCTTGGATCGCCTTGCGGCCAGCGATCAACTGGAGAGGAGTGACGGTGATGGGATCGGGGCTGGCGCCAACGATCACCAGTTTGCCGTTGATCGAAAGTCCATTCACCAGCGCGGAGATGGATTTCGCATCGGGCGCAGTGGCGAGGATGACGCGGGCGCCTCCGAACTTCTGCAGTTCTACGGCCGGGTCGCCAGCGGCAGAATCGACGTAGTGAGCGGCCCCAAGTTTTCGCGCCAGGGCTTCTTTGTCTTTACCTCGGCCGATGGCGAAAGTGCGGAAGCCCATCTGGCGCGCATACTGAATTCCGAGATGGCCAAGTCCGCCAATGCCTTGAACGGCGACTAGATCGCCAGCGCGCGCGCCGGCGTTGCGAAGCGCATTGAAAACCGTGATGCCGGCACAAAGCAGCGGCGCGGCCTCGGTGGCGGGGAGATCATCTGGGATGGCGGCGACGGCCTCGGCGGGCGCAACCATGTATTCCGCGTAACCGCCATCATGGCTGATGCCGGTAACTTTTTCGAACTGGCAGTTAATGAAATCGCCGCGGCGGCAGGGATCGCAGGTGAAACAATGGCCGCCGTGCCATCCGACGCCGACGCGCTGGCCGGGTTTCCAGTTGGCAACTTCAGGGCCGACAGCGTCGATGCGGCCGGCGATTTCGTGTCCGGGAACGCGTGGATACTGGAGGCCGGGCCAATGGCCTTCCTTAACGAAGACGTCGCTGTGGCAGATGCCGCAGGCTTCGACTTTGATCCTGACCTGGCTGCGGGCGGGATCGGGAATGTTTCTTTCGACGAGTTCGAGATTGCCGTCGGCTTTGCCGACTTGGACAGCCTTCATTCGCGACATAATTTTTCCCTCATGAATTCTAGTTTATGGAAATGCCGATGGAAACACGGAACGCCAGACAACTAAGATGTTCGAGGAGATGGTCAGGACTCAGAGTTGAGTCAGCGCTCTCGATCGATCCTGCCGGAGTCGAACCTCTTCGGCTGGCCCCCCAAATGATTCGCAGGGCGTGATGTCTGGCCCTCAGGGGCTAAAGCCCGCAGTTCTTGTGTCTCTAAGCGGCACGGCTGAAGCCGTGCCCTACCCAAACCATTTATGAAACGCACTCTAGCTGGTTTTTTTCAACTCTCCCTCGAAGGAGTGCTCGGGGCTGTGGCCGGGCTCAGGGAAATCGGTATCGGCGCCGTCCACCATGGGGTCGGGGTTACGGTGCCCAAGCTGGTCTTTCATGGAGTTGTTGCCGCTTTGGCCGCGTTCGTCAGGCTCCTGAGAACCCTTTCCGCGGTCGGAATCATTGAGAAGATGATCGCTCTTGCTTTTCGGCATGGCAGGCCTTTCGGTGTTCGTCAATAAATAATGATTACAGGGTCAGGTTACGCCGAAAGCTCGCGGTGGGCAATATCCGCCCTGCGGCTTCAGCTGCAAGTTATTGTGATGATTAGGATAGGTAAATTTAATACTCGATTAACCCGATGTTGAATCTAATATAGGATATGACGAGCAATTTTCGTAGACATTATCT
>PLIC01000031.1 GCA_003139995.1 Candidatus Acidiflorens stordalenmirensis | reverse complement strand
AGTGATACAAAAAATGCTCTAGTTTGGGCACATCATAGGTGAAGGCAGCAGTGAAGCGATGGCGGGCGTCGAAATTTGACGGGCCGTGCTCGGCGTGCAGGTCGTATGAATTTTGCGGGAACGCGACCGTGGAAAAGTTGAAGTCAATGCCATCCGATGCATCATCCAGCGATTTGGACCAGGTATAACCAGCAAACCCTGTCAGTCCGTGCCAGCTACGGGAACGGAGCGTGGTTTGCAGGGCATGGTAAGTTGAAGCACTTACGGTGGAAAGGGAGTCAATCGCGCCGTAGTTTGGATTGGGCCGGTTACCAAGGGAGTTAGCCTGATTCAAGTCAAGTAAGCGAACCAGCTTTGTTCCCTTACTTCCGACATAGCCGATCTGCAGGGCGAACGCTTTCGAGAGTTCCTGCTCGATATTGAAGTTCCAGTTCTGAGCGTAAGGAGTAACGAAGTTCCGGGGGGTAACGAAAATGTCGCACGCGTAGGCGCAAGGCGGAGTAGAAAGCGTAAAAATCGGCCCTGGTGCGCTTCCATTGAAGGCTCCGGAATTGAACTGGTATGGGTAGATAGGGGAAGGACCGATGGGATTTTGCGTCAGGCCCGCTGAAGTTGTGAAGTTGGCGATCAGCAAGTCCTGCGGAACGTAGTCATAGTACATGCCGTATCCGCCGCGAACGACGGTGTTAGGCCGCGGATTCCAGGCAAAACCAATCCTGGGACCGAAATTGTTCAGGTCCCTTGCGTAGGCTCCGTTCACGCCATCGGTGCCCTCCATGGCGAGGTTGCCGTCCGTGCCCAAGTTCGACAGCAGATTGTGCGCCTCACTGATCGGTCCAAAGTACTCCCAGCGCAAACCAAGATTAACTGTAAAGGTAGGAGCGACGCGGAAGTCATCTTGCGCAAAGAAGCTCAAGCCATTGTTGTAAGTCGTGCGTTGCGTGTTTCCGTAATTCGCCAGGGAGCTGTAAGGAGCTCCTAAGTAGAGATTGGCCAGGGTTGTAACTGCCTGATCGCTGCAATAGGTCTCATCGCTGCCCGTTAGTGGGCAGTAAGTTCCGCTGCCCGGGGCACCCGCAAAGGTCGAGGACCCGAACTCCAGTTGTCCACGGGACAGATTGTTATCGAAGCTGTCCACGCTGATCCGGCGGTATTCACCGCCAAACTTCACGGTGTGACGGCCGCGCACCCACGTGAAGTTGTCGAGAATCTGAAAGCTCTGGCTTGTTCGCCCGCGCGGAATGCTGTAGCCAGTCGCGCCCAGATTGTCGTATACCCCGCCAAAGTCAATCTCCGGCAGACTCGGTTGGCCGGTTCCGAAGTTGAAACCGAGCGTATTCGGATCGAACTGAGCGTCTTCCGTGCTGAACGATGTGCGATACCGGCTGTATCCGAAACGGACTTCGTTAATCCTGTTTGCACTCAGAGTGGACAGCAGGCTGGCCGATACGACCTGGATCCGCGTTGGCGAAGTCTGCGCGAATTGCGGCAGCCGGGACGCCGCGCCGCCGCCCAGACCACCGAGTGGGAATACCTGGTAGCTCTGGGCAAATGCGTAACGGCCGGTGAGTTGATAGTGGGAGCTGAGTTGGTGATCAATCTTGGCAATCAAACTGTTTACGTTGTTCTTGTCAGCTACCGTGCCAGGAACCGTGCCAGACTCACCGTTAAAGCCGGTCGGCTGCGGGAAAAGGTTCAAGAGATTGGTGACAGCCTGGCTCGGCGTAAATCCCGCTGGATTGGTGGCCGCAATTTCCTGTGCGAGTTCGACCTGGTTCGGCACGCTTTGTCCGCCCACAGTACTTGTGTCGGTCGGCACAGGGAACGTGAAATCCGACCCGACGCGTTCCCGCTGACCTTCGTAGGCTCCGAAAAAGAAAGTCTTGTCCTTGATGATTGGCCCGCCCAACGAGGCCCCAAACTGATTGTTGCGAAAGGCCGACTTCAGAGCCGGCTCGCGGTTGAAATAATTCCTCGCGTCCATGGCGTCGTTACGAAGGAACTCGAACGCCGAACCGTGCAACTGGTTGGTTCCCGACTTCGTGATGATGTTCACTACGGACCCGCTATTCCGTCCGTATTCAGCGGGAAACTGGGACTGCAGGTTGAATTCCTGGATGGCGTCAATCGGGAGCAGAGAGGCCGGTGCGCCGCCAATGCCGGTCTGGTTGAGCGCCGAATTATTGAAGAATGGGTCGTTGTTGTCGGTCCCATCCAGCGTGTAGTTATTGGAGCGGTCGCGGTTGCCGTTGATGGAGAACTGTCCGAATCCGCTCTGNNTTTAGCGGCAAGTCGACTACGAGCTCGCGGTCTACGACTTCACCGAGTACGTCGCGGCTCGCTTCCACGAGCGGCGCTTCTTCGGTTACGGTCAACTGCTCGTGTCGCTGCTGCACCTTGGTCAGATCAAAGTTCGCCGTTGTGTCCAGGCCGACATTGACTTGCACATTCTGGGCGGTCGGAGAGAGTCCGGACGATTCTGCGCTCACGGTGTATTCGCCGGCGGGCAATTCGGCGAGCACGTAGGCTCCGTCCTGGCCGGTGGTGGCTTCGCGTTGCAGGCCGGTATTGATATTTTTTGCGCTGACCTTCGCTCCGGCGATTACGCTGCCGCTCGGGTCGGTTACCGTGCCGCGGATGGATCCGCGAAAGCTCTGCGCCGATGCGGATGTGGTGATTAGCAATAGCGCCGCTGCGGCGATGGTCAGGATCGAGATTGCTGGTATTCGTTGATTAGTGCTGCTTCTATGCATGATGGCTTCCCTCGCGTGAAATCTTGTTTGCAATCGTTTTTCGAGATCGTGCTTTGAACCCGTTTCGAACTCAATGTCCCTTGCGGGGTATGAACACCGGTTGCGGCGGATTTATGCTGTACGCCGCTGCGAAACTTGCCTGGTTGAGGGCAAAGCTGGCTCGTCCGCGCGAATCGATGAACAGCAGTGGCTGTTTGAGCGGCACATCGCTGAACGTCCTGACGAACGGCATCTCGACTTCGCGCCCTCGGATCGTGACCTTCAACTTATCGCCGCGCTGATAGCCGAGCTTCAGAAAATCGTCGGCGCTGATGTTCGTGATCAGGTTGCCGAACGGACCATCCAGGGCGATCACCTCTCCTGTCAGACCCTTGTCGTCCACAGTTGTGGGCTTCAGATCGAGCCGCACCAGTTCCTTGACTACGGGTCCGACCTGGGTCCAATCGTCGCCGCGCGCGATGTGGGCGCCGACGGGAGAAAAAATATCGCGGCCATGGAAGGTGGAGGAAATTTTGGCGCCGACCATCCAATCGGGGTTGGTGACCTCGCGAATGCCTTCAATGCCATCCCGGTCTTCGACCATCGTCATCAGACCATTGTCGGGCAGCACGAAGAATTGCCCGCGTTTCGATTTCACCACCACAGCCTTGCGCGAACTGCCGACGCCGGGATCGACGACCGCCACAAATACCGTTCCGGCCGGGAAGTAGGGCGTGGCGCCAAACAGAAAGCGAGCGCCGTCTCGAATCGAAAAGGCATTTACCTGATGCGTGAGATCGACAATGCGGAGGTTGGGCGCGATGCCGTACATGACGCCCTTGCAGAGAGCCACCGAATCGTCGACGATGCCGAAATCGGTCATGAAGACGAGGGTTGGCGGAGGTTGAACGGCAGACTGCTGCGCCAGAAGAGGGCTCGCGACCAGAAATAAGGCGAACCACAAACAGAATATTCGGGCCGATTTTCCTGCCGAGGTTAATGTCATCCGCATACGGTCGAACTCTCCGGAAAGACTACTAGTCTACTAGGGATTAAGAAAAACGCAACCAGTGGACTACATCGCGAGTCCCAGTTCGAGCCGCTGGGCCTGGTGCCGCCCGTTTCGCAGAGCTTATTATTCTACCCGGTCGAGAGCTTGAACCCAAGGCTCGCTTCCGGCATCTATAATCGGGACGGCAGTAAATATTCGGCAATCAATCTAGATCAACCATCAATAGATCACCCCAGGAGAGAGGTAGCGATGTCCAACGTTATTCCTGAAAAATATATCGACCTTTTCCAAAAGCGCGCTTTCGCCAGTTTGGGTACCCTCATGCCGGACGGACGACCGCAGGTCACTCCGGTCTGGTGCGACTTCGACGGCCAGCACGTCATTTTCAACTCGGCGCGCGGACGCCAGAAGGATCGCAACGTGCGCCGCGATCCGCGGGTCGCGCTGGCCATCGTCGATCCCGACAATCCTTATCGCTATCTGGAAATTCGCGGCACCGTGGTTGAGATTACTGAAGACGGCGCCGCCGAACACATCGACAAGATGGCGAAGAAGTACCTGGGACAAGACAAATATCCCTTCGCTCAGCCGGGAGAGGTTCGTGTGCTTTACAAAATCCGGCCTGAGCACACCACCGTGATGGGCTAAATGATGGTCTGCTAGTGGCGCGGACATTCTTGTCCGCGAACGGTGGCTGTATTCTCGGGACTGCGTTGTCAGGCCGGCTCGGACTTTCTTGCCAGCCGCACGCGGACAGGAGTGTCCGCGCCACGCGAGCTTTTTTCTCCGATAACCTTTCTTCCGCAAACGAGTCCAACTCACGGAGTGGTCTCGGGCTTCCCGGGATGTGTCCGTCGCGAGGGAACTTCGGAGGGTCCTTTCCCGTATTAGAAGACGAGGGTTGGGCGATTCCTCGTCATTGTCTGTTTTCTGGAGGAGGCGTTTATGGAAGTCGGGAAGAACGGCCGCGATGGCTTGCACGCGATCGATCCGCAAGCCAATAGCATTTCGGCGCAGCAGGTGGTGAAAGCTGCGCATGAAGAACTCCTCCAGTTGATGCGGCGCCGTGCCGAGGTCATGAAGCGCATTGGCACGGTGAAGCAGACTATTGCCGGATTGGCGAATCTTTTCGGCGAGCAGGTGCTCGGCGACGACTTGCTGGAACTGATCGACCGCAAGCCCAATGGCCGTCAGCCTGGTTTCACCAAGGCGTGCCGAAGGGTGCTCATGGAAGTCCGACGTCCGCTGGGAGCCCGCGAAGTTTGCGTAGAGCTGGAGCGATATGCTCCGGCAATCCTGGCGCGGCATAAGGACCCGCTGGCCTCGGTCACTACCGTTTTGAATCGCCTGGTGGATTATGGCGAGGCCCGCAGCCTGAGCAACGACCGCGGCCGCCGCGTCTGGGAGTGGATCAGCGAAACCGAGCCGCCCGAGGACGCGGTGGCTTCCAGGCGAACGGCCTGATCGCGGTCCGCAGCGGCTAGAGCGTTTTCTGAAAT
>PLIC01000144.1 GCA_003139995.1 Candidatus Acidiflorens stordalenmirensis | reverse complement strand
CACCGCGTTACGAGAAGATTCCGGTGTGAAAACGATTGCGTTGGCAGAGAGCCCTGCCTTCCAGCATCCGGCGCAGCTTGTCTACCCGAGATTGCGCGATTGCAGGCTTTCTTGTTGGCTGGTGGAAGTAGCCAAAGATTGGATTTGGGAACTCGATGCCTCGGGCAGGTACACCTATTCCGGCCCGGAGGTGAAGCAATTGCTGGGCTATCAACCCGAAGAAGTGATCGGAAAAAGCTTCTTCGATCTGATGCCCGATTATGAAGCGGTACGGATTCGCACCGAATTTGAAACTTGTTCGAAACCCGGACTCTCACCTCGTCAACTGGAGACTCTGAAGGTTGCCAAGGACGGCCAAGTGGTAAGACTGGAATCGGTTGTGATTCCTCTGGTCGGTACCGGCGGGGAGCTTGAGGGGTACGGCGGCCTCGACCGCGGCCTTGCCCAACAGAAGAACACCTCAGAGGCCATGGCATTGCTCGAAAGTGACGTGGCCCATGATTTGAATAACCTGTTTGCTGTCATTCTGGGCGAGACCGAGTTGCTGCAGGATACGGCGGACGAACAGCAGCTTCGAGGAATCCTGGCGATCCAGGAGGCCGCTCGGAAGGCATCCTTCCTGAACGGGGAATTGCGAACATTCCGCCGAATGCAAGCGCTATCGCCGCAGCCATTGGATTTGGGCGTGATCATCGCAAATTCCGCCAGCTTGATGCAGCGTTTACTGAGCAAGAGCATTAGCCTCAAGATCGAGATCGGACAATTCTTTAAGCCCGTGCGCACCCACCCCAGTCGCATTCAGCAAGTACTGATGGCCTTAGCTATGAACGGGCGAAGGATCATGACCGGTGGAGGGTCTATCCGGATCAAGATTTCCACCCGCAGATTCGCGGAGAGCGACCCCTTGCGACCCGCCGAAGTCGTGCCTGGGAACTACATCCTACTGGAAACAACCGCCACGAGCGGGACCAAGCAAGACGATGCGCATTCTCTCCAACCCTTGTCCAGCTTCGACAGAAGCATGAATGGCACGGTGGAACAGTTTGGAGGGTATGTCTGCGGATCGGGTTCGATGAATGGCGGGCGGATTCTGACGATTCTGCTCCCGATATTCCCATCGACCGAACCAAGAGAGGAGACGGGTTCAGCCCTTAACGCCGAACACAAGGCGAACAGTGACAGATGGACTGATCTTCCCGTTGCTTCAAAGTGTTTCGAAGATAAGGAAACAAGATACTTTCTGTCAGGAGACACAGCCATGACGATAGCTGCAACCATGAGAACGAAGGGTAGTGAACCAAAGACGCACGTTGTGCCCAAGCCGAAAGAAGAACAAACCAACACAAACATGGAAGCGGAGATCCGAACCCGCGCCTATCAGATCTATGAACAGCGGGGACGAGCCGATGGGCACGATTCAGGGGATTGGCTGCAAGCAGAATCGGAGATCATACAGCGGCGCAAAGCGGCATAACGGTCATCAGCCAGGACTCGGAAACTTCTGCTTATCCGGTTGCTTCAGCATAGCACAAGGGGTAGTGTGAGATGGCACCGCGCCCGCGGTTCCAATGATTCAACCCGGCAGCCGTGATCCGGCGGAAGATTATCGAAGATTCCCTTCATCCGAAAAGCACAGCCCGCCACGCGCTGGATGGTTCCAAATCAGGGAAAGCCCGGATCGCGCGGGTCTCCCCAAATTCTGGGCCGCTTTCTTCGAGTGACAGAGTATTGCGACCGGATCAAGTTGCCGAAGGACAAAAATAGAAAGGCCGGCAGGGTGAACCCCACCGGCCTTTCGTGCCTTTCCTACCTTAGTTATTCGGCTTTTTTCGCCGCTTTCTACTTGGCGACCGGTTTCGGATGATCCGGAATCGGCTTTACCTTCGTCTCATCCACCAGGGTCGTGCTGCTGGCCCCGGGGAAGGTCGCGCCGGCCGGAACGATCCACTGTTCCGAAGTCGCCGTGCCCGCGTTTCCGGTGCGGGTCTCGATGCGGCTTGGGTCGATGTTCTGTTTCGCCTCGCCTCCCGAGATGTAGGCCTTCACGTCGACCGCGCGCTCATCCGCCAGATTCTTGCGTTTTTCAGTCGGCTCAGCGTTTCCGACGACCACCAGCTTGGCGTCTGGATCCTGCTGCAACTTGAGTGCAACATCGTCCAGCGCAGCCTTGCAGGTGTTATCGACGCGCCACGGCTTCTTGACGTTGGGATATGCGCACTCGTTCACCTTGCTGGCCTGCGATGGCGGCGGTGGCGGATTTTCAACCGCCACCGAGCTCGAAATCGAAGCCGTCAAGCCGCGCGAGTCGGTACAAGTCGCGTTGATAGTAATTGGACCGGACGAAGCGCCAGTGGTGTTCAGGGTGGCCAAGTTTCCGCTGCCGGAAATGCTGCCGCCGCTCGCGGTCCATCCACCCACTGTTACCGGAACGTTATCCGGACTGGTGCAGGCGCAGGTAATGATTGACGAAGTGCCGGCTTGGACCATCGACGGGCTCGCCGAGCAGGAAATCTGCGGCGGGTTCCTGGGTGGTTCCTTCACGATGAAGGTCGCCATGCAGCTTGCCTCGCCACCCTTCGTCATTTTGGGATCGGAGATATGGGCCGTAACCGTGTATCTGCCGCCCGCCACGCCATTGGTGGTGATGCTCGCCGTATTGTCCTTGCTGGTAATTTGGCCGCCGGTGCCGCTCCAGGTGTAATTCAGTGTGTGCTTAGGATTGAAGTTGCTCACGGCAGCAGTCGCCGTCGTGGGCTCGCCCACCATGACTTCAGCAGGATTGATGGTGCAACTTGCTGAAACAGGCGGCCCGGACTGTTCGCCGCCAAACATAAACACCACGCCAGCTTGCAGTCTTAAGCCTCTCACATCAGTCGCGGGAACAATCGACGACGGGCCAAACTGATGATTCGAGTACACGAAATCGGCTCTGAACAGACGCACAGCGAAGTGTCTATTCAAGTTCAGATCGAGACCGCCACCAACCATGAACCCGGCTTCGTCATCGTGCCCGAAGACTTCGGACGCCAAGCGATGCTCGCCCCCGAGAGCTTCGAGAAACGGGGAAAAATAGTGCGTGCGAAAAGTTATCTTAGGCCCAGCGGAGATGTTGAAGAATTCGGCTTGGTCAATTCGGGCAGCCACCCCGGTCTTACCGCTGCCCCACTGCCCACTGCTGTCGACTGTCAATCCGAACCACCGGTTAAAGTCGTAGGTGATGCTGGCGCCAACGCCCCGCGGATCCCATGTCAAGCAGCTAGTCACCGGGGCCACTCCTCCTGGAAGCAGGCCGTGCAGATCGCAGCCTGGATAGAAGGCGGAGTATCCGCCATAAAGTTCCCATTTGGGAGCAGGCCGATCCTGTGCTGCCGCAAGCGTGCCAACGCTGCACAGGACAGCAATTGTTGCCAACAGCATAATTGCAACACGGCCATAAGGGTTCTGAGAGTGAGATGACATGTGCCAATTCCTCCGAACTTCAATAACGTGAAATCATGCTTTTCCAGCCTGCCCGGTAGTGGACCAGCCTCAAGCCAATCTCACTACCGAATACCTCATGGACAGGAAGGTACAACAGGTACAACCACACTATTGCTTAGCAATGTGACTGCGCCCGTCCGGGCCAGCGCTCTGCCATCCAGCGTCGCGCCGGTGTCAAGCGAGACGGACGCCTGAGCCATAATGGTTCCTGCGAAGGTTGTGCTGGTTCCAAGCGTCGCCGAACTGCCGACCTGCCAGAACACGTCTCCGGACGTAGCACCGCCGCTTAGAATGACATCGCTGTTCGTCGCTGCCGTCGTCAGTGTGGACACGATCTGGAAGATATAGACGCCATTGCCGCTGAGGGTAAGATTCCCGGTTATCTCCAGCGAGGGCTGGGCGCTTGTCGTCTTATAAACGCCAGGTGCGAGTGTTTCCCCTCCTATATCTGCGGGGAGGACGGCCCCTCCGGCTGCTGCCGCGGCGAAGTTATACGCCGTGGTCAAGTCGCCCTGGGCCGTCTGGGCAGTCGCATCGCCTGCGTATTCCGTGCCGCTATAATTTGACGACGTAAATCCGGTGATCGCAGACCCTGCCCACACGCCAATATCCCCAGTAACGAACGTGGACACTCCGGAGTTGGTGACCGTGGAGCCACCCAGAGCTCCGAAACTGCAGGCCGATCCCATCGGTACGGTGGATATTCCTGTACACGCCGTGGTAGATGTGGTGAAGGTCCATACATAATCAGTTGCTAGTGAATCGCCAGCGAGATCCTGGGCCCCCGTGGTAATGGTGGCGGTATAGGGGGTGTCCAGTGCGAGAGGACTGGTTGGCGTGAAGGTCGCGGCATAGCTCGACACATCATAGGTAACTGTTCCCGCCACGGGCGTACCCGACGCGGTCAAAGTAAAGGTTGTGGCAGGACTGATGATCGTGGCAGGTTTCATCGCCTCGCTGAAGGTGGCAACGACCAGGGTGCTGGGACATATACCGCTGGAGAGATTAGGCGGGGCTACGGAAACCACAGTGGGCGGAGCACATGCTGCGGCAGCGGTTGTGAAAGTCCATACAAAGTTACTCGCCAGCGCATCGCCATTGAGGTCCTGGGCCCCCGTGGTAATGGTGGCGGTGTAGAGGGTACTCAGTGCGAGTGGGCTCGATGGTGTGAAGGTCGCGGTTGACCCAGCGTAGGTAACTACTCCTGTCACTGCCGCGGGTGGAGTGCCCGGCCCTGTCAAAGTAAAGGTTGTGGCAGGACTGATGATCGTGGCAGGATTCATCGCTTCGCTGAAGGTAGCAGTCACTACCGTGCTGGGACAGACGCCATTTGCAGGGGTCACGGAAATCGCGGTGGGCGGAGCGCATGCTTCGCTAGAGGTGGTGAAGGTCCATACTAAGTTACTCGCTAGCGCAATACCATACTCGTCTGTGGCCCCGGTCGTAATCGTAGCGGTATAGAGGGTACTCAGTGCGAGAGGGCTTGATGGTGTAAAGGTAAAAATTGTGTTGGTCGGATCGGAGGTAATTACTCCTGTCACTGCCACGGGTGGAGTGCCCGGCCCTGTCAAGGTAAAGGTTGTGGTACTGATCGTGGCAGGTTGCATCGCCAGGCTGAACGTGGCGGTCACCGCCGCGCTAGGACAGACGCCAACCGCACCAGCAAGAGGAACCACGGAAACTGTAGGCGCGGCTAGGGCTGGGTTGGGGCCGGGATTGCAGCATCCGGCGCCGAAAATGAGCAGTAGGAATGCTATGAACCAGATCCCGTGGTTGCTATATCTACGTATGACCGTCATTCTTCTTCCTCCCGGCTCAACTACCGCCGCCCAGTGGAATCGTGTTATCGGAATCTTCTCGTAACGCGGTGCGCTGGTCTTTGCGATAGCGCAAACTCGGTCGACCCGCAAGGCATTCGAGCGCGACCGTGGCCAGACGACATGCTGGACTAAAAAGCGCGGTGCTGCGCAATTTCGTAAGAACCTGTCTAAAAACTAACTGGATCGTCTCAGGAGCAGATGAGCGAAAGCGATATGGATCATGGTTTCTGCCGAGGTGGGGCAGATCTCGTAGTCTTTAGAGAGTCTGCGCGACCAGGCCAGCCAGGCGAAGGTACTGTGCCTCTCGAAAACCCGGAAAGATCTGAGCGCATGCGAATTATACTTCTTTCCGAATTCTGCCCTCCGATGCTTATTTCTCTGGCCGCACTTCTCGACACCCTGCGTTCGATCATCCGCTCACGCCTTGACGTCCAACTCGAAAATCTGGCGCTGCGACACCAAATCGGCGTGCTTCACCGCTCGGCGAGGGAACGCCCGAAATTGACCTCAGCGGATCGCCTCCTCTGGATCTGTCTATCCCGCCTTTGGCGCGATTGGCGCTCGACGTTGGTCATCGTCAAGCCCGAAACGGTCGTGGCCTGGCATCGCAAGGGCTTTCGCCTGTTTTGGACTTGGAAGGTTCGACGCGGGCAGCCAGGACGACCCGTCATTGCCCGCGAGACCCGAGATCTGATCCGCAAGATGTGCCGGGAGAATCCCGGTTGGGGTGCGCCGCGCATTCACGGCGAACTGCTCAAGCTGGGCTTTCCTCTGTCGGAAACCACGGTTTTGCGATGGCTTCGGAGACTTCCGAGAACTCCAGATCCCGTGAAACGATGGCTGGCGTTCCTTCGGAACCATCGCGAGGCTATCGCAGCCATGGACTTCTTCACGGTACCGACACTTACGTTTGGCGTTCTGTATTGCTTCTTCGTCATCGGCCACGACCGGAGAAAGATTCTGCGTTTCAGCGTGACGCGAAATCCCAATGCTCTCTGGGTTGTGCAGCAACTGCGAGAAGCGTGGGCCTACAAACAGCCGCACCGATTCTGGCTCTTCGACCGAGACTCAAAGTTCGGAACAGATGTGATTTCGGCGGTGAGAGACTTGGGAAGCCAACCCACCCGCACTGCCTTTCGCAGTCCGTGGCAGAACGGGGTCGCGGAGCGCTGGGTCGGGAGTTGTCGACGAGACCTGTTGGACCACGTGATCGTCTTGAAAGAGCAGCATCTCCAACGGCTCATGTCTCAGTACGTCCTCTATTACCACGAGGACCGAACTCATCTCGGGCTCGCGAAGGATACGCCAGCAGGTCGGCCAACCGCAATCGGCTCTGGGGCTGAAAGCAAGATTTACTCCTTCCTCGACTCGGTGGACTGCACCATTGTTACACCGTCGCGGCTTAGTTCTGAAACTCTGTCTCTCGGGTATGGTCCCGATCAGAACCGCGGGTGACGCTTTCGTCGCGGGCCCGTGACTCGGAGTAACATCGGCCGGAGTAACGAATCACGAATCATGGGGCTGGCACACCATGCGAAAGGAAGCTATTGCCTGTGCGTGAGGTTTTGACGAACCACAGCTTCCTTACGCCGAAGATGTGTACAAATATTTCCGCCTGCTGGAGGCGAGCAGTCCGCGGGTGAAGGTCTTCACGATCGGTCGCTCCGAGGAAGGACAAGAGATGATCGCCGCCGCCATCGCCGACTCCAAACTCCTTCCGGCGCGAACAGCAC
>PLIC01000200.1 GCA_003139995.1 Candidatus Acidiflorens stordalenmirensis | reverse complement strand
CATTTTAACTTGTTAACAACACGAAGAGGTTTAGAAGCAAGGAGATCGGGTCATCGCAGGGAGATCGGGCGATCGAACCATCGGGTGATCTCAGATCGCCCGATGACCCGATGAGCCGATCACTCGATCCCCTACTTCCCACCGACCGACTGCAAACAACGCCCGTAGAGTTCCAGCAGATGCGCGGCGTATTCCTCGGGCTTGTCGGAGGCGCCGCTGCCCTGGAAGCCGACTCCGGCCCCAGCGGTCTTGCCGTAGCCGGTGGTCATGGCGATGAATTTCATGAGGTCGAGCGCGATGTCTTCATTGCGGCGGGAGCCCAGGGGAAGAGCGGGCGTTTCCATGATAAAAACTCCTCGTAAAGGGTGAAATCCGCCGGTTTTCCCGGCCCTCCCGCGATCATAGCAGAAGCGGCGCGGAGGGAACCGGGTGGGCGGAGGGTCCTCCCGCAGAGCGTCCCGCCGATATACAATCGTCTCGCCCCGAGGTTCTCCATGACAAATCGAATTGTCGCCGCCAGCCTCGTTCTATTTCTTGCCTCAGTTTCTTTCGCCGGAAAGAAGGGCGAAGTGGGAAAAGATCCCGTCATGCCAGATGTGACCGCCCGCGGACGTGCACTCTTCGAATATGACCAGTCCGCATGGCACGCCACGGACGCTGTGCGAGCGACCAACCCACCCACACAGGCCCTTGGGCGTTACATCGCACGCAAATCAGACGCGGGATGGAAAGTTGCGTTTGGCCATCTCAACGACACGCGCGATAAGTTTCTAGTCGCCTACGAGGCGAGTCAAGGCGCGACCCTTCAGGACTTCACAGTCAAGAAACTCGATCCGCCGCAAGAGGACACTTCTTTTTATCTAGCAGCTGCCAAGGCCATCGACACTGCCCTCCATGACTTTCAGGGCGAAAACCGCCCGTATAACGTCGCTGTACTTCCTGCTCCGCCGAATCAACTCTACGTCTACGTAATGCCTGCCCAGACGAAAACCGGGATTTACCCACTCGGAGGCGATGCTCGCTATCTCATAACGCCAGACGGCGGCACCATCATCGAGAAACGCCAACTGCACAAAACCATTATCGAACTTGACCCAAGCTCAATTCCAAAAGGATCCACGCCCGCCGCAGGCAGCCACACGCACGTTCTGAGCGATGTGCCTGAAGATACAGATGTCTTCCACGTTCTAACCAGACAACCGCCGCAGCCGGAATACATTGCGACAATCCACAAGAAGTTGTACGTGGTCAGCCCGGACGGAATCATCCGCGAAGGTAAGTTGTAGATCCTGAGCCGATCCCTACCCACCTCCGCCAGTCCGTAACTGATCCGCCCTCACGCCACCGTCCGCAAGCAACTTCGCAGGCGGAGCAACGCCGCTCCCAGTGCCGCGACCCCCGCAATCCAAGCGGCCAGCACCGTATTCACCACCCAGTCCGGCGCTGCCCCGACGCGGCGCAGCAGAAACGGCAGAAAATTCCATGTCGTCACGTGAGCATGATCCCACGGGTCCCAGCCCATGGCGTCGGTGTTCAATCCCCAGGCATCCATCTTGCCCAAAGCGAAAGCGACGATGTTCTTGAAGCGCAGAGCGATCACAAACGTCGGATGTCCGAACGTCTCCATCTGGTAAATTTCCAGCGGAACCCAGAAGGCCAGCGACGCTAACTGAATCATCAGGCTGACTAAGACCAGCACGCAGCCCCCGCGCCAGATCGCCGTTCCCAAATGCTCTCGATAGCGCATAAGCAGCGGCACGGCAATGAGCGCTACCAGTTCCACCGAGGTAGAAACATAGCGGTCGCCCCAGGCGAAGTCGCCGCTCCAGTAAGTGTATCTCGCATAAAAGCAGATATAGGCCAGTAACAGCAGAAGAGAGGCCGCCCCATACGCGCGCACCTCTGGAGTTAGGCGCTTCCACAGCCATGCCAGGAGGAAAATTGCCAGCACCAGAAGAGGATCGAAGAGAAAAATGGACTTCTCCGGCTGGAATAGCGCACCGAGAAAGCCCACGTGGAAGGGCGTGCTCCAGGGAAAGTTCGCCGGCAGCGTAGGGTCGCGCTGGCGAAATTCCCGGGCGAATATCGCTACGTATGTATTGGTGAAGGACCCGAAGCGGTAAAACTGGTAGGCGCGATCGATAAGAAAAAAGAACAAGTAAACCGGTGCGGCGACTTTGCTGTAGGCAATGAGACGCCGCCACAACCCGCGGCTGCGCGCTCCTGCGAACCCTGCTCCTTCGAACCAAAGCGCGAGTAAGACAAAGATTCCTGCCGCAATGAGGTCCAAGCCCGTGGTAAGACGCGTAAGCAGGTTCAGCCCCAGCGCGCACGAGCCCCAGAATAGCGCCCGCCGGCTGTCCGCGCGCAGCCACTCGTACTGAAATGAAAATCCAGTAAGCGTCAGTAACATGATGTAGTTGTTCTCCATCATGTTCTGCGTGTAGTGAAGATGGGTAGTGCAGAACATTAAAGCCAGCACGCCCGCTGCCGATTCTTTCATGCCAAAGCGCAACTGGCCGAGCAACCGGAATGCGATCAGCGCCGTGAGGACGGTCACCAAAATGTTGGTGCTGTAACTGACTACGATGGTGTCCACGGCCGGGTCGTCGTTGTAATTGTCGAAGATAGACCATTGCTCCATCCACGTCCCCAGGAGATCGGCGGGCAGCATGAGCAGGGACTGGCCGATGCCATACCAGCTATAAAGACGCCCGCCACGGCCGTGCAGGCCAAACCCGGGATACTCGTTGGGGAGAACCTGCGGCTGCGCCGTCCAGAGCCAATGCGTGGTTTGAAGCCGCCACATGGTGTCGGACGTCCCCAACTCGCCAGATTGCACCACGAAAGCGAGCAGCCCCGCCGTCAGGCACAAGAGAAAAAGCGGATCGCGCAGCCATAGTCCAAAGCGAGAAGTCATCGCCTGGATGGTAAATCGAAAACGCTAATTTTCTCAGGAAAATTTCCGGAATTATGCCTTTGACAGACCTGCGCTTCTAGAACTAGTTGGACGGTCATATAATTAGCTGGACAAGGAGGTTTATGAATTTGTTGAAGATATCCCGCACAGCGCTTTTCATTTTTCTAATGGCCGCGATTGCAGCCGCCGACAAAACGCCGCCCACCTATCAGAAGGGTACGATCACGAAAAAATATTCGGGCCCACAGGAGCCTTATGACTTGCAGGGGGCCGATGGGCTCTACTTTATCAATAATTGCGGCGACTTCCAGATAGGACAATCCGTGGACTACCGGACGGAATACATGAAGATTTATATACGCCAAGAGGGCGGCAAAGAGCATAAGTGCAGGATAGGACTAGTGTCTCCGGTCAGCGCCGACAAGACGTCGTCCACCTATCAGCAGGGGACGATCATGGGCTATGAAACCCGGCTCGACACCTGGGGCGTGAACAGCAAATCCGATTACCGCCGCGCGAAGGTCTACGAATTAAAAGGCACCGGCATGCTGTACAAAATTGACTACTGCGGCGCTTTCCAGGCAGGGGATTTCGCGGCAGGCCAATCAGTCGACTACCGAGTAGACGTCTCTGACAAGGATGATAAGAGGCTCTTCATACGCCGCGACAACGGCAAGGAATACAGTTGCCAATTAGAGGGTACTAGAATCCCAGACGGCGCGCTTGCTGCCGCACCTGCGCCTGCCGCCACTCCAGCTGCGCCAGCTCCACCTGCTCCCGCTGCTTCGCCAGCCAAGCCCTAACAGCGATTTTCACTGGGGGGACGGGCGGGAACGCCCGACCCTCCATCGCCTACTCTTACCCCACCTCCACCAGCCCATAGCTCTGCGCCCAGCGCGACCGCATTTCCCTGAGCGCCCGATCGATCTCTTCTTTCGATATCTCCGAATTCGGCCCGGAGATCACAAACGCAGCCTCGCGTTTCGCGGCTTCCAGCAGTTGGCGATCACGAATGATGTTGGCCACGCGGAAGCTTGGAATGCCCGCTTGCTTGGTCCCGAAAAATTCGCCGGGGCCGCGCAGTTCGAGATCGAGTTCCGCGATCTGGAAACCGTCGTTCGAGCGCGCCATTGCGTCGAGCCGCCGTTCGCCTTCTTCGGAAACTTTCCCGCCGCGCATCAGCACGCAGTAGGATTTCGCCGCGCCGCGGCCGATGCGCCCGCGCAACTGGTGGAGCTGCGCCAAACCAAAGCGGTCGGCGTGTTCGATCACCATCACAGTCGCGTTGGGGACGTCGACGCCGACTTCGATCACCGTGGTTGCGACAAGAATTTCAATCTTACCCTGCTGAAATTCGCGCATCACATGCTCTTTTTCGTCGGCATCAAGACGGCCATGCAGCAATCCGACATGAAGGTTGGGAAAAATCTTTTCCCGCAACTGGCGGTGCATTTGCTCGGCGGCCTTCAGTTCGCGCTCTTCGTTCTCCTCGATCACCGGATAAACGACGTAGGCCTGATGTCCAGCGGCGATCTGCTTGCGGACGAAATCCCAGACTTCGGACGCGCGCTCGTCGGGCAGGGAGCGGGTGACAACCGGCGTGCGTCCCGGCGGAAGTTCGTCGAGCACCGAAACGTCAAGGTCGCCGTAGAGCGTGAGCGCGAGCGTGCGCGGAATGGGCGTCGCCGTCATCACCAGCACGTCGGGCTCGGGATCGCGCTCGGGAGCAGTGGAGCACCGGGCGTCCCCGTCCGGCTTGACGGGCGAGACGCCCATCGCTCCACGATCATCCGTTTTCTTCATCAGCTTGAGCCGTTGCATCACGCCGAAGCGGTGTTGCTCGTCCACGACGACCAAGCCGAGCTTTTCAAATTCAACGCGATCCTGAATCAGCGCGTGCGTCCCGATGACGAGTTGCGCGTTGCCTTGCGCGATGTGGCGGCGCGCGTCGCGCTTGCGATCCTGTTCGAGCGAGCCGGTCAGGAGCACGATTCGGTATCCCGCTCTTTCGAGGATCTGCCGCGCGGAAAAATAATGTTGCTGCGCCAGAATTTCAGTCGGCGCCATCAACGCGACCTGGTAGCCGTTTTCAATGGCGATGATCGCGGCCTGGAACGCAACAATCGTCTTGCCCGACCCCACGTCGCCCTGCAGCAGACGCCGCATGGGGCAAGGCGTCTGCATGTCGGTGGCGATTTCTTTCAGCACCCGCTTCTGCGCAGCGGTCGGATGGAACGGCAGTATCTTCTTAATGGCTTCGCGAACGCCGCCGTCCAGCCGAAAGGCGATTCCGGTGTGCGCCTTCTGCTCGCGGCGTTTGAGTTCCAGCCCGAGCTCGATGAAAAAGAGTTCGTCGAAGATCATTCTTGTATGTGCCGCCGTGCGCGACGATTGCAGATCGGCGAAGCTTTCGCCGGCATCGGGCCAGTGCACCTTCCACAACGCTTCACGCGGAGACACCAGGCTCAGATGGGCGCGCACCGCAGCGGGAATTGGATCGGGAAGATTGGGATTTAGATTTTCGAGCGCCCCTCGAATAATGCGCCGGAACCAGCGTGGCGTAAGCTTGCCCTGGCCGGTCGATTCGTAGATGGGAACAATGCGTCCGATCTCGAGCGAAGCGGCTGCCTTCTTTTCAACCTCGTCGGCGCCGCCCTCTTCATTAATGTTGATGTCGCCGAGAATCTCGAACTGCGGCTGCATAATCTGCAGTTGGCCGTCGCGGTCCTCTTCGACCTTGCCGTAGAGCGCCAGCATCTGTCCGGGCTGGAAGCGGCCCTGAAGATACGCGGCGTTGAACCACAGGCACTTCAACTTTGTGCGGCCCTGGCCGACCGTGAGTTGGAAGATGGGCATGCGGCGCGTGCGAAACAGTCCCGAATTGCGGACTTCGGCGATTACCGTCGCCATTTCTCCGGCGCGCAGTTCGGCGACCGAGCGCGGGTTCAGACGGTCTTCGTAGCGGAAGGGCAGGTAGTGCAACAGGTCGTCGACGGTTGCAATATCCTTGGCGCGAAGCACTTCGGCCAGGCGCGGGCCTATGCCTTTCACATACTGCACTGGAGTGGACGGTTCCAGCATCGTAAGCGATGTTAGCAGCCGGGGTCCCCATCGCGCCCGGTTTTCGCGCGATGGGGTGGAGGAGCGGAGGCCAGCTTGGGCAAGAGCCCCAGCAGCCCGTAGTGCAAATAGGGTTCGTATCAGGGCATCCCTTCAGGCATGCCGCAGGTGCTGCGTTATGAAAACGCCTTCAGGCGCCGATGCCGGGGATTAAGATTTCACTACGGTGAACAACCATGATGAAGAATTTTCTCGACGCGCTCGTAGCCGTACTCGCAGGCAACGCGATCTACTACCTTCTCATGCCACATCTTCCCAGGGTGGCGCGACATGGCCTTTTCAAGGAAGACTGGGGCCTGCTGGTGGATTTCGCGATCTGCACCGTGATCTTTGCGGCGGTGAAGTATGCGCGGCGACATGAAGGTGGTCGAAGGAAACAATGAGCAGCCGAAGGGAATTGCTGCCGCTCTCTTTTCCCGTATCATAGAGAGTTTTCTGCGATGATCGCCGTCTCAGCAAGGATTCGCAGAAAACGCTGCGTACTTTACGAGCTAAAAGCCAACAGCTAAAAGCCAAGAGCCAAAGGCCGACCGCCGAAATGCTGATCTTCCGCAAGCCGCTCCCCAATGTCGAGCATCCCGAGATGCCGGCCGATGTCGTCATCGTCGGCGGTGGGCCAGCGGGCATGGCCTGCGCACTGCGGCTTTCGCAGTTGATCGACGATCACAACGCGCGCCATCCCGAAGCTCTGCTCAGCAAAGAGAATATCTACATGCTCGAAAAAGCGCGCGAGGCCGGACAGCATTGCCTTTCCGGCGCGCTCCTCGATCCGCGCTCCATGAAAGAACTGCTGCCGGGATTCGAAAGTGAAGCTCCGCTCGACGCCCAAGTCCACAAGGAAGGCGTTTACTTCTTAACGCGCAAAGAGCAGTACCAGCTTCCGCTGACGCCTCCGCCGCTGCGGGATCACGGCAACTACGTCATTTCGATCAACCGCTTCGTAAAGTGGCTGGCGGGCAAAGTCGAAGAAGCGGGGATCACGATTTTCACCGGATTCGCCGGATCGGAACTGCTCTACGACGGCGATCGCGTCATCGGCGTGCGCACCGACGACAAGGGCGTCGACAGACAAAATCAGCGGAAATCGAATTTCGAGCCGGGCTACGACGTGAAGGCGAAGGTGGTCGTGCTCGCCGAAGGCGCTCGCGGATCGCTCACCAAACAGCTCATCCAGAAGTTCGACCTGATGAAAGACCGCAACCCGCAGACGTATGGCGTGGGCGTAAAAGAGTTGTGGGAAGTGCCGCCGGGCCGCATTCAGGCGGGCGAAGTCATCTACACGATGGGCTATCCGCTGACCACGAAAGAATACGGCGGAGCGTGGGTCTATGGTTCGAAAAGCAGCGGTTCGAAAGACAACCTCGTCTCGCTCGGCTTCGTGACCGGGCTCGATTACCGCGACCCGCGCCTCGATCCGCAGCATGTGCTCCAGGCGTTCAAGCAGCATCCTTTTGTTGCCAAGTTGCTCGCCGCCGGCAAGATGATCCGCTATGGCGCCAAGTCGCTTCCCTATGGCGGATGGTGGTCGCTGCCGCCGCTCGGCGGAGATGGGTGGATGATCGTCGGCGATTCCGCCGGCTTCTTGAATTCCGCGCGCCTGAAAGGAATTCATCTAGCAATCAAGAGCGGAATGCTGGCGGCTGAGACTGCATTCGAAGCGCTGGTGAAATCGGACTCATCGGCGACGACGCTCGGCAAATTCCAGCGGCGCGTCGAAACCAGTTGGATTCACGATGAGCTGTGGCCCGTGCGCAACTTCCATCAGGGATTCAAGAATGGCATGGTCGCCGGCATGTTCAACACCGTGCTCCAGAAAATTTTCGACGGCGGCTTGCGCCACCGCGTGCCCTCCCATGCGGGGCACGAGAACTTAGAGCCAGTCGCCAATCTGCCCGCCGACGGAGGCCCGGAAGCACACATGCTTGGCCCCGCCAAGGGCGATGGCAAGCTCACCTTCGACAAACTCACCGACCTCTATCATTCTGGCACCAAGCACGAAGAGGATCAGCCCGCGCATTTGCTGATTCACGATACAAATGTTTGTAACGACCGTTGCGTGAAAGAGTTCGGCAGCCCGTGCCAGAACTTCTGCCCCGCGAACGTCTACGAGATGGTGGACGACTCGGCCGCGCCCCATGGCAAGCGCATCAGCCTGAATCCCGCCAACTGCGTGCACTGCAAGACCTGCGACATCAAGGACCCGACGCAGAATATTACGTGGGTGCCGCCGGAAGGCGCCGGCGGCCCGAATTATCCGAATATGTGACGCCTAAGTGAAACTTCGCCGCCTCGAAGCCGCCGATGCGCCGGCGTTCCAACGTCTGCGCATCGAGGGTTTTGCTCTCCAGCCGCGCGAGTTTCGTTACGCGCCCGAGGATGAAGCCGATATGCCGCTCGCCGAGGTCGCGGCGCGTCTCGCGCGCGATTTCGTCGTCGGCATCTTTGACGACGATACGCTGGTCGGGATCGCCGGTCTGACGCGGCACGGCGGCGTCAAGATCAGCCACAAGGCGTTGCTGTGGGGCATGTATCTGCGCGCCGAATTTCGTGGGCGAGGAGGCGCGGACATGCTGATGTCGGCGATCCTCGACCACGCGCGCGGCCGCGTCGAAATCGTCACGCTAACCGCGATGAGCGACAATCCGCGCGCGCTGGCCTTTTACCGGCGCTGGGGTTTTGCGGCCTATGGCGTCGAGCCGGCCGCGGTGAAGTATGAGGGAGGTTATTTTGATGAGACTTTGATGAGCTTGCGGCTTGCGTGAAGGAGGTGGGAGCGGGGCTCTTTCGGCGGGGACGTTGGTGTTTGATGCTTCAAATCGCGGGAAAACTTTGACGAAAGATTTTGCGGATGAGCGTGGAAGAGAAACCGAAATCACGACCGGCCAACGAAAATCCTTGGAATTGTCTGGCGACGATTTATGGGGAGCAGGAGGAGGGAGTCGAGTCGCCTTTTGGCTTTCTGTTCGACCGGAAGCTCGCCGACAAGAATCGGTTGGGCTGGAACCGCTGGATGGCCACGGGACTATCTGAAGCACAGCGTAATGAATTGATAAAGAGAGGCTATAACTCTTCTGAGCTGGTTCCGCTCGCGAATGAAGAACGGGACGAGTTTGTGGAGGCCTTCGCCAAGCGCAAGCAATCCACACCGCCGGAGGCAAGTGCAACGGTCATCGATTTCATCGACGTGCACTTCGAGCGAGCAGTTTCCTTTGGAGGTTTTGTATTTCCAAACTACGTCATTTTTAACGGTAGGATGTTCGACAATGGCGCCGACTTCCGCAGGACCGCCTTCTGTGATGGGGTTCAGTTTAGCGAGCAGTATTTTGGGCTGGCGCTTTTCATAGACGCAAATTTCTTTCATAATGCTTTTTTCGACAAGGCCGAGTTCTCGGGCGTCGCTGATTTCAGCAACTCGACATTCCAAGCAGGTGCCGACTTCAAGGCCTGTGAATTTAAGTCGCACACTGATTTTGCCGGTGCGAAATTC
This sequence comes from Candidatus Acidiflorens stordalenmirensis, assembly GCA_003139995.1. Lineage (GTDB taxonomy): Bacteria > Acidobacteriota > Terriglobia > Terriglobales > Acidobacteriaceae > Acidiflorens > Acidiflorens stordalenmirensis. The sequence continues at coordinate 457 of PLIC01000200.1, read as the reverse complement.
CTCTCGGAAGTCCCAGATTTCCGCGACGCCAAATTGAGTGAGGCCGCCGAATGGCATGGTGTCCAGTGGCCGACCTCACCGAAGAACGAAAAAGCGGCGCAACGTCAAGTTTATGCATACGAACGCCTTAAGGCAGAAATGGAGCAATTGAAGAAACACGAGGACGAGCAATCTTTTTTCGCGAAGGAACTGAACGCTCGCCGTGCCTTGCTCTGGTTCAAGTGCCTCAATGGCAAGCAAGACATTAGCAAACGCGCAAAGTTCGCATTTGGCTGGCTGCTGAATACAGCCTATTCGACTTTCAGCGGTTACGGACAGAGTGTCAGCAGACCGCTCATCTATTTGTTCTGGCTCTTTGTCCTTGGCGCTGGCGCCTTTGCGATGTTCCCTTCACTCAGCCCATGCCCCATCGAACCCTGGTCCGCCGCCGCGCTCAGCATTTCAAGCCTTTTGCCGC
>PLIC01000225.1 GCA_003139995.1 Candidatus Acidiflorens stordalenmirensis | reverse complement strand
GTGGCCGTCCAGGACTTGTTCGGGTCGCCTGTTTGGGAATCGGAAGCTTGCGCCCATAGCGCGAGACCGGAACAACAACAATTTGCCGCGATCGCGAGCAGCATGACTTGGCTCAAACACGCTGCACGGGAGGGTCGAGGACGGCCGTCGTTCCATCCACGGTAAACGCGTGCAGATCGCCCATGTCCATCCCGTTCGGAGATATTTGTGGTTGGCACGCCTATGATTCTCTCCCTACACGCGCTCACTGCTCCTACGCCATCGTCTGTGGAGTCAGCAAAGCGCATTGGTTGCACGAGCAGCCTGTCACCGGCTTCAACTATGCGGGAAGGGGACGAATTCCGCTGGTCCGTATTGCTCACAATGGATGATCCCCCAATGACTTCTTTGCACTCATCACGATCTCGGGAAGCGTTCGTAACACCGCACGTTGTCGGTTGCACCCGATAATCACGGACTGAGCCAGCACGATTTTCAGACAGTGTTTGATTCATAGCATCGCCGCCCACATTGTCTGCGCAGCCGCGCACTTCAATGTTGAGCCCAGGGTGCCAGCGTCCTCTGCGTGTACCTTTGCTCGTTTCGGGATGAAGCCGCGCCCCGTTCGCGAGATGGTCAATTCTGCTCAGACTTAGAAAGCGGCGAGACTTACAAAAGTGAAGTCCTCAAAAAGGCTCAGAAGAGCCGCAATCCTAGAGCCAGAACCTTGGGCGATTTGGATTGGCCGTCTCCCTTTGCGCAGTAAGAATAAGGAGAATCTCAATGCCCCACGTTAATGTCGGTAAAGAAAACTCCGGTGACATCGATCTCTATTATGAAGATCATGGCTCGGGTGACCCCGTAGTCCTTATCCACGGATATCCCCTGAGTGGTGCTTCCTGGGAGAAGCAGGTCGCGGTACTTCTGGCCGCAGGCCACCGTGTCATCACCTATGACCGCCGAGGGTTCGGCAGGTCCAGCCACCCCACAACTGGCTACAACTACGACACCTTCGCTGAGGACCTGCACAAACTCGTGACCCAGCTCAAGCTGCGTAATTTCACGCTGGTCGGTTTCTCGATGGGTGGCGGCGAAGTCGCCCGCTACTTTGGGAAATACGGATCGAAGGGTGTGAGCAAAGCGGTATTTATCTCGGCAGTCCCACCGTTCCTACTGAAGACGCCCGACAACCCGGAGGGCGTGGACGGCAGTGTCTTCGAGGGAATCCAGAAAGCCGTCGTCGCCGACCGTTATGCGTTCTTCACGGAGTTTTTCAAGAACTTCTACAACTCGGACCTCTTGCTGGGCAAACGTGTCAGCGAACAGGCCGTTCAGTCCAACTGGAACATCGCAGCTGGGGCCTCGGCTACGGCCTGTCTCGCTTGCGTGTCCACATGGCATGAGGACTTCCGCAAGGATCTGACGCGCATCGACGTGCCCACTCTGGTCATGCAAGGCGATGCGGATCGAATTCTGCCTATCACTGCCTCGGGGCTACGCATTGCCAAACTGATAAAGGGGGCTCGCCTAGTAGTTGTGAAGGATGGGCCGCACTGCATAACCTGGACCCATGCGGACGAAGTGAACTCTGAATTGGTCAACTTCCTTGGGAAAGGGATTGCGAAGCATACGACTTCAGCTCCCAAGAAGGAAGCAGTCGCATAGACAGACTGTTCTTTAAATTGTTGCTTCACCGGGGTGCCGTATGAGACCGGCACCCAACCTTTTCGCGCGACGCCGGTCACTGACCCTATGTCCCCGGCAGCCGATCCTCCAACGTCTGACTGAGCGACTCAATAGAGGTGTTCTGGCTAAGATCACGGATCTCCTTATCCGCCATGATGTTCTGAAGTCCCATTTGCCCGCAAATTGCGCGTACCATCTGTAACAGCTTCGTGATCTCCTTCTCTGCCAACAAGTCAACTTGCAAATTCAAGTGGTCCCGACGCTCCCCTCGGCGCATCATGCGGTTCTGACGCATGAGTATGAAGCTGGAGAGAATGACCGCCTCCACCGCAACAATAACTCCGAGTAACGAGAAGGGGTATGGGTCGAACGGTCGTGCGCCGGGAATCTTGCCGCTATTTATCAGCAGCCACGCGACCACGAGCACTAGGTGGAGCACAACGAACAGAAGGCTTCCCGCGAAGACTCCTATCGCATCGGCGAGACGTTCTGAACTGGACCTTCTCTCTAGTGTTTCTTCCTCTTGCCTCACAATCGAGTCTATGTGCGACTGGCTCTGCAAGGAATTTTCGCTCATGAACTAAACCTCTTGGCGACCGCGATGATCACCGATGTGCGCCGGCCAAGGCTGGTCAAATTTGCACACTCTTCGCGACAGTTGTTGAACATGTTGATGCGGAGTGCCCAAATTAGATGAGGGCACCTGTGGTTGCCCCTTCAGTTCTCGCCTAGCGTTGGTGCCCGGTAGGAACTTTTTCCCTGCGCGGGCGCAGGTAAGGAATTGCACGTTCCAAAGCCGTTTCGCTGTAGCGCACCCAACGAGGAGTCGAGCGTGGCGTGAGCGCCAGCATGTTGGACAAGTGACATAAGGACGGATGCAAATCCGCGATCAGCTTGATGAATGCTGTGAGCGGTACGGCAAGCAGCAAGCCCATCACACCCCACAACCAGCCCCAGAAGAGAATCCCAACCGTTGCCGCCACCGGCCCAATACTCACACGATTGGCAATAAATTTCGGAATCAGAAGATTCGCGGACACGACATGCAGCAAGAGAATGGTTAGAGTGATGACAATATATGGGCCCGGTGTGTTGAATTGAAGGAGGGCCGCCGCAAGAGGAAGAGCAAGCGCAGCGATCAGTCCGAGGAACGGCAGCAGATTCAAGAGTCCGCTGGCGATTCCGAGAGGTATGGCGCCTTTCACGCCAAGCCTCCACAAGACCAGCGTAGTGGCCAAGGCCATCACGGAGCCGACGATAAGGTTGCCAGCTACGAAACCGTGAATCATCTGGTTCAGGTTCGTGATGAATCGAGCCGCGTCTATCCTGGAGCTAAAGAGGCCGTTCGTTCGGATGGCCATTTGGTCCTTGGTGCAGAGCATGAAAAACGTCAGAAATGGAACCACGCCGGCAATAATCAGCGCTCCCCACACAGATCCCACACCGCGCACCAGATAGGCAGGCCAGGTCGGCGATTCCTGTAGCCGAACCTCCGGGACTTTCTTTATCGGATGCACGTCATTCGTAAGGTTGCCCGCACTTTGTTGAAAGTTTTGGATCTTCCGGCTAATGGGCGCAATAGTTTGCTGAATCGTCGAGGCGTAGACTGGAAGTTCTTCCGCAAAGCTCATCGCTCTTCCGTAGAGCGCGTAACCCAGCAGGCCGATCAGTCCGACGCCTGCGAGCACAATGCCCGCTGCGGCCACACTACGCGGCATATGCAGTCTCTCCAGTTTCACCACCAGGGGGTCGAACAGGATCGCAAGAAATCCCGCCAGGACAACCGTGATGCAAATCGAGCTGGCGTAGTACCCGAACACCGTCAGCAAGCCCGCGACTAATATGAAGAGTAGAATCGCGATTCTGCTGAGCAGCTTATCGGATGATGAGATCGAAGACGGTGGGGGCATCTCCGGCAGGCGTACCTGACTTTGTTCAGCAGCCGCGCTCTTATTCGTAACCTGATCAGACATGTGTTTCCCGCGCGCAGATGCGCCGTTGATTGTCCACAAGCTTGGCGGAGCGGGTTCGTGCACCGTATGGTCGGTCCGTGCGGCTGACAAGCATGGCCCGCCGAGTGCAGAACTCCGATCGCCAGGCTGACGCCCGCCGGTCTCCGGAGTACGAGCGGAAGAGCGACGGTACATCAGTTATATCGAGCGCTCGAACACGCTCCGGACAGACGCCGCCAAATCTACTTCTCGAACACTTTCTCGATCTGTCCGACCTTCTTCTCAACTTTGCCGGTGTTTTTTTCGGCGTTGCCTTCGGCTTCTAAGTTAGGATTATTCGTGACTCTGCCGGCCGTCTCTTTGACTTTGCCTTTCACTTCATGAACAGTGCCTTTAATCTCATCTTTCGTACTCGTATTCATCTGTCTTCTCCTTGTCAGTGCATAACACAAGTCCGCGGATCCCATTGTTCAGGTTTCCTTCCCGTATCCGAAAGCGTGTTCGTCCCTACAGTTTCAGCAGTCTGTCAAAGAAAGAACGATAGAGCTGTAAGGCAAGCCGCAGGTCTTCAGTGGAGACGTTGTTGCCGCTTTCCCACTTCTTTTCCAGACCTGATCGCTCGTTGGCGAAACCCTCCGCGAGTCTCTGCATCACCGCAGCTACCAACTTGTCTGCTTCTTCGACCGTCCTGCGCGGTTCGTCCACGAAACCAGTCTGTACCTTGCTCCACTGCGATCGAAAATCTCCCATCTCCGATTCAGAAAACAAGGGAATGGGTTTTGAGACTGCAGCTGCTTTATCCAGAGTTTCCGGCTCTTGGCCTTTCACCAGCTTCGGTCCGTCGGGCTGCTTTTGTGGAACGCCGTAGCTCGCCAATTCGGCCGTCGTAAGTTCTCCTTCTTTTCTCTTCAGTTCAGCCATTTAGGCCACCTCTTTCTTTTCCACAATCGTCGGCACCTGCACCAGTTCCTCGAATAGAGAGCGGTAGTGGATCATCGCCGTTCTCAGGTCTTCCGTTGTTGCTTGGCCTTTCCCAACCCGAAGCGCAATCTCATGCGCAGACCGGTAGTTCTCCACCACCCGGGGGTGGTCGACAGAAATGTCGGCCGCACGTTGATCAAAATCGGATATGGGATAGCCGCGAGTTTTCATTAGAGAGGAGACCAGGTCATCGGCTTCTGTGACCGCCCCTTTGGGGGAATCGACAAAGCGAGACTGTACGGACTCCCACCGTTTCAAAAAGCGTTCGTGTTCCATCGGATCAAGATCGCGAATGTTGAGCTTTTCAACCCGCTTCTCGCGATCGGCTAATTTCGCTTCTGCTTTTCGTTCTGAACCATGCTTAAGCACCGCCCGGTCATACTCGGGGCCAAACTTTTGCCGCAGTTCTTCCGTCGTACTCCTGCGTTTTCGCACGTACAGCCAAGCAAGAACTGCGACGATCACAATCACCGCGGCGACGAGCGCAATCAGCTTCGGATCCAGCAGATTTAGATTCATTGAAACCTCCCTGCATTAAGAATGTTCGTAAAACCGAAGGTATCCACGACGTTCCCCAAGACTGGCAGACGTGGTGAACCGCCAGTATCGAACTTCGGGCTTCGGAAAACTGTTCAGAATTGATCGTGTTGTAAATCAGCGCTTTGGCATCTGGCCGAACGTGTCGGAGGAGTAAAAGCAACAAATGATCAACGCTCTCCCGCTTGTACCCGTCCGGAGTGTCTCGCAGGTTTCTTGAGTCAGTCCGTCAATGCTTCGCAGTCTGCTCGAGGTTAGATAGGAGTCGCTGTATTTCTGAAAGTGCGGCGGGATCTCCCTTGGCCAGGTCTGCCGTGATCTGATCGCGCGTCACCAGGACTTCACGAAGCAAGTTGCGGAGTACAGGGTCCTCCGTGCTACCCGCAATTTGCTGGGCTTGATCAAAAACCTCCCCGGAATACTCACCGGCCTTTCCGTAGTTTTTCTGCACCACTTCCAGATACATCATCGTGGTTGTGTCGCGAAGCTGTGCCAATTGTTGGCTGGACTGGCAGGATCCCAATTGTTTTGTCGATGCCGACAGGTCCTCCTGTACCCGCTGCAGTCTGGAATACTGCAGGATGAATCCAATCAGGAATCCAGTAAACATCAGCAGAAACCAGAGCACGAGTTTTTGTCGCATTGAGCTTTCCCTCCTTTATTCGTTCAAGCTTGGCGAAGTCACCCAATGCCCGCAGTTCCCATTCGATACGCTCGCCCTGGCCAAAACGGGCTAGACCTTCTTGAGCGACGGTTGGTGGACCCTCACACGACCGTCATCATCCCACTTGACGACCGCGTCCTCGTCGTTGGCTTGCTTAACTGTGCCGAATTCTCCAGTCGGCTTCCCGAAGTTGCCCAAACCCTCGACGCGATCTCCGGGAATCAACTCCTGGTCGGTGGCGGCGGGCTCGGAGAGCGGTGGTCTCTTGGCGCGGTCGGTGTCAGGGATCGCCTCAGGGTGTGACAGGGGTGGCTGGGGAGCTTTACGCAGTTTGGGTGTCGGCTTCTTGGTGCCATGAGTCATAGTGTTCTCTTTCCCACGAGGCCGGAGGATCGCGCTTCGTCACGACTATTCACCGGCTCGATAGACACAGCATAGGCCTGGAAAGAACGGGTCGGCCGATCCAAAGTGCACAGTTTTAACAGTTAATTTGGCTAAGTGGCAGACCGTACGAATCGAGCGGTTAAAGTGATCCAATGTGATCAGACATCCTCCTTGGCCACTTCTATGATGTTGTGTAGTGAAGAAGTGAGACGACCGTTACAAAGGCCCGTCAGCTTCTTCGTACAAGTGAGGTACCACATGTCAACCATATTGATTGTTCTTTTGGTGCTGTTTTTACTCGGTGGCGGGGGCTGGGGCTACTCTCGTTACCGTGGCTAGCGCGATTACAGGATGAGCGCAGGACTATGCGGCTTGATCCGAGTTCGCAGTGTGTTTTATGAGGGTTCGAATATCGAGACAAACTCGCGAACCCTTTTTTCAGACTCCCTGAACCAATTCAGCCACCTGAAGTAGTTCTCTCTTCTTAGGTTTCAGGAAGACCGCGTACCCATGCATACGAACAAGGGGACGGGCAGTTCAAACAGCCGAGTCTCGCTTCCTTCGAATACGAACTCCCTTCCGCACTCAGGCAGCTCTTATTGCGAAGAGCTGGCTTTCTGATTCTTAACCTGCAGATTATTCACGACCTGCGTCACGTTGGGCACTCCAGTTGCCACTTTCTCGGCGCGTGCGCGCTTGTCTTCTGAGTTCACTTCTCCGGTCAGTGTGACTACGCCGTTCTTCACTTCGTATTTCACGCTCTTATGCAACTTGTTCTGGATGAGTGCAGCGTCCAGATTCTTCTCGATACCTTGGTCCAGATCGGAGTTCACGGCCTTTGCTTCTTTTTCTGCGCCTACAGGAATCACGGCAATTTGATCTGCGACAACCTGGACGCCCGCCAGAGACTTTGCAATCGATTCCGCTTGTGACTTGTCGTTCTCGCTGGCGACTTGTCCCCCGAGGGTCACGATGCCCTTGTCGCGATCCTGACTGACGGTGACGTCTTTGAAGCCGGCTTGATCGAGCGATTTGCGAATACTGTCGGAAACATCAGGTGACTTCGCGGCGGTCTGCGAGCATCCGGCCAGAATCCCGACAGCGAGCAGCGCAACCATAACTACTGACAATCTGAGCTTCTTCATAATATTTCTCCTTCATGAATTCGAGATGGAATCCCAAACGGCGCTGAAGGCATGGCCAGCGCGTGTTGCCTTTGCATCCAGTGTGTTCGCCCCGGCAACCTAGAAACCAAAATCACTTCCACGTTCGTCGCCCATTTCACCGATCTAAATCCACTACAGCCTAAGCGTGTTTTCTCTGCTCTTGATCGTGTTTCCCTGGCTCCGGTTGCGGACTCTTGGGCTGTGCGATCGGGACCACCGGTTTCTGTTGCACTGGCTGATTCGGCTGGATTACCGGTTTCTGCTCCGGTGGAGCGGGCTTCTGCGGATCGCTATGTTGCGGGTTACGATTTTCTTGATCTGACATTTTAATTTTTCCTTTGCTTGTCTTGCTGTTGTTGGTAATTGGTGAGTTGTTGCAACCGTGTTGACGCTGATTTAAACGTTTACCGGGGACAGCCGCGCAGGTTCAGGCCTGCGAGCAGCACTGTCTTTATACACGCCTCCTCCGCCGTTATGCGTCACACGAAGGCTGAGATGTTGATCCGTATCCGTACAATTGTGCGATCGTGGGCAACAACTGGCTGGCCAAACAATCTTTGGCTATGAAGGCGTCTACCCACTTCAAGGCCTGCTCAGGAACATCCACCGCTCCGGATAGCATGATGATTGGCGCTTGCGGCCTGAGTCGCCTCATCTCGATGGCAACCTCTTGCCCGTTCATTTCGGGCATGAAGTAATCCAGGATTACAACATCAACCGAGTGCTTAGAAGCTAGTTCCAGTCCCTTGCCACCGCTAGCAGCCGTAAGCACGGAATACCCGAAGCTTTCGAGGAATGATTTCTCGCATTCCAGCACGTCCTCGTTATCGTCGATACAAAGCAGCACTGCGCTTTGGAGTGCCGGATAAACCGTCGCGGGCATGGTTCACCTTCAAAATAATTTTCAACACTTCGGTTCAGGAAACTGTTCAAAATTGCTCACACCGTGCTCGGTGGAATCCGGATCGCATTCCAGTCGACGTCAGCTTACTTGCTGTGGAACGCTGGCTCGATTTCACAAGAGAGGTTGTCGCGGTTCTTGAAAATGGGGGAGAACAGCTAATCGTGCAGAACTACGTTGAGCAGCGAGGTGTGGACCTGCAGCCCACCGTTATAGTGAATAAATCCCAATTCTCTGAACCGGTTCATGAAGAAGCTGACCCGCGAGCGGGTGGTGCCGATCATTTCCGCCAGCATCGCCTGACTGATCTTGGGAACTACAGGCTCGGGCTTGCCTTCCTTGCCAAAATGAGCGAGCAGCAACAGGATTCGGGCCAGCCTTTTTTCGCTCGANNCTCGAATTGAAAAGCTGATCCACCAAATCTTCTTCATAACGGACGTTCCGCTGTAGTCATTCGGTGGCTGTTGAGGCCACCGAAAGGTTCGATAGTTGGACATTAATTCTACAACTCGATGGGATAGCAAAGATCATACGGGCAAGCGGAGTGCGGTCCGAAACAATTCCGGGGCACCGGTTGACCACTCCGGTCCGGGGCTGGGAGTAGGGCCAACAACTCCACTGACAGCTGGCCGAAAGCCAGAGGCTTGCCCTCCAAATTCCTTTTTTCCCTCCCAGCATAAAAGTGGTCCGGAGGTCCAGGAACCCGGAGGGTTCCTGGGGGCTGCGGAGCGAGCCCAGGGCTGCGGAGCGAAGCGAAGCAGCCATCTTTTCTTGACCCAATACAGATTAATCGTAACAAGCAACTGGGGCGGGGCAAGCATTGCGGCAGGTTTACAGTTCGCGGCCAAGCTCTGAATTCTCCAGACACGCGCTTCCACCGGGTCAACTGCAAGTGCTGGAACTGTCGCTATTGCGCGCCAAGAAAAGCAAAGCGCGTCAAGCACGCGATCCGCGCGACGGCGGAGAAGATGCAGTTGCGGAGGTTCCTCACCTTAACGCTTGATCCCGCGAGGATTGAGGGCGATCCCGTTCGCTATTTGAATGCCGTGTTCGCCAAGTTGCGGGTCTACTTGCAGCGCGAGTACGGAGTTGCTCCGCAGTACATCCGAATTCTCGAATTCCAGAAGAACGGGAATCCGCACTTTCACATCCTGATCGACAGGTACATTGCACGCAAGTGGATACAGGCCGCCTGGGTTGCTGTCGGTGGTGGTTCGATGGTTGACATCCGCTACGTGGATGTTCATCGGGTTTCTCGTTATCTCTCCAAATACCTAACAAAGGAACTGCTGATGTCCGCGCCCTTGCGCTCCCGGAGGGTCACGACATCACGCGGAATAAAACTGTTTGCAAAAACGCCCACGGAGACAACGTGGACGCTAATCAGGGTTCCGATTTCCCGTTTGTTTGAAGTTTATGCAAGGGATGTTATCGCGTCGTCGTTTGACGAGAATCAATTGCTCGAATCATTCACCGCGATTTTGAACGGGGAATAGGGCGTTAAAAGGCAGATCACAACGTTAACGTTGAAGAGTACGACAAATGTCATTTCTTCCATGCTTTTTATGCGGTCGCCGATTGGAGAAACGCACGAGCAAAACCGGAAAACCTTATTTCGTTTGCGATCCCGGCGGAATCCAGATTTTTGTGCGGCGCCAGGACGGCATTGAACGCCTGGAAGAGTTCATGTGCGCAGTAGAAAAAAATGCCATTCCATTTGAGCAACACGCACACAGACTTTTCGAAATCCAAGCAATCCTGAGCGAGATTCGAGGAATAAAAGGAGAAATAGAAAAATTGGAGAGCGAAATCGGAATATTTTTCCCCGACCAAGATAAAACGCGCGCTTCCAACTCCTTGAAAACACGGCTGGAAACGTTACACGGAGAATTGAAAGAACTTGCCGAGAAAAGTACGCGCTAATTTGCACGGGGAGCGCTGCACACCGGGCACATGATGGTTCCTGCTACAATTTCGCGCGAAGGGCAACAGGTCAACGGGCCAAGAGAGGTATCGATGGCCCGAAGACGCTACCAGAAGGGGAGCCTTGTTCCCAATCGAGGTCTCCCCGCAAATGGGTTCTGGAAAGGCCGATGGCGGGAAGACGTGATGCAGCCGGATGGAACGATTACACGTCCGTATAAATGGGAGGTCTTGGGCACAATCCAAGACTACCCAACACGGAAACTCGCCCTGCGCGCTCTGGAAGCTCGTTTGTCCACCATTAACAGTCCGACCTACCGGGCAAGGCCGACCGCCACCTTTGCGGAATTCGCAAACCGCTGGGATGCGACGGTCCTGTCCCAACACAAACCCAGCACACAAAGCTCGACACACAGCCAGTTGCGGAGATGGTTGTTGCCGCAATTGGGCAGTTGCGCGCTCAAGGATTTGGACGGACAAGAGTTGCAAGCGTTTGTTTCCAGTTGTCGCTGCAACTCGAAAACGATCCGGAACTTGGTCGCGACGCTGCGCATGATGTGGAGTAGTGCCCGCGCGTGGGGCTACGTGGCTCACGATCCCTTTGATGGGCTGGTGCTTCCTAAGCGCGGCTTGGTCCAGACGTTTACATTCTCGCTGGAGGAGACCCAACGCATTGTTGCCTCCGCCAGTGAGCCATACAAGACGTTCTACTCAATCCTGGCAGAGACCGGAATCCGGGGCGGCGAGATTTGTGGTTTGCGTGTTGCCGACCTGGATTTGGAAAATGCCGTGATTCACGTTCATCAGAGCGTGTGGCGCGGCCAGATCCAGACGGTGAAATCTCGGAAAGGTAATCGCCGTTTTCCGATCTCGGCAGAGTTGGTGGAGCACTTGCGTGCCTACCTGCGAACGTGGCGAGCGAACGCGCTGGGGCTGCTTTTTGCAACCCAGAACGGCACGCCGTGGGATCACAGCTTGGTCCGCAAACGCAAGTTCCATCCTTTGCTAAAGAGGTTGGGAATCCCGCAGTGTGGTTTCCATGCGTTCCGGCATGGCAACGCGACGCTGCTGGACCAGATTGGTGCGCCCATGGCGGTCCGGCTAAACAGGCTGGGACACGCGGAGGCGCAAACCACGATGGGCTACACGCACGCAGTCACGGCAGATGAACGCAGAGTTGCAGATGACCTTGGGAGAATTCTGCACGTTAATGAACGCAATGAACAAGAAGAAAAGCCAGCGCCGAACGCGCTGAGCTTTTTGATTCAGTAGGATGAGGTTGGTTGCGGGGGGTGGATTTGAACCACCGACCTTTGGGTTATGAGGGCGACAATTAACAGAATCTAATGGACTTACGCGGCGCAAGGAGTAACGTAATGTCCTTGTTTGGAACCTGTCGGAATCGTAATTGCCCTCTCGTTGCCCTTTTGGGCGCATGTGCCTTTGGCAAGTTGGTCTG
>PLIC01000036.1 GCA_003139995.1 Candidatus Acidiflorens stordalenmirensis | reverse complement strand
CGGAGCCGAATAAGCCCGATGCCACCCCGACAAAAGGCGATTCACGAATCGGGTAAGCGAGTGCACTCCTCTGCGAACATCGACAGAAGGAAAGTGAACTTGAGTAAGAAGATGTTCTCATTGGACATGGACTAGCCGCGGATCTTTCTGTTTCTACATCCCGGACCAAGTAAGTTTCCAGTTCCATTTCGCAGATTCGTTCAAAGGACGGTAGTCAGAATCAGACACCCACGGCCTTTTCGTACCCTTCGGGCGGGTGCAGCAACTCGTGAACCTTTCCCAGCAGTGCCACCCGGCTAATCGGTTTTTGCAGAAACGAATTTTGTTCGGCTATCACATGGGCGAGAATGGGACGGTCAACATAACCCGAGATGAAGAGGAAGACCATCTCGGAGTGTAGCTTCTTCAGTCTTTCCGCAGCCACCGGGCCGCTCATCTCAGGTAGAACTGTATCCATGATGACCAGAGGGATGGATTCCTTGTAGCGTTCCGCAATCTCAAGGGCGCGCTGAGGATGGTTCGCCCCCAACACCGAATACCCGCTGCGCAGCAGAAACTGGCGGATCACATGTAACAGAGCATCTTCGTCCTCCACCACCAGGATGGTCTCAGTTCCCCCGGGCGCTTTAGAGAGCGTCTTGAAACATTTCTCCGCGGCCGCAGGTGTTTCGTCTACGCGGGGCAGGTAGATGTCGAAACAGGCGCCCTTTCCCGGTTTGCTCTCTACCCAGATGTAGCCGCTGCTTTGTTTGACCACGCCGTACGCGACAGCCAAGCCTAGTCCGGTGCCGTGTCCTTTTTCCTTGGTGGTGAAGAAGGGTTCAAATACCCGATCTCTCACTTCAGGCCTCATGCCCTGGCCTGTGTCAATGACAGACAGCCGAATGTACGGCCCAGCTTTAACGTAGGGATACTTTTTGCAATCTTTTGTCCCCAGCTCCGCATCCATCGTCCGGATGATGAGCTTTCCGCCTTTGGGCATGGCATCGCGCGCATTGGTGGCCAAATTCATGAGCACTTGCCCAAGTTGGCTCTGGTCGGCCCGAACGGAACCGAGATGAGCTTGTAGCTCGGTCACGATCTCCACATCCTCTCCGATCAGCCGCAGCAGCATCTTTTCAATATCGGAAACCACCACGTTCAAGTCCAATACAGTCGGCTGCAGTACCTGGCGGCGGCTGAAGGCCAGCAGTTGCGAGGTCAACTGGGCGGCACGGCGAACAGCACTCCCGATCTCCTTCGCTTCGCGTTGCTGTGAGGCGGTAAGACCGGGCTCCGCTTCCAGCATTTCTGTATTTCCTGAAATCACGTTCATCAGATTGTTGAAGTCGTGAGCAATCCCCCCCGCCAAAAGGCCGACCGCTTCCATCTTCTGCGCCTGGCGGAGCTGCCCATCGAGCCGCAGACGCTCGCTCACATCGCGCATGACCTCCGTTCCACCTCTTAAACCGCCGTTCGCGTCCCGTATCGGACTGGCAATCACGTCAAAGGTCTTGTTCAGCCAGGAGTAGTAAACATCTTCCCGATGCTGCTGGCCGCTCTCCATCATGGAACGGAACGGACAACTGCTCCTAGACTCCGCCGTCCGGTGGAATACCTCATCATGAGGCTGGCCGATCAGTTGAGCGAAGTCCAAACTCAGCAGTTTGGCCGCGGCCCGGTTGCCGCGGCGCACCACACCCTGAGCATCGAGAACCATCACGGCATCAGGAACCGTGTCGAAGGTGAGTTCCCATTCCTGTTTCGCGCAGAGAATGATCTTCTGCAGTCGCAGGTTCTCCTCCAGTTTTTCCTTGTCCAGTAGAGCCCGGTGCAGTACGAACGGCAGGCGCTTCAACCGGTCTTTCAAGACGTAGTCGGTCGCTCCCTGCTTGAGGTATTCCACGGCGGCTTCTTCTCCGATGGTCCCGCTGGTAACGATAAATGGAATAGCCTTGCCGGTGCTGTGCAGCCGTTCGAGAGCTTCCGTCCCCAACCAGGATCCGAGATTGTGGTCGCAGAAGACGACATCGTAGTCATTCTTGAGGTGCTGCTGAAACTGGTCCGGTGAATCAACAAGGTCGTAGGTCAACACGTAACCCGCCCGTTTCAGGACAGCCACCATCAATTCGGCATCGGCGTGGCTGTCTTCCACGATGAGTAACCGCAAGGGTCTTTGTGCCCCTAGCTTACTTTGCTTCCCAGCCATTCTTCTACCTCGCTCGTTTTGGTGCGATGGGTTACCGGCGGCGGCTCGTTCACCAGCAACCAGTAGTAGCCCAGCTCTTTCACCCTCTCCCGGAAAGAGGTGAAATCCACCGGCTTCTGGATGTAGCTGTTCGCCCCGAGTTCGTATGCACCGCTCAGGTCCCTTTCTTCTTTCGAAGAGGTCAATATCACCACCGGGATTGCCTTGGTGCGGTATTCGCTCTTCATCACTCGCAGGACTTCCAAACCATCCACTTTCGGCAACTTCAAATCCAGCAACACCAGCTTGGGCTGATCGTTCGGCTTGCGGTTGCCGTACTTTTCCCGGCAAAAAAGAAAATTGAGCGCTTGTTCGCCGTCCTGAACCACGTGGATCCG
>PLIC01000187.1 GCA_003139995.1 Candidatus Acidiflorens stordalenmirensis | reverse complement strand
AGTGATACAAAAAATGCTCTAGCCGAGCGAAGCTCGGCTGACACCTGGAAAACAGACTTCACCAGATGGCTGAAAGCTGAGAGCCGATGGCTGATGGCTGAAAACGGAGAATCACTTCTCGATAATGACGTGGGCCAGGGCTTGCCCGGACGTGTGGGTGAGGGAGAGAGCGATGTTTTTCGTGCCCAGCTTGGCTGCGATGGCCGCCGCCTCACCGTGAAATTGAATGGTCGGACGCTGCCCTTTTGGGCGCACCACTTCGATATCGCGCCACCGGACACCGCGGCTCCATCCCGTACCGAGCGCCTTCATTCCGGCTTCCTTGGCGGCGAAGCGCGCGGCATAGCTTTCAAAGCGGCTGGCTCGTTGTTCGCAATAACGGATTTCGCCCTCGGTGAAAATGCGGCGAAGAAAGCGGTCGCCAAACCGCTCGATGCTTTCGCGGATGCGATGAACTTCGGCGATGTCAACCCCGGTGCCGAGAATCATAAGGTCATTGTCAATTTTTGATTTGCAATTGGCAATTTAGAACTGAGGCCAGGTCTCAGGTTAGGGATGCTAGGACAGTGGTAAGGGGTGCATCCTGCTCGGGAAAAACGGTCCGCAGGTCGAGTAGGACACGGCCTTCCTCTACGCGGGCGATTACGGGCGGAGCGTTGGCGCGGAGACGGGCGCTTAGTTCGTCGGCGCTGAGACCGATGTGGGTGAGCGCGATCAGTCGTGTGGGCAAGACAGCCGACGGGGCCGCGCCCCCGCCAATCACAGACTCGCCGTCGCACAGTGCCATCGTCAGCTTCGCGAGCTTCGCCTGCCCGGTTTGAACCTTGGCGACCAGCGTCTCCGCGCGGCGCCCGATCTCGTCTTTCGACAGGCGCATCATGCGCAGCACCGGCACGGCGTCGTGATCGCGCTTGACGTAGGCGAGCAGCGTGGCTTCGAGCGCGGCATAGGTGAGCTTGTCCACGCGCAGCGCGCGGAACAGCGAGTTCGAGCGCATGCGTGCGACCAGATCGGCGCGGCCGCTGATCAATCCCGCCTGCGGACCGCCGAGCAGCTTGTCGCCGCTGTACGTAACGATGTCGACGCCGGCGCGCAGGCTGTCGAGCACGCCCGGCTCGCCGTCGATTCCGACCGAATGCAGATCGACGAGCGCGCCGCTGCCCAGATCTTCCATGAGCGGAAGATTGCGGCGGCGGGCCAGTGCGACCATTTCGCCGAGCCCGGCCTGCTCGGTGAAGCCGGTGATTTCGAAGTTGGAACGATGCACCCGCAGCAAGACTCGCGAGCGGTCGTTGATGGCAGTTTCGTAGTCGGCAAGGCGCGTGCGGTTGGTCGTGCCGACTTCGCGCAGCGTTGCATTCGACTTCGACATCACGTCGGGGATGCGGAACGAGCCGCCGATTTCGACCAGTTCTCCGCGCGAGACGATCACTTCGCCGCCCTCGGCCAGCGAGTTCAGCGCGAGTAGAACCGCCGCGGCGTTGTTGTTGACCACAATCGTCGAGATCGCCGCCGGGCTGCGCGCGTCCAGCAGATCGTCGTCGAGCAGCTTGCGGAACAGCCGGTCGACATGAACGTCGCGCCTCCCGCGTTCGCCCGTTGCCAGATCGAATTCGAGATTGGAATACGCGCTCGCCGTGGCGCAGACGTGATCGAGCGCAGCGACAGCCAGCGGGGCGCGCCCGAGATTAGTGTGCAGGATTACGCCGGTGGCGTTGATGAGCGGCAGCAGCGAGTAACCGAGCGACTGGCGAAGTTGACGTTCGACGACTGCAAACAGGCCGCCGAGCGCAAGGTCCAGCGACTTCTCGTCCAGCTCGCCGTTGCCGATTTCCTGACGGAGGCGCGCGAGCACGACGCGAATACTCTCGGCGACGGCGGAATGACCCTCGCATTCGATCAGCGCCTGCATGTCGGGCTGGCGGAGCAGTTCGTCCGTCGAAGGCAGTTTCTGAAACAGCGCGGATTTGTTAGCGGTGGACACCGACGCCGATTATGCCACAGCGAGCTTCGGTGGAGCGACGGGCGTCTCGCCCGTCCGGTTCCCAGTTCTCAGAAAAACTGGGCATGCACTGTTGCCGCCGGTCGTGGGGTGTCGTAATTGCGCTGCGGTCTATTACTGAGAACTGAGAACGTGAAACTCGCGCTACAGCGTATGCATATACGCCAGCAGGTCTTTGATCTGCTGGTCGGTCATGACCTGGCCGAAGCCTTCCATTTTGGCTCGGCCATACTTGACGATGTCAGTCATGCGCTCGTCGTTTGCGGGCAGTCCGCTCAGCGACAGGTACTGGTGCTTGAAGACGCCTTTCAGGCTCGGGCCTTTTTTGCCGCGCGACGAGTACGGTTCATGGCACCGGTCGCAATAGTTGTCGTAGAGTTGTCTGCCCGCGGCCTGTTGCGGGTTGAGGCCGAGTTCGGCGTCGGACTTGCGCCGCTCGACGTCGCAGCCCGCTAACGCTAGAAGAGCTAGGATCACCACGGAGACACGGAGGCACGGAGAAATCCAATTCAAGAAGTTCATGATGATGGCGGCGTCGCCTGCAAGGACTCAGAAGTAGGATAATACGGGAAGCATGAGAGTTGCCGTCAAACGCGTTTACGAGGTCGCTTCTCCGTCGGACGGAGTGCGCGTGCTGGTTGACCGTTTGTGGCCGCGCGGGTTGACGAAAGAAGCCGCCGGGCTCAAGTTCTGGTTGCGCGACCTGGCGCCTTCGAATGAGCTGCGGCAGTGGTTCCACGCGAATCCCAATCCCGAAGCCTGGTGCATGTTCCGCAAGCGCTATCTCAAAGAGTTGGCCAGTGAAAAGGGCTCCGCGGCGGTAGAGAAGCTGCATCGTCTGGCGGAAGGCAAGCGGCGAGTCACGCTGTTGTATGCGTCGCGAAACGTGGACCGCAACAATGCGACGGTGCTGAAAGAATTGCTGGAAGGGATGAAGAAGCCTCCGTCAAACGTGGGCCGAGCCGCGCTCGGCCGGGGGCGGATTCGGAAGGCGAAGAGGCAGTAGCCGAGTTGCGATAGGAGAACGGCACGTCTCTTAAGGAGAAACCACATGCTTCATTCATCGCTACAGATAGTCGTGGGCTGTCTTTTTCTATTCTGGGGTACGTCTCTTTACGTCCAACATGGTGGTGTCGGCCCGCTGCTGATGCTCGTGATTGGGGCGGTTCTCATCACTGTTGGCGTCGTGGTGATGAATGTCAGACAAGTGCTCCGAGATGAGTCGAAGCGGCGGGAACAGGAAAGCAAGCCCATTCTGAACATCTGAGATCGCTGCTGTCGCACCACTCCGCACTATAATTTCCCAGTCATGTCCAGTCCTGCCCTCGAAAAGAAAAACGAGAAGAAAATCGAAGCTCTGCGCGAAAAGATTCGGCATCACGAGTATCGCTATTACGTGCTGGACGATCCGGAGATTTCGGACGCCGACTTCGACGCGCTGATGAACGAGCTCAAGCGGCTCGAAGCCGAGCATCCGCAACTGATAACGCCGGACTCGCCTACGCAGCGCGTGGGCGGCAAGCCGCGCGAGGGATTCGTAAAGGCGAAGCATTCCTCGCCAATGCTCTCGCTCGACAACGCTTACAGCGAAGAGGAACTGCGCGACTGGGAGCGGCGGGTGCATGAGCTGAGCGGACGCACCGACATCGAATACATGTGCGAATTGAAGCTGGATGGAATGTCGCTGGCGCTCGTCTACAGCGACGGCCGTCTGGAGCGGGGCATCACGCGCGGAGACGGCAGCGTGGGCGAAGACGTCACGTTGAATGTGCGGACGGTGCGCTCCATCCCGTTGACGATTTCGACGGACAAGTTGAAGAAAGCCGGAATCACCGCTGATTTTGAAGTGCGCGGCGAAATGCTGATGCCGCTCAAATCCTTCCGCTTGATGAATGAAGAGCGCGAGCGGCAGGAGCTATCGGTGTTTGCGAATCCGCGCAACGCTACGGCGGGAACGGTGCGGCAACTCGAACCGTCGATTACAGCGCAGCGCCGCATGGACTTCTTCGCGTACATGCTGTTGCAGGACGGACAAACTTTTGTCGACCGCCAATCGAAGGCAATGGATGCGCTGGAGCTGGCGGGGTTCAAGGTGAATCCGAATCGCAAGCTGGCGAAGAGTCTCGACGAAGTCTGGAAATTCATTCAGAGCTGGGAGGCGAAGCGCGAAGCGCTGCCGTACGAAATTGACGGCATCGTCATCAAGGTGGATCGGACGGCGTGGCAACGGGAGCTGGGTTTCACCGGGAAGGCTCCGCGATGGGCGATTGCTTACAAATATGCGGCGCGCGGGGGCGTGACCGAGATCGAAGACATTTTGGTGCAGGTGGGACGCACCGGGAAGCTGACGCCGGTGGCGGCACTGAAGCCGATTCCGATTGGCGGCACGACGGTCTCGCGCGCCACGCTGCACAACATGGATGAGATCGAGCGGCTCGGGGTGAAGATCGGCGACTGGGTCGAGGTGGAACGTGGCGGCGATGTGATTCCGAAAGTTGTGAAGGTGGTCGAAGACGATAAAGAACATCCGCGCGGCCACAAGCAGTTCGAGATGCCGGGCCACTGTCCGGTGTGCGGCGGCAACGTCGTGCGAACGCCGGGCGAGGTGGACCATCGCTGCGTGAATGCGAATTGTCCGGCGAAGCTGCAGGGGACGATTCTGCACTTTGCCTCGCGCCACGTAATGAATATCGACGGCCTCGGCGAGGTGCTGGTGAATCAGCTTACCGAACGCGGCCTGGTAAAGAATGTCGCCGATCTCTACAAGCTGACGAAAGACGATCTGCTGCTGCTCGAGCGCATGGGCGAGAAGTCGGCGGAGAACGTGCTCGCTGAGATCAAGGCATCAAAGAAGCTGCCGCTAGAGCGCGTGATTTACGGCCTCGGAATACGGTTTGTGGGCGAGCGCACGGCGCAGTTTTTGGCGGAGCACTTCGGATCGCTGGACGCGATCATGAAGGCGAGCGCCGAGGAACTTGAGGAAGTAAACGAAGTGGGACCGCGGATCGCGGAGAGCATCGTGGAATTTTTCGCCGATGAACACAATCGCAAACTGGTGAGCGATCTGCGCCAAGCGCGGCTGATCTTCACCGGGCAGAAAAAAGAAAAGGGCACGAAGCTGGCGGGAAAAACTTTCGTGCTCACAGGAACGCTGGTGCACCACACGCGCGACGAAGCGAAGAAGATGATTGAAGATGCGGGCGGGCGCGTCTTAGCCTCGGTGAGCAAGAAGACGGACTATGTGGTCGCGGGCAGCGAGGCCGGATCGAAGCTGGACAAGGCCCGCGAGTTGGGCGTTCGCGTGATCGGGGAAGAAGATTTGGAAGGGCTATTGTCGGATTAGGTCAGACATGTCAGACATGAAATTCAACTTCGATTGCGTGGCTTACTATGTCTCCGACATGGAACGGGCAATTCGTTTCTATCGGGAAGTGTTAGGGTTCAGGTTCGTGTCGCGAGACGATGTCGCTCGCTTCGACATCGACGGCGTTCTATTCGAAATTGTCCCTGCGCCTGACGTGAGCGCGCTCCGGGGCACTGGAAATGCGCGCCTCTGCCTGCGAGTCGACGATGTCGAGCAAGCCCTGAAAGCGCTACAAGCAAAAGGCGCGCGTACGGGTCAGGCACAAAGAAAAGCGACAGGTGTGCTCGGCTCCGTCGAAGACCCCGATGGGAATGAAATCTGCCTCTGGCAATATCTCTAGCAAGCCCAGGTCTCGAAAACCGCAAGACCTGGGGCGCCCACCAATAACACGCACATCACTTGGCAGCCAGGGATTTGCTCAGAAAAGCTACAACTTTGGTTAGTTAATCGTTTGCGGCATCCGCGTCCCAAGCCATATAGCCTTTTCCATCTTTGGCAGCGGGGTCAGAGTAGGTTAGGGGAGGCGCATTGCGATTAAATCCATGCGTGGCGCCAGGGTATTCGACAGTAGTCACTTCAAAATTGAACTTTTTTGCAAGCAGGCGTTTCAGTTCAGGAACGGCTTTTCCCTCGCCGTAGGCGTCTTCAGTTCCATAAAAAATAATCATAGGGGCCCCGGTCAGCCCGCTGCCGCTCTCTTCAAGTCTCTTTATAAAAGGTTTGCACACCGGGTAAAACGCCGCATGGGCCGCGAATCCCTTCTCATCTCCCATCCACAATTTGCGGTTAGCTTCCACCGCCGTTCGCAATGTTATCCCGCCCCCCATGGAAAACCCCATGATTCCGATTCGAGTGGGATCGATGGAGGGCAATTTTCGCAGTTCTTTTAACGCCGCAAAAGCCAACGGCAAAAAAGTCTCGTTCTGCGGCCGGTCCATTGGGCCGGTATAAATCCCGGTCTTGAAATCCACTTCAAAGATCGCAATCCCCGCATTTAGGATCGAGTCCCGATAAAACGCGCCGCGTGAGTCGATTCCCCCGGTCCCGTGGACGATGACAACTGCCGGGCATGGGCTTGAACTCTTTTCCGGCAAGTAAAGTGTCCCCGACACTTTGAAGGGCTGGTTCTTGTCGAGGGAAGAAAAGTTAATCGTAGTTCCAGCGGAGGATGCTGCAGCAGACATGACAAAAACAGTTAGAAAAACCACCGCAAGTAATCCAATACACCGCAAATACCTCATCACGAGCCTCCTATAATTCATAATGGATTTCCCCCGAATCATACTCTCTGCATCTCTTACGCCATATCCTGGCGGGTGGCCCACATCTTCGACGGGCAAGTATAGAGCACGTCGCTCTAGAGCTTAGGCAAAGAAAAAAACGTGGGGTGCCCCACTTCTCGCGCTTTTCGCGAAGTGGGGCCTTTCCGCATCCCTAGTCTCGGTTCTTCCGCGATTCGTTTTTCGCCACCTGACGCGCAGGGAGTTTCTGGGACCACGCCCGGCTTAGACAGCCGAGAGCGGCTGCCCCCACACATGCTCGCGACGCGAGCGTCTGCGCTATCCTAATAACATGCACGCGCACGGGGCAGACCGACATTCTCATGGGACGGGGCGGGTGCTGCGTATCTCGCTGGCCGTCACCATGCTTTACGTCGTCCTGCTGGTGGTTGCCGGCATCCGCGCACACTCGCTGGCGTTGCTTTCCGAGGCGGGACATAACCTCTCCGACTTTCTGGCGCTGCTGTTGTCGCTGGTCGCGGTTTTTCTGGAAGGCCGTCCGCCGAGCGCAACCAAGACCTACGGATACCGGCGCGCGGGAGTCCTGGCGGCGCTGGTCAATGCGCTGTCGCTGGTGTTGGTGTCGTTTCTTATTTTCTACGAGGCGTTTCAGCGGTTGCAGCATCCCGCGCATGTCCGCGCCGGCGTGATGATTTGGGTCGCGGCGGCGGGCGTCGTGATGAACGGCGCAATCGCGCTGCTGCTGTGGCGTTCGGGGCGGGATGTGAACGTCCGCAGCGCGCTGCTGCACGAGGTGGGCGACACGCTCTCGACCGCGGCCGTGATTGTGGGAGGTTTTGCGATCCTGTGGACGGGACAATACTGGATCGACGCGGCGCTGTCGTGCGGCATCGGCGCGCTGATTTTGTGGTCGAGCTTCGGGATCGTGCGCGAGACGCTGAATATTCTGCTGGAGGGCACGCCGCGCGGGATAAGCCTGGAGGCGGTGGAATCTGCGATGCGGAAGATCGCGGGCGTCAGCGATGTCCACGATCTGCATCTGTGGAGCATTGGGTCGGAGAATCATGCGCTCTCGGCGCATGTGAAGATCGTGGACATGGCGACTTCGGAGAGCGATACGATTCTGCGCGAGATCAACGAGAAACTCGGGCGCGGGTTTGGGATTCACCATACGACGATCCAGTTGGAACACGTGGTGTGCGAGACGGCGGATAATTGCGCGATCGCGGTGCGGGATGAAGAACACGGCGAGCACGATCATTCCGAGCACGATCACCCCCACTGAACCCGGAAGCGCTCATTTGTATCTGCATGACAAATAGCTGATTAGCGGATTTTCAAGCGGGCCGCTGCCCGCTTCTGTGATAACCTGACCGTTGGAGCCTTTCCTCCCTGAGTAACATCCAATGCCTATGCGGCGCTTGACTATGAAACGTTGGCGGCAAATCTTGCGTTTCTTGGCGGCCGTGCAGCTGCTACCGGCTCTTGAGAGCGGCGAGGAGACGCTCGTCGGCGGGCAGGCCGTGCTGGAGGGCGTGATGATGCGTTCGCCGCACGCCTGGGGCATAGCGGTGCGCAGACCTTCGGGCGAGATTGTTACGCACAGCGAGCCGCTGGAGCCGCCTTCCGAGCAACATAAGTGGATGGGCTGGCCGGTGGTGCGTGGGGTGATGACGCTCGGGCACGCGATGAAGCTGGGCTTCCGCGCGCTGAAGTTTTCCGCTAATGCGGCGCTGGACGAGATGCCCGCCGATCAGGGCAACGACGATCTTGGCAGTGCAGATCGGGGCAATAAAGATCCGCGCAAGAAGATGGAGATCCCCGGCTGGGTGCTGGGAGTGAATATTGCTTTCTCCGTCGCTTTTTTCATCTTCATGTATAAGTACCTGCCGCTNNCGCGTGTACGAGTACCACGGGGCCGAGCACAAGACGGTATTTGCATTCGAGAATGGCGGTCCGCTCGAAACCGCGGCGGTGCAGAAGTATTCGACCTATCATCCGCGGTGCGGAACGAGTTTCCTGATGACGGTGATGATCATCTCGATGATCGCGTACATGGCAATTCCTGTGCATACCTTCTGGACTCGATTCGCCATTCGAATTGCGTTGCTGCCGCTGATAGCTGGACTTTCCTACGAGATCATTCGCTTCGCCGCCAGGCATCGCGGCTCGCTGTTCGCGCTGATGACCGCGCCAGGGCTGTGGTTGCAGCGGATCACAACCCAGCCTCCGGATGACCGGCAAGTCGAATGCGCGATTGTCGCGCTGGATGAAGCCATGAAGTTGGAAAAGCAGCGCGGCGGGGAACTGGTAATCGCCTAGCGGTCGTTCGCTATTCGTCGTTCGCTCTTCGCTGCAGCCCAATAACCGTGTTCTGGATTCTGGAAAACATCACAAAACCATTGTTTATCCGTCGCTGCTGCAAATGCTGACCTTCGCTTAGTCTGCGGATGGAGACGCACATGGCGACCACTTCTCTTATCGAGATTTGCGGATTTGGCAGGAGGCTGTTGATCTCGCTCTCGTGATTTATCGCGCGACGGCGGAGTTTCCAAGGCACGAACTCTACGGTCTGGCGTCCCAGATGCGACGCGCTGCGGTTTCCATTTCGAGTAATATAGCCGAGGGTAAGGGGCACAGTTCAGACGGAGATTTTGGCCGTTTCCTTTTCCATGCGAGGGGTTCGTTACTTGAACTTCAGACGCAGATTATGATTGCAAGAGGTTTAGAGTATTTGACGAAGGAACAATCTGCGGAGCTCACGCGTAGCACCGACGATCTTGGCCGCGGATTAAATGGTCTGATACAAGCGGTCCGGGGGAAACTCGGCCCTGCGAGAACTGCGGCGAATAGCGAACAGCGAACGACGAATAGCGGCACCACCGACCATGTTTGAACGCTTAGACCAAATCGAAATTCGCTACGAGGAACTGACTCGCGCGCTATTGTCGCCGGCGATTACCAACGACTCGGCGAAATACCAGAAGACTGCCAAGGCGCATAGCGAAGTCGCCGGGATCGTCGAGAAGTATCGCGAGTACAAGGATCTGAAGCGCGGGATCGCCGAGAGCAGGGCCGTTCTCGCCGACGAAAAAGATCCGGAAATGCGGGCCTACGCCGAGGAGGAACTGGCGAAGCTCGAAACCCGCATCGGAACCGTTGAGGAAGAGCTCAAGATCCTGCTGCTGCCGAAGGACCCGAACGACGAAAAGAACGTGGTGCTGGAAATTCGCGCCGGAACGGGTGGCGATGAGGCCACTCTGTTCGTGGCGGAAGTCTTCCGCATGTACAACCGCTACGCCGAGACGCAGAAGTGGAAGGTGGAAGTGCTCTCCACGTCGGAGTCGGGCGTGGGCGGGCTAAAAGAAGTGATCGCGCTGATCGAGGGCGACCGGGTCTATTCGCGCCTGAAATACGAGAGCGGCGTGCATCGCGTGCAGCGCGTGCCTGCGACCGAACAGCAAGGGCGAGTGCATACGTCGGCGATCACGGTGGCAGTGCTGCCGGAAGCGGAGGAAGTGGACGTCAAGATCGAGGCCAAAGATCTGCGCATCGATACGTTCTGTTCCTCGGGGCCGGGCGGCCAGTCGGTGAATACGACGTACTCGGCGGTGCGCATCACGCACATTCCGACGAATACGGTGGTGAGCTGTCAGGATGAGAAGTCGCAGATCAAGAACCGCGAAAAAGGCATGCGCGTGCTGCGCTCGCGGCTCTACGAGGTCGAAATGCAGAAGCAGCAGGACGCGCTGGCCAAAGAACGCAAGCAGATGGTGGGATCGGGCGACCGCTCGGAAAAAATCCGCACCTACAATTTTCCGCAGAACCGGCTCACCGATCATCGCATCGGCTTCACCATCCACCAGCTTGAGCAGGTGATGGACGGCAAGCTGCAACCGATTATCAACGCGCTGATCACCCACTATCAGGCGGAGAAGATGAAGCAGGAAACAACGAGCGTGGTGTGAGGCGATTGCGGAAACAGTCGATGGTCGTTCGTCGTTGGTCGTTCGCGGGGCGGCGGTAAGGCTAGAGCTGGTTTCATAAATCGGTTTTGGGTAGGGCACGGCTTCAGCCGTGCCGTTCAGGCCTGGAAAAATGCGGGCTTTAGCCCCTGGGGGACGTGCCTTCCAAGCTGAAAAGGCATTCATGAAAATAGCTCTAGGACTGGTGCCCTACTTCAATATTTCTCTCTTTTGTTTTTCTCCGTGTCTCTGTGTCTCTGTGGTGAAATAAGCACGTGCAACTAAGACAGGCCTTGAATTCAGGAATCGAGCGGTTGGCTTCCACGCGAGTTCCCTCTCCGCGCATGAATGCGGAACTCCTCATCATGTTCACGCTCGATTGCGACCGCGCGTATCTCTACGCTCATCCTGAGCGAGAGCTCACTCCCGACGACCTGCAGCGCTACGACGAAGCTCTTGCGCGCCGCGCCACCGGCGTTCCGGCGCAGTACATCACCGGGCATCAGGAGTTCTGGGGGCTGGATTTAATCGTATCGCCGGCGGTGCTGATTCCTCGTCCGGAGACGGAGCATGTGGTCGAGGCGGTGCTGGAGCTGGCGAAACCTCAGATTGTGGAGCGACGGGCGTCCCCGCAAGCCTGCCCTGAGCGAAGTCGAAGGGTCCGCATCGTCGACGTGGGCACCGGCTCCGGAGCGATTGCGCTTGCGTTGGCTAAGGAACTCCTGACGGCGGAAATCCACGCCACCGATATTTCTGCCGAGGCGCTCGAAGTTGCCCGCGCCAATGCAGCCCGCCACGAACTAACTTCGCGAATCGAGTTTCACCTTGCGGACTTGCTGGGCGCACTACCACCGTCTTCGTTCGACATCGTGGTTTCGAATCCTCCCTACGTCGGCGAGTCCGAAGAAGATTCGGTGCAGCTCGAAGTGCGCAAGTTCGAGCCGCGCAATGCGGTGTTTGCCGGGCCGACGGGCGTGGAAGTGATCGAGCGGCTGATTCCCCAGGCGCGCGAGGCGCTTTGTCCCGGCGGATGGCTGGTATTCGAGATCAGCGGCACGATTGCCGATCGAGTGCGGAGCCTGCTCTCCAGTTGGGACTGGGATGAAGTTGCGATCAGAAACGATTTGCAGGGAATCGCGCGGGCGGCGATTGCGAGAAAAACCAATCTCTAACAGACGTTGCTAGTGGAGAGCCGGGCGTCCCCGCCCGGCCGGACGGGCGAGACGCCCGTTCCTCCACCTGTCACGTCGCTAGAACGTCACCCGCACGCCGAGCTGGGCGGCGAACGGAATTCCAACCGTGGTACCGGGGCCGAAGAAATCTCCCAACGCGCCCGCGGGGATCTCAATCTGCTTCAGGCTGGTGACGGGCACGGTCACAGAACAGTCTGCAACTGTGCAAATGCTGGTGACGTTGCCGCTTGCTTGCTGCGCCGCAGGCACAGGCAGGTTGCTGATATTAGTTACGTAGTTAGCACCGAGATTGTTGCGATTGAAGAAGTTGAAGAATTCGGCGAACGGGTTAATCTGCCAGCGCTCGCCGATCTTAAAGGGGCGGCTAACGCGCAGGTCCGCTTGGATGTAAGGCGTTCCGCGAAATTCGTCGAGGCTGGTCGGCGTTCCGTTTACGGAAATGCGTTCGTTGTTGTTCTCGGCGGTGATGGTGATGGGACGGGCGCTCTCAGCTTGTGTAAGAGTAGTCAACTCAAAACCGCCGGGAATGCGCACCGTCCCGGCAAGCACAAAGCGGTGCCGCACGTCCTCGCCCGACGGCCCGTAGTCGCCCGGTCCGAAGGCATTCAGCGGATTGCATACGCCATTCACATAGTCGAAGAGTTCGCCGAGCACGCAGCCCCAAGTCTCCGCCTTGGAGAGCGTGTAGTTCGCTACCAGGCTGAAGCGGTTGGACACATTCCCCTGCAAATGCAGCATCAGAGCGTTGTAACTGGAGCGGTTGTCGGACTTGTAAAGATTGAATTCCTGGAAAGCGTAGGCGCGATACCCGTGGTTGCCCTGCTCGTGCGTGTAATCGGCGCTGACCGTCCAGTGCTCATTGAAGGCATGCTGCACGCCGCCCGTGACATGGATCGCATATGGCGTCTTGTAGTGTGGGTCGATGTAGGCCGGAGGACTGCTATCGACCCCTCCGTTGACGGCTTGAAACGCAGTGGCCCATCCGTTCTGCGCCAGATCGTTGTAGAACATGGCGAAGCCAGCGCGAATCACGGTCTTCTCGCTGCCGCCCGGCGAATAGGCGATTCCGAGGCGAGGGCCAAACTGCTTGCGGTAATCATGAGGAACCGCAGCCGGAACTCCGTGTAGCGGGAGCTCGAGGAAGACTGGATTCGCAGCCTGGCTTTGCCCGGAAGCTGTGAAAAGCGCGAAGGTCGTCTGATAACGCAGGCCGTAGCTGACCGTGAAGTGCGACGAAACCCGCCAGGAGTCCTGGGTGTAGAGCGCGAGACGCTGCACGTTCTGGGAGAAGTTGCCGTTGCCGGCGGGAGTGTAAGTACAAGTGATGTTGGAAGCTGGATCGGGCACCGGATTGCACTGCGAGCTCGGCGGAGTGTAATAAAACTGCGAAGAATTCGCTACGTAGTAGTCGGGGTTTTGCGGATACTTGATGAGCTGCTCCGCCGTGGACGCAAACGCCCCGCTGAGCACCGGTTCGTGAATAAGGTCGACTCCGAACTTAAGGGCATGGCTTCCCGCAAAGTGGCTCAGGTCGTAGCGGAACTGATACTTTTCCTGATTACGCAGGTCGGGGAAAAGAGTGATGGGCGTGGCGAACTGGTTGTCGCCGAAGGTTTCGTAGCCGGAAATCGTCAGCGCCGTAGAGCTGAATGGGAACGCCAGGGCGAAGCCCAGATCCGAGTTACGCGTCTGCGTGAGGTGCAACAGGCTGGCATCGAGGACCAAATTGCCGAGCCAGGTCGGACTGAAAGCATAAGTGTTGCTGATCACCGTGTTCCAGTAATTGTTGTGCGTGATTAGTCCGGTAGAGGGCAGCGTTGCCTGCTGCACCAGCGCGTTGTGCGTGAGGTAGCTGTCTTCGGAGGTGCGCAGGAACCACTGCGACTTCGAAGACTCGGCCCAGTCAAAACGCACCGAGCCAATGTAGTCACGGAAGGGGACGGGAACGTTTTGCGGGATAGCATCGGCGGAAGGAACGCCAGGAATCGGGTTATTCGGGTCATACGGATTCGGGGCCAACTGGGCCAGATCTTCGAATTCGGTAATGCTATTAGGGCTGTAGGCGATGCTGGCATTTTCATGGACGTGCTCGAATGAGGTGAAGAACCACACTTTGTTTTTTGCAAGTGGCCCGCCAAGCGTGCCGACGTAATTTTGCCGCGAGAACGGCTGCTTGGGATTAGGCGCCGGATTCTCAATCGGGAAGCGCGCGTTGAGCCGTGCCGCGCGCTCGTAGAAAGCCGCGTTGCCGTGCCACTCATTGGTGCCGTGCTTGGTGGTGATCACGATCGACCCGGCAGTGGTCCAGCCGGTGTCGGCGTCTTCATTCGACGTGCGCACGGCAAATTCCTGAATGCCGTCGGGCGAGAAGTTTTGCAGGAAGCCGCCGATGTAGTCGTCGGAGTTGTCGCCGCCGTCAACGGACAGCTCGTTGTTCAAGCCGGAGCTTCCGCCGGTGGAGACGGCGGTGATGCGCGCCTTGGTCGGATCGGAAGGCTCGACGGGCTCGGTTCCGGGCACAAGATAAGCGATGTTGGCGAAGCTGCGCGCCGCGAGCGGAAGAGTTTCCAGGTCTCGCCCGCTGACTATGCCCTGATGCACCGCGCTCGCCGTGTCGATCGACTGGGTTGTGATCGAGGAGGAATTCCCCTGGACATTGACCGTCTCGCGCCCGCCTTCCGGTTTGAGCGTGACGGCGATATCGCGCACCACGCTGACGGCCACGTCCACATCGGCAGTGACCTCGGCAAAACCTTTGGCCGTCACGGTGACGCGATAGGAACCGGGCAGCAGGCCCTCAATGCGGAATTCTCCGCGATCGTTCGCCGCCGCCTCGCGGATCATGGAAGATCCGTTTGACTCGACGACGACCCGAGCGCCCGCCACTCGCGCGGCGCTCGCGTCTTGAACCTCTCCCCGGAGCGCGCCGTTCGGATTCTGCGCGCGCATGAGCGCCGGGACGAAAACGAACATCAACAGGAAGACCGGTAGGAAAGTCGGAAAGATAACAGCGCAGATCGGCGAATTCGATCTGCGTATTTCAAAGAGTGAAGACATGGCAAGCATGAAGAAACCATACGGCAGACCTGGAACTTGACCCGAAAATTGAAAAGGCTTTCGTCATTCCAAGTGCAATCGCCAAGCGCGCCCGACGCGAGGACGTTTGCCGAAAAAGAATACCATCGGATGGCGCGCCTTGCGCCGCTCGGTTATTCCGTTATCGCGAGGCGGCCGCTGGCAGGATTTCTTCCACGTCTATCTTGGTTGGGTAATGTCCTGTATAGCAGGCGGAGCAGTAAGTCGTTTTTTCGCCGTCCGCGCAAGCTTTCTTAAGACCTTCGAGTGAGAGATAGGCGAGTGAGTCGGCGACGATGAATTCGCGAATCGATTCGACCGTCTTGTTAGCGGCTATCAGCTCTTTTTTTGAAGGCGTATCCACTCCGTAGAAGCAAGGCGAGATAGTCGGCGGGCAGGAAATCCGCATGTGGACTTCCTTCGCGCCTGCATTGCGAATCATGCGGACGATCTTCTTGCTGGTGGTGCCGCGCACAATAGAGTCGTCCACCAGGACCACTCGTTTGCCTTCGAGCAGGCTGCGAACGGCGTTCAGCTTCAGCTTCACGCCGAAGTCGCGGACCGACTGCTGCGGCTCGATGAAAGTGCGCCCGACGTAGTGGTTGCGGATGAGGGCAAGGCGAAAAGGGATGCCGCTTTCGGCGGCGTATCCGATGGCCGCGGTATTGCCGGAGTCGGGAACGGGAACGACGATATCGGCGTCCACCGGAGCTTCGCGCGCGAGCTGGCGTCCCATGGCGTCGCGGCTTTGATCGACCGAGCGGCCAAACACCAGGCTGTCGGGACGCGAAAAATAAACGTGCTCAAAAATGCAGCTCGACTGCGCCGGAGACGAGGAGTAAAAACGCGAGCTGATGCCTTCCGGCCCAACGATGACCAGTTCGCCGGGTCTGACGTCGCGTTCGTAGGTGGCGCCGAGCAAATCAAAAGCGCAAGTTTCCGAGGCGAAGACGACCGTGTCTTCTTTCTCGCTGGTGAGGGCCGGGACGCGGCCCATGGCCAGTGGGCGGAACCCGCGCGGATCGCGCGCGGCGAAGATCCGGTCACGGCTGATCATGACCAGCGAAAACGCGCCTTCCACGCGGCGCAGCGAGTCGGCGATGGCATCGGGCAGGGTCTGCTCGCGGGAGAGCGCAATCAGGTGCACTAGCACTTCCGTGTCGCTGTTGGTTTGGAAGATCGAGCCCTGGCCCTCCAGCTTCGCGCGAATCGCCTGCGCGTTGACCAGGTTGCCGTTGTGAGCGATCGCGATCGTGCCCTTGTTGGACTGCACCATGATGGGCTGCGCGTTCAGCAAGGCCGAATCGCCAGCAGTCGAATATCGGGTGTGTCCGATGGCGAGAACGCCGCGCAGAGAAGCCAGTACTTCGTGGCTGAAGATATCGGCGACCAGGCCCATGGCCTTGTGCTGGCGCAGGTGCTCGCCGTCCGAGGTGACGATCCCCGCCGATTCCTGTCCGCGATGCTGGAGGGCATACAGTCCGAGATAAGCGAGTTTCTCCGCCTCGGGATGGGCATGGATGGCAACCACGCCGCATGCGTCGCGAAATTTGTCGGAAGTCGGCATTTAGCTCTTAGCCTTTAGCTCTTAACTCGCGTGGGGACGGGCGCCTCGCCCGTCCAGCCGGGCGAAGCCCGGCAACCTCACTCCCCGGCAACAACGCTTGATTCCGTCCGCAACGCCCTCTCGAGCGAGCCCTCGTAAGCCTCGCGCAATTCCTGCACGCTCGCGGAAATCACCTGCTGGTCATCCACCGTGATCTCAACCTTGTCACCGCCCGTTTCGCCCAACACATCCGCGATGACGCCATACTCCTCCGCTACTTCTTGGATTCGTGGCAGGTGAGCTGGGTCGCAGCTTAGAACGACGCGGCTGGCATCTTCTCCGAACAGCAGGAACTCAAGCGCCGCTTGCAGTCTGGGCAATCTGACGTTCAACCCGACTCCGCCTGGCAGCGCCGACTCCACCAGCGCCACGGCTAAGCCGCCATCGGCACAGTCGTGAGCGGACTCGACCAGCTCCGCCCGGATTATGGCCACCAGAGCGCGTTGCAGCGTGGCTTCTCTCTCGATGTCCAGCTCCGGCGGATAGCCCCACACAGCTCCGAGAATTTCTTTCGCGTATTCGGACGACCCAAACTCCAACTCAGCATCGACGGCGTCGCCGGTTTCATTCGCGCGTAGCAAAACAATTTTCCTTCCAGCTTGCGCGAAGTGCATCTTCGCCGTTTTGTGGATGTCCTCGAGAATCCCCACCACCCCGATCACCGGAGTCGGATAAATTCCCTCACCCAGAGTTTCGTTGTAGAAGCTGACATTGCCTCCGGTAATCGGCGTATCAAGCTCTTCGCAGGCTTTGGTGATGCCGTCGATCACCTGCGAAAACTGCCACATGATATGCGGTTTTTCGGGGTTGCCGAAGTTGAGGCAGTTGGTGGCGCCGATCGGAGTCGCTCCGGCGCAAGCCACTTTGCGGGCAGCTTCGGCGACCGCGTGCATGGCGCCGAGGCGAGGATCGAGATAGCACCAGCGGCCGTTGCCGTCGAGCGACATGGCCAGTCCGCGATTCGAGCCCTTGATGCGGATCACGCCGGCATCGCCTGCTCCGGGCGCGTCGACCGTGTTGGTCTGCACCATGTGGTCATACTGCTGCCAGACCCAGCGTTTCGAGCAAATGTTCGGGCTCGCCAGCAACCGCTTGAGCTGGGCCGAGAAGTCTCCACTTTCGGCGAGCTTGATATGCTCCGGCATCTCGCGCTCGACCGGCGGTTCCCAGCGCGCCAGCGGACGTTTGTACACCGGCGCCTCATCGGTGAGGGCGTCGTTCGGAATTTCAGCGACGATCTTGCCGTGTTCGCGTACGCGCATCTTACCGTCGGATCTGACCCGTCCGATTTCCACCGCATCCAGTCCCCACTTCTGGAAGACGCGGAAGACCTCGTCCTCGCGGCCTTTCCGCGCTACCAGCAACATGCGCTCCTGCGATTCGCTGAGCATGATCTCGTAAGGCGTCATGCCGGTTTCGCGTTGCGGCACGCGATCCAGTTCGATTTCGACTCCCGTGCCACCGCGCCCGCCCATCTCGCAGGTCGAGCAGGTCAGCCCGGCGGCGCCCATGTCTTGAATGCCGACGATCGCGCCCGTTTGCATCGCTTCCAGACAGGCTTCGAGCAGCAGTTTCTCGAGGAACGGATCTCCGACTTGAACGTTTGGCCGCTTCGCTTCCGATCCCTCGCTGAACTCCTCGCTCGCCATGGTGGCGCCGTGAATGCCGTCGCGTCCGGTCTTCGAGCCTACGTAAATTACGGGATTCCCCTCGCCCGATGCGCGTCCGTAAAAAATCTGGTCGCGCCGGACCAACCCGAGAGCGAACGCGTTCACCAGCGGATTGCCGGAGTAGCAGGGCTCGAACTTCACCTCGCCGCCGAGATTGGGGACGCCGAAACAGTTACTGTAAGAAGCGACGCCAGAGACCACGCCTTCCATGACCGAGTGATTCTTGTGAATTTCCGCTTGCGTAGGGAGAACTTGCGTAAGCCCGGACGCCCCCGTCCGGGCAGCCGAGCGAAGCTCGGCCTGAATCGGCCCGAACCGCAGCGAGTCCATCACCGCGACGGGCCGTGCCCCCATGGTGAAAACGTCGCGCAGAATTCCGCCGACGCCAGTCGCCGCTCCCTGAAATGGTTCGATAAATGACGGATGGTTGTGAGACTCGATTTTGAACGCGCAGGCCCAGCCGTCGCCAATGTCGACGATGCCGGCGTTCTCGCCCGGCCCCTGCACCACCAGCTTGCTGCGCGTGGGCAAACGCTTCAGATGAACGCGCGACGACTTATAGGAGCAGTGCTCGCTCCACATCACGCTGAAAATGCCGAGTTCAGTCCGCGTGGGCTCGCGTCCGCCCAGCAGTTGCTTGATCTTTTCGAATTCCTCCGGAGTGAGGCCGTGCTCCCGGATCATCTCCGGCGTAACGGCAATAGGAACGATCGCAGAGGTGGTCATCAGGGAATCTTCATTGTCGCATCTCGACGGACTTTTCGCATGTGGATTCGTACCAGGGTTGTGTGGAGCGGAAACTCTTGTCCGCTGCATTTGATCTTGGTGTTGATCTTGATTTTTGTGTCGGTCCCGAACCTTCAATTTCCAGATCACCGTCAAAGGCGGCGGACAAGAGTGTCCGCCCCACACATCCGTCTATACTGTCGCAGATGAAATCCGTCATTGTCGGCACCGCCGGACATATCGATCACGGCAAGACCGCGCTGGTGAAAGCCCTGACCGGCATTGATGCCGACCGCCTCGAAGAAGAGAAGCGGCGCGGCATTACGATTGACATAGGGTTTGCCCACCTCGAACTGCCCGCCCCCGATGGCAGCAGGATTCGACTGGGTTTCGTCGATGTCCCCGGCCACGAGCGCTTTGTGCGCAACATGCTGGCGGGCGTGGGCGGCATCGACCTGGTGCTGCTCGTGATCGCCGCCGATGAAGGGATCAAGCCGCAGACGCGCGAACACTTCGATATCTGCCGCCTGCTTGCGATCCAACGCGGCATCACCGTGCTCACAAAATCCGACGCGGTGGATCCGGAGACGCTCGAAGTAGTAAGACTGGAGGTGGAAGATTATGTGCGCGGCTCGTTTCTCGATCCGGCAAAATCGCCGATGGTCGCTGTGAGTTCGTTGACGGGCGCAGGTCTGGACGAATTGAAATCCGCGCTCGCCCAGATCGCGTCCGAGGTTGCGGCGAGGAACTCGGCGGCACTGGCTCGCTTGCCCATCGATCGCGTGTTCACCATGAAAGGCTTCGGCACGGTCGTGACCGGCACGCTCGTTGCCGGTACGATCCGCAAAGAAGAAGAACTCGAAGTGTTTCCCTCTGGCAAGCGGGTGCGCGTTCGAGGCGTGCAGGTTCATGGTTCGCCCGCGGAAGCCGCCGTCGCCGGACAGCGCACCGCGCTGAACCTCGCAGGCGTTTCTACCGAAGACCTGGCGCGCGGCATGACTCTCGCGACCACGGACACTTTTCGTTCCACGTTGCGAGTCGATGCGCTTCTCTCGCTTCTTCCCTCAGCAAAGCCGTTCAAAGACGGCGCCCGTGTGCACTTTCACGCCTACACGGCGGAAACGATCGCGGAAGCGCGCCTGTATAGTTCGAAGCATGGTACGAAGCAACTGAAGCCGGGAGATGAAGCGTATGCGCAATTGCGATTCGCCGAACCCATGCTGCTCCTGCCCGGAGATCGTTTCGTCGTGCGCCAATTTTCGCCGGTAGTGACCATCGGCGGAGGGGTTGTGCTGGATGCTTCGCCTGCAACTCGCAAGCAACGCGTAGAAGATGCAACGGCATTTCTCAGGATCATGCGCGATGGTTCTCCGGAACAAGTGCTGGCAGCGCGCGTGGCGCGGCGCGGAGCAATCGGTCTGCGCGTGGCTGACATACCCGGAGAAATGAACATCGAGCGGAAAGAAGCCGCGAATCTGGCCGCAGCGGCCGGATTGGTGTGGTGCAATCAGGTGCTGGTTGCGCCAGCGGCATTCGCGGAAGTAAAGACAGACGCGCTTCAGGCTCTCAAGAAGTTTCATGATGCGAATCCTCTTGTCGCAGGGATGAGCAAAGAAGAGTTGCGCGATCGGGCCAACCTCGGCCCCGAAGTGTTCTACACCGTGCTGGGAAAATTGGCGGAAGAAAAGAAACTCGAAATCGCAGGCGAACTCGTCCGCTTGCCGGGCCGCGGCGTGGTCATGAAAGACGAAGAAGCCGAGTCCAAGAAGATCATCGAGCAGGCGTTCGCTTCTGCCGGGTTGAAAGTTCCGTCGCTAAAAGAAGTGTTGGCCGGTTTGAAGGTAGACACAGTCCGCGCCCAGAAAATCGTCACTCTGCTTCTGCGCGACAAAGTTCTGATCAAGATTTCAGAGGAGCTTGTCTTCCACCAGAGCGCGCTCATGGATCTTCGCCACAAGATCGCCGCGTTCAAAAATACTGCACCGAAAATTGATGTGGCCCGCTTCAAGGATATGACGGGAGTCAGCCGCAAGTATGCGATTCCACTGCTCGAATATCTGGATCGCGAGCGTGTAACGCGGCGCGTAGGAGACGAACGGGTGATTCTCTGATTGCAGAAGTTGCTCGTGTGGCGACGGGCGTCCTCGCCCGTCCAAGCCGAGCACAACTCGGCCTCGCCTCTAGGGCGATCATTCAAGACGAACCGGAGTCGCATGAAATTGGAGTTGCATAAGAAAGTTCGCATCATCGGCGCGGGGCTGGCGGGATCGGAAGCGGCGTGGCAGTGCGCCCGGCGCGGCGTCGCCGTCGAACTATTCGAAATGCGGCCGGTGCGTGCGACTCCTGCCCATCAGACGGACAACTTCGCGGAACTCGTCTGCTCCAATTCTCTGAAGTCCGAGAGCGAAAACACTGCGCCCTGGCTGCTGAAGGAAGAACTGCGGCGAGCGGGTTCTCTGCTGCTCGAGATCGCGCGGGAAACCGCGGTGCCCGCTGGGCACGCTCTGGCGGTGGATCGGGCCGAGTTTTCAAGAAAGGTGACGGAGGCAATTTCCCGCGAGCCGCTCATCGCGATTCGCCGCGAAGAAGTCACGGCAGTCGAAGCAGGCCAACTCACGGACGATCTCACGATCGTCGCCACCGGTCCGCTGACATCGGATGCGCTCACGCGGGAAATTGTGCGGTTGAGTTCGAGTCTCGACCCTTCGCGGGCGGGAGTGCCCGCGCCACACAATCTGTATTTTTACGATTCCATCAGCCCCATTGTCGAGGCCGATTCCATCGATATGAGCAAGGTGTACCTGGCGGCCCGCTACGACAAAGGGTCGGCCGACTACATCAATTGTCCAATGTCGAAAGACGAGTACAACCAGTTCTATGATGCACTTCTCGCGGCGCAATCGGTCGAGCAGAAAGACTGGGAAAATCTGAACTACTTTGAAAGCTGCCTGCCCATTGAAGAAATCGCCCGGCGCGGACGCGACACACTGCGCTTCGGGCCGATGAAGCCGGTGGGGCTCAAAGATCCGCGCACCGGCAGAATTCCGTATGCGGCGGTGCAGTTGCGGCAGGAAAATCTGCGCGCCGACTCCTATAATCTCGTCGGGTTCCAGAACCATCTGAAATTTGGCGAGCAGGCGCGCGTGCTGAGCTTGGTCCCCGGCCTCGAAAACGCGCGCTTTCTGCGCTTCGGACAGATTCACCGTAACACGTATATCAACGCGCCCGCGCTGCTGACGCCAACGCTGCAAATGAAGGCGCATCCCCACGTGCTGTTCGCGGGGCAAATCTGCGGCGTCGAAGGCTACGTCGAATCAATCGCGACCGGCCTGATGGCGGGAATGAATGCAGCCGCGCTCGCCACCGGCAGCGAACCGTTGCTTCCGCCGCGCCCCAGCGCATTCGGCTCGCTCGTTCACTACATCACCCAAGCCAATCCCCGGAACTTTCAGCCCGCCAACATAACTTTCGACCTGCTGCCCGCCCTCGACCGAAAGGTCCGCGACCGCAAGGAACGCCACCGCCTGCAATGTGAGCTGGCGCTCAGGGAATTTCAGGATTGGATCGGACGCGTCGTGTTGCAGTGCACGGCAATTGAGAAGTAGGTCCTTGTGTAAGCTCGTCGAACACCCCAAAAAACACGACCTCCGTTCCAGTTGCGGGTCGGCTACCGAAATGGAAAAATGCTGACGATGGACACAACATCGCCACTACTTATCAGAGACGAGCAACCTTGTGACCGAGAGCAGGTTCGGAAAGTGAACGAAGCTGCTTTCGGGCGCTCCGATGAGGCTGACCTGATCGACAGGTTGCGAGTACAGGGAGTCGTCTTGTTATCGCTTGTCGCAGAGTTTGACGGCCAAATCATCGGCCACATTCTATTCAGTCGAATGACGGTGGAAACGGCGCAAGGGCCCGTTGCGGCCGTTTCATTGGCTCCGATGGCTGTTCAGCCGGACCATCAAGGCCGCAAGATTGGGAGCCAATTGGTTGGTCGTGGTCTGGCTCAACTCCGCGATCGAGGTGAACGTATCGTCATCGTGCTCGGACACCAGCACTACTATCCTCGATTTGGCTTCTCTTCTGAGAAAGCCCGCCACTTGGCCAGTCCGTTCCCTCCCGAAGCATTCATGGCGCTGGAACTCTCCGATGGCGCGCTGACGGGAATTCATGGTGCCGTTCGGTATCCCTCTGCGTTCGGGCTGTGACCGCGTTCGTTTTCCCAAAGGCCCCTTTTGCGGGGCCTGGAACCAAACCTCTCCATTCCACGTACATCAAAGCAGGGAGCAAGGCTGCGCTTTCATTTCTCGGCGAGCCGCGTCGAACCTTCAGATGTCATTTCGCGATCTTATCCAGGACGTCTTCCGAACCCTCTGGGCGCACCGTGTCCGCACCCTGCTGACCATGTTCGGGATTGCCTGGGGTGTGGTCTCGATCGTCTTGATGGTCGCTGCTGGCGAGGGCCTTCGCGTCGGCCAGGCCAAGCAAGCCGAAACCCTGGGCCGCGACCTGATGATCGCCTTCCATGGCCGCACCAGCCTGCAGGCTGGCGGTACGCGGGCTGGCCGCCTGGTGCACTGGACTGATTCCGATATTCCCCACCTTCAGGAAGAGGCCACCGATTGTCAGTATGCGATCCCGGAGCTCGAGCAGGACACGGTGCGTTCGCACACCTCTTACAACGCTGCCGCGTTCACGGTAACCGGCTCGACACCGGAGTTTGCCGAGATTCGCAGCCTCGGCGTCAGCGAGGGCCGCTTCTACGATCAGGCTGACCTCAACGAAGGCCGTCGCGTGGCCTTTCTCGGCTCCGATGCGAAGATGCAGTTGTTCGCCAGCCGCCCAGCCGTCGGGCAGTCCGTCTATCTCAACGACATTCCCTTCACCGTTGTTGGCGTGATGTCGTCCAAGAAACAGAACTCCAGTTACGACGGGTGGGACGTCAACAAAATCTTCATCCCTTTCTCTGCCATGCGGCGCGACTTTCCCGATAAGCCGCCGGGTACGCCTCACACCTTCGACCAGTTGCTGGTCGTCCCGCGCTCCGTCGAAAACCACGAAGCTTGCAAGGGGGAGATCCGGCGTGTGTTGGGAAGACTGCACGACTTCGATCCCAGCGATAAAGAAGCCTGCCCCATCTGGGACACCATCCAGGAAGCAAAAGCCTTCCGCACCATGACCGATGGCATGAAGTACTTTCTGGGCGCGGTCGGCATCGTAACGTTGTTTCTCGGAGGCCTCGGTGTCATGAACGTGATGCTGGTAGCGGTCAGCGAGCGCACCCGCGAGATCGGAGTCCGCAAAGCCATCGGCGCACCTGCCAGCAGCATCCTGCGGCAGTTCTTTCTGGAAGCGCTCATCGTCGCCTTGATCAGCGGTGGCGCGGGGCTGCTCATCGCATTCGGCTTGTGCGCACTGGTCGACCTGCTGCCCATGCCGGACTTCTTCGCCGGCCTGTTGCCGACATGGCAGACGGGAACGATGGCCTTGGCCGTCCTCGGAACCATCGCCATCCTGTCCGCCTTGTATCCGGCTCGCCGCGCCGCCGCCATCGATCCCATCGAAGCCTTGCGCCACGAGGCTGGTGGCTAACATGGGCATGATCTATCAGATCCTGAGCGAAGCTTGGACGGCGCTGCGGCGCAACCGCACTCGTAGCGCGCTCACCATGCTCGGCATCGTGTGGGGAATCGCCACCGTCACACTGCTGATCGCATACGGCGGCAGCTTCCGCGAAATTCTGGTCAATGGCTTCGACGCCTTCGGCAAAGGCGCCGTCATCGCGTGGCCGCAGCAGACCAGCGAACAACCCGGCGGCCAACGCGCTGGCAAAATAGTCGTCCTCGAGCAAGCCGACCTCGACATGATCAAGGAGACCGCCAACTATGTGCGCCACGCGTGTCTCGAGACCGTGCGCCGTCCCGGCATTGGCTACGAAGACCGCTTGGTGGGCACTGCGGCCGTGCGTGGCGTTTGCCCGGAATACGGCGATATGCGCAACGAACAACCTTCGGAAGGCCGCTGGATCAACTCGCTCGACGAACTCGAACGGCGCCGCGTCGTGTTCCTGGGAGCGCGCGTACGCGAGCAGTTGTTCGGCGGACGCCCCGCTGTGGGCGAGACGGTCGTGATTGGAGGAGTGCGGTTTACTGTGATCGGCACCATGGACCGCAAGATCCAACTGAGCAACTACTTTTCCAGCGACGACGAGTCAACTTGGATTCCCTACTCTGCAGCGAATGATCTTTGGAACGCAAAGTACGGCGACGTGCTCGTGTTTGAACCCATCGCGCCGCAGTTCGAGCAGCGCGCGGAGGCGCAGGTTCTCGCCGCTATCGCCACGCGCCAGCAATTCTCGCCCACCGACAAGAAAGCCATTCAGATGTTCGGACGCGAAGAATTCCGCCCCGTCATCAACGGCATCACCATCGGTCTGCAAGTGCTGCTCGTGTTCATCGGGATCCTCACTCTCGGGATCGGCGGCGTCGGCGTCATGAACATCATGCTCGTCTCGGTGGATGAGCGCATTGGGGAAATCGGCTTGCGGCGCGCTCTCGGCGCTCGCAAGTGGCACATCAAGGCCCAATTCCTTGCCGAGACGCTGCTCATCATGCTGCTCGGCGGCGCCATCGGCATCGTCGTCTCTTACCTGGTCGCCGCCGGCGTAGGAACGCTTCCGCTGATGGGCCCGCTATTCGAAGACGACTCCGGGAAAGCCGACATCCACCTCAGAATTTCATTCTTCACCATCATGATTTCGACGCTGGTGTTGCTGGTCGTCGGCGTGCTGAGCGCGCTGATTCCCGCGTCGCGAGCTGCCAACCTCGATCCCGTCGAGGCGCTGCGCTACGAGTGATGTCCGGCGCGGTTCCCGCTTTTAAGGCTGCGAGCCACGAGCTTCGAGCCGCGAGCAACCGGTTGGCTTGTAGCTCGAGTCCGTAGCTCGAAGCGCGTGGCGCTCTTCTCCATTGACGCCGCAACTCTCCCCGCGATACCTTGACGGCGTTAGTGCGAGGTGATTCCTTGCCCGTCTCTGCCGTCGATTGCGTACAGCCCGCGCTGCAGCACACGCGCGAACAACTCTTCACTCGTTTCCGCTTCGGGCAATGGTTTCGCTTGGCGCTGGTTGGGATTCTCGCGGCGGAACTGCATGTCGGCGGATGCAATTTCGGAAACTTCGGCGGCAGTTGGCCACGCGGCCCACACAAAAGCGGGACCGAGTTTCTGCCGTCATCAACGCTGCCATCTGCTTGGCCTCCCTTCAATCCCGCGCACATTTCCGCGCATTTCGGGCAACTCATCGGATTGATCGTGGTGGGAATCTTTATCGCGATTGTGTTGGCATTCGTTTTTTTGTACATCAACAGCGTGTTCCGGTTCATCCTGTTCGACTCCGTGCTGCGGCGGCAATGTTCGATTGGCGACGGATGGCGAAAATGCTATCGCGCCGGAGGCCGATTCTTTCTGTGGCAGATTGTGTTTCTGATTGCGACGTGGCTGTTTCTGGCGGCTCTCGTGGGCTTACCGCTGGCCCTGGCTCTGGCTGCGGGCTGGACGACCGATCTGACGCAACACGTCGGGCGGTTGATTGTCGGAGTGATTCTGTTTGTGGGCCTGTTGCTAGTGTTCGTGCTGACAGCCGCTGTGGTGCAGGTGCTGGCTAAAGATTTTCTGGTGCCGATCATGGCTCTCGAGAACCTCGATTTTGCCGACGGCTGGCACCGTTTACTGGCAATGATCGGACGAGAGAAGGGACGATATGCCGTTTACCTGCTGCTCAAGCTGGTGCTTTCCATTGCCGCAGCCATCCTGTTCGGCATCATCGCGATCATCCCGGCACTGTTCGTCGTGGTCCCCGGTGTGGTTGCCGTGGTGGCTGGTCACGCCGCGGGACTGGGATGGAGTGTGACCACAATCAGTCTGGCGATAATTTTCGGAACCTTGCTTCTGTTCCTGCTGATCTATCTGATCGCGCTCGTCTGCGTTCCCGCCACAGTTTTCTTCCCCGCGTACGCGATGTATTTTCTTGCTGCTCGCTACCCGAATCTAGACGCGCTGCTGCATCCCGCCCCCAAGTCTTTTCCA
The DNA here is from genome assembly GCA_003139995.1 of Candidatus Acidiflorens stordalenmirensis. Taxonomy (GTDB): domain Bacteria; phylum Acidobacteriota; class Terriglobia; order Terriglobales; family Acidobacteriaceae; genus Acidiflorens; species Acidiflorens stordalenmirensis. The sequence continues at coordinate 8 of PLIC01000187.1, read as the reverse complement.
ATCGAAGG
>PLIC01000199.1 GCA_003139995.1 Candidatus Acidiflorens stordalenmirensis | reverse complement strand
CCTTCGATTGGAAAAGACTGGGGAGAGAAAAAGGGAAAAAGGTGGCAGACTGTTGGGGACTTGTTCCCGCTACAATGGCGGCGTGCCGATTCGAATCCGAGAATTTGAGAAGGCCGATTTTGAAACGCTGTGGCGAGTTGACCAGGCGTGCTTCGATCCGCAATTGGCGTACTCGCGGGCGGAGATGGCTTTCTATATGCGCCGTCCCGGGTCGTTCACTCTGGTGGCGGAAGGCGAAGGCGGCCAGGATTCGGGCAACGGCAGCGCGCCGGAAGGGATTGTGGGTTTCGGCATTCTAGGTTTCATCATGGCGGAAATTCGCCGCAAGAGTGGGCACATCATTACCATCGATGTGGTCGCGGAGGCGAGGCGGATGGGCGTCGGCTCGGCTTTGCTGCGGGCTGCGGAAGATCGGTTGCTGCGGGCGGGCGCGGTCGCAGTGGCGCTGGAGACGCCGGCGAATAATGCAGCCGCAATTCGCTTCTACAAGCAGAAAGGATACTTCGTGGAAAAGACGGTCGCCAGATACTATTCCAACCAGATGGACGCTCTGGTCATGACGAAAGAGCTGGCGCCGTCGGTGGTGGGATGAGTTGCGGATTGGACGGCTGCGATTCGCGGTGCGAAGAGGGAACGACTTGATGAAGATTGCGATCCAGGGAGAACTTGGTTCTTTCAGTCACGAAGCGGCGGAAGCGATGTTGCCTCGGGCGATGGTGGTGCCGTGCGCGCGTTCGCTCGAGGTCTTCGATCGAGTGAAGCGGGGAACGGTAGACGGCGCGGTGATTCCGATTGAGAACTCGCTGGCGGGTTCGGTCGCCGAACATTTCGATCTGTTGCTTGGCCGCGATGTGCACATCGTGCGCGAGTTTCGCCTGTGCATTATGCATAACCTAATTGCGTTGCCGGGCACCAAGCTTCGAGATGTCCGGCGCGTGTTCTCGCATCCCGTGGCGCTCGATCAGTGCCGCGACCTGTTTGCGAAGAATCCGAAACTGGAGCCGGTGCCGTTTTACGATACGGCGGGAAGCGTGAAGCATGTGGTGGCAGAGGGCTTGCGCGATATGGCGGGCATTGCCAGCCGGCGCGCCGCCGAAGTGTATGGGGGCAAGATTCTAAAGGCCGGAATTGAGGATGACAAGAAAAACTTTACGCGCTTCTTTCTAATCAAGCGGGGCAAGCCGCGGGCGGCGCGTCATGCGGATAAGACTTCGCTCGCGTTCAGCTTGAAGAACGTTCCGGGGGCGCTGTTCAAGGCGCTCAGCGTGTTCGCGCTGCGCGACATCAGTTTGAGCAAGATCGAGTCGCGGCCCATGCGCGGGCGTCCGTGGGAATATGTGTTTTTTGTCGATCTGCTGCGCGGCGACGATGAAGATTCGCGCAATGCCCTGCGGCATTTGAGCGAGGTTGCGGAACTGGTGAAGGTGCTGGGAATTTATCCGGAAGCTTGAGGCAGTGGCCAGTAGCCCATAAGCGCTAACTTAAGGCAGAACTCCTTTCAATCGGCCGTGATCCGGTCTCGGTTCCTACCCCGACAGTCTTCCGCCCCGGTCCAATCTCAGAACGGGAAGCGTACCGATAGAATGGGAATGTGGTTTGTGGGATGGAATGATGTCGCGGCGATTTCGAATCCGCCGCCGACGGTGAAACCGAGACGATCCCACAGGTGAAACTTGCCGAGCACGACGCCCGGCGTGAGGTATACCAACGTGTGGCCGCTGTGCTCACCTTGGTAATAGTGGGTGAAGTTGACTTCTGTCTCCGGCCAAATCTTCTTGAAGATTCGGTACTGAAATGTGTTATTCCACGTCAGATTGCGTCCGATGGCCGCCACGTTTCCGGTGGGCAGGCTGATCCCCAATGTTCCCTGGGCGTCGAATTTTTTGAAGCCCTTTCCGTAGGCAATCGTGGGTGTGATTACCGGATTCAACGCGCCTTGCTCGTACTGCCCCGTGGGAAGACTCATCTGGAAGAAGGCCGTCAAGATGTAGTTTCCGTGCTCCTCGTTTCCAGCGGCGATTCGATATTTCACAAGGTACTGCCAGTCACCGAATCCATTTTGAGAATCCGGGTTGTTCACGACATAGGGAGGCACCGCGACGATGACCTCGAAATTCTTTGCCGGGATGATTTCCAGGCCCTTGCTCACGCCGTAGTTGTCCGTAGTGACGCCGCTATTGTGGGTCTGCCATTGGATGTCGTACCGAAACTCCTGCTCAAGCCGCGGAGTGGTCGTGGCGAGGGGAGTGATCCAGTGAGGCTGTTCGGCTTGCGTTTCCGATACCATGCTGAACCAATCGGCAAAAAATCCGTCCTGGGCAAAGGACAACGTTGACGAAAGACAGAGAACGAGCGCGGCGAAAAACAGTGCAACATTCCGCATTAAACCCTCCAGTGTGAGTATCCGATGAAAAATGAAGTGTATATCAAATACGATTCTAGTATCCAATGATACACAGATATAAGCATTAAGAGAGGATTTCTGAGTCTATGCTCGCGGAGCAGTTCAACGTGTTGACCGTACCCTGCGTTGACTGTACGATTTCGTTCCGATGCAGGGGAACGGCAAATCCGGACGGGGCGCTGAACAGCTGCTGAAGCTGCGTGACGCAGCTTTACAGCTAGGGATCAGCTTCCCCACCATCAAGCAGTGGATTTACAAGAGGAAAATTCGCAGCATCCAGACGGCCGGAGGACACCACCGCATCCCGCAGAGTGAAGTGGACAAGCTGCTCTTCAGAACCCGAGGTAAAACGGAAAAAGAGCGAAAGCAGGTTGTCCGCCGGATCAGTGGACGCAATCAGCTAGTGGGACGCATCGAATCGGTTCGCATTAGCGGTCTGATGGCAGAAGTAAAGATTTCGATCGGCGGCCAGCAAATCACATCGATTATCACGGCAAGTTCGGCGCGGGAGATGCAGCTCAAGGCGGGGCAGACTGCGGCCGCCCTCATCAAGGCCACGGAGGTAATGATTCTGCGTGTGTAATATGAGAAATTGCCTGTGCCTTCCCCAGTACTTTGATTCATGATCCCCGAGGGCAACGCCGGTAAAAGGCGTCGAGCGGGCATGGCGATGCTGCCTCCGCAGGTCGGCGACCGCAGTCTCTTCGTCACAACCTGCTGTGAGGTGGTGCACTGCGGGAACCACGCCTTCGTTCTAGCCTGAAGGTGGGCCGTTCTGGCCCAGGGCCACAAGGAGGGCTTGTATGCGTCAGATGTTTGCAGGGATTCTTATCTGGATGTGTGTCTTTATACTGGGCGCGTTTTCGGCGGCTGAGAATCAGTCGGAAATTAGAGACAGCTATAGGGTGAACTTCTCAGAGAATGTCCGGGTGGCGGACACGCTGTTGCCGAAGGGGAACTACGAGATTCGTCACGTGATGGAGGGCTCGGACCACATCATGGTGTTCCGGGAGCTAGGGACGAAGAAGCCGGTTGAGGTGCGCGCGAAGTGCACACTGGTTCCGTTGAGCGCGAAGGCCGATAAGGATCAGAAGATTTACGTCTTGAATGCGGCGAACGAGCGAGTTCTGCAGGAGCTGGTGTTCAAAGGAGATCGCGCGAAACACGTGTTTTAGTTGGAGGCGGGGAACACGAGAAAGTGGTTGATTGGACGGGGGCGCAGGAGGGGAAGCACGTCCCCGGAAGGACCAGCCCCGACGCGGGGGCTAGATCCCTTCCGAGTCTTGTAAAAGGCGAAAAAAGGTCTACAATTCAACAACCTAGCACGAAGGCTTGCATCTTTTTGGCAGTTCAGTTCATCCAACGTTGAGTGCAAGTCACTCAAGGGAAAACCATGAGCGATCTTATTTCTAGTTCTAACGAGCAAATTTCTTACGAAACGACAGAGCGGTCGCTGCCGATTCTGCCGGTGCGCGACACGGTCCTGTTCCCCCATGCCGTACTTCCTCTGACGGTGGGGCGGGAAAGTTCCGTGCAGCTGATTAACTCGCTCGGCGAAGACAAGACCATCGTGGTGGTGGCCCAGCGCGAGGCGCGCGTGGACACGCCGCAGCCGACCGATCTGTACTCCATCGGAACGCTGGCGGTGGTGCACAAAGTTGTCAAAATGCCCAACCAGAGCCTGTTTGTTTTCGCGGAAGGACTGGAGCGGGTGCGGCTGGCGGATTTCGCGCAGCTTACGCCGTTCATGCGGGCGCGGGTAACCACGATTCCGGAGACGATTCCGCCGAAGGATTCCGAGGTGGAAGCGCTGCAGCGCAACGTGCTGACCTTGTTCCAGCAGATCGTGGCCGGTTCGCCAACGCTCTCCGACGAGCTCTCCACGGTGGCGATGAACATTGAAGAACCGGGGCGGCTGGTGGATTTCATCGCCTCGTCGCTGCCCTCGCTGTCGACGGCCGACAAGCAGGAGACGCTGGAGACGAGCGACGTCCGGGTGCGGCTGGGAAAAATCAATCAGCACCTGGCCAAGGAACTGGAAGTGCAGCAACTGCGGAACAAGATCCAGTCGGAAGTGCAGGATCGGGTGCAGCAGACGCAGCGCGAATACTACTTGCGCGAGCAGATGAAGGCGATCCAAAAAGAACTGGGCGAGCAGGACGAGGGCCAGCGCGACACCGACGAGCTGAAGCAAAAGATCGAATCCGCGGGCATGCCCGACGAAGTGAAGAAAGAAGCGCTGAAGGAACTGGGACGGCTGGCGCGCATGTCGCCGATGGCGGCGGATTATTCGGTCACACGGAACTACATTGAGTGGCTGGCGATACTGCCCTGGGCGAAGACTTCGGGTGTGGAAATTGAAATCCCGAAGGCGAAAGAGATTCTCGATACCGACCACTACGACTTGCAGAAAGTGAAAGACCGCATACTGGACTATCTTTCGGTGCGGCGGTTGAAGCCCAACATGAAAGGGCCGATTCTGTGTTTCGTTGGGCCTCCGGGCGTGGGCAAAACTTCATTGGGTAAATCCATTGCGCGCGCGCTGGGACGCAAGTTCGTGCGTCTGTCGCTGGGCGGGGTGCACGACGAAGCGGAGATTCGCGGCCACCGGCGCACCTACATCGGGGCGTTGCCGGGGCAGATCATTCAGGGGATACGGCGCGCGGAGACGAAAGATCCGGTCTTCATGCTCGATGAAATTGACAAGGTTGGGCGGGACTTCCGTGGCGATCCGGCGTCGGCGCTGCTGGAAGCGCTCGATCCGGAGCAGAACTCGAGTTTTCGCGACAACTATCTCGATGTGATGTTCGATTTATCCAAGGTGTTGTTCATTACCACCGCGAACATGCTCGATCCGATCGCGGAGCCATTGCGCGATCGCATGGAGATTATCGAACTGCAGGGGTATACCGAGGAAGAGAAAATTCACATCGCCTTCCAGTACCTGATTCCCCGGCAGATCGAGGAAAACGGAATCACCAAAGAGCAGATCGAATTTCCGGAAGAGGTGGTCAGCTACGTGATTCGTCACTACACGCGCGAGGCGGGGGTACGGAGCCTGGAACGCACCATCGGCACCATCTGCCGCAAGCAGGCGCGCCGGATCGCGGAAGGCAAGACCGAAAAGCTGGTGGTTACCAAGGAGATCGTGCAGGAGTTTCTGGGCGGCATCAAGGTCCGCAGCGAGGGCGAAATTGCCGAGCGCACCAAGCGCGCCGGCGTGGTCGTAGGACTGGCGTGGACGCCTTCGGGCGGCGACGTGTTGTTCGTCGAAGCCAACCAGATGAAGGGCAAAGGTGGGCTGACCATCACCGGTCAGATTCAAGACGTCATGCGCGAGTCCATGCAGGCCGGGTTAAGCTGGGTGCGTTCGAACGCGAAGCAGTTGGGCATTGACGAAGAATTCTTCGCCAACCATGACATCCACATTCACGTGCCCGCGGGAGCGATCCCAAAGGACGGTCCTTCGGCGGGCGTCACCATCGTGACCGCCCTGGTGTCGTTGCTGACGGGCAAGCAGGTTCGTCCGCTGACCGCGATGACCGGTGAGATCACGCTGAGCGGCAACGTACTGCCGGTGGGCGGCATCAAGGAAAAAGTGCTGGCCGCCAAACGCGCTGGTGTGCATGACGTGATCCTGCCGGCGGACAACCAGACCAATGTCGAGGAAGACCTGACGCCCGAGCAGTTGCTGGGATTGACTACCCACTACGTAAAGACCATCGACGAGGTGCTGGAGTTCGCGCTCCCGAGTTCACCGCGCGAGCAACTCCAGGACGCCGAGGAGCGAGAGAAGGTGCTGAGCACGTAAGGCAACTCTCAGTTCCCACTTGCCAGCCTCGACATGGGCTGGCAATTTTTTTGTGTACACTGGTCGTCGTGGATTTCGAGTCGTCTCGAAGCGGATTACCTGGATCTGAATCATAAAACCCGTTGTAGGAGCGCTTGTTTGGTAGAGGGTAATACAACATTTGGCGCAAAGGCGGCTGAGGTTTCCAAGCCGAAGCTCGGGCTGCGCGCCTGGATGGAGCGCGTGCTGGTGGAGTGCGATCGGGCGGCCGCGGGTTTCGAAGCCGACGCGGTGCACGATCTTCGTGTCGCGCTGCGGCGCTGCCGTTCGCTGGCCGATGGATTGATGGCGATCGATCCCGATCCTTCATGGAAGCAGATGAAGAAGGCGGGGAAGAAACTTTTCCAGGCGCTCGGTGAGCTGCGCGACATGCAAGTGATGCAGGAGTGGATCGAGAAGCTGGGCGTTGCACCCACCCTTGCGCAAAGAGCGCGCAAGGATGGGGCACCCACAGACGATCCAATTTCGGGCGATCCGGTGGCCGTCAAACTGCTTGGTCACGTGCATGCGCGCGAAGCCGAATGCAAGCAGCGCGCCTTCAAGAATCTCCATCAGTTTGACCGCAAGCAATGGCGCGAGTGGACGAAAACTCTGCCGCGTCGCGCGTCGCGAGTGCGTCCGGGGAGCGTGGTGTATCTGCATCTCGCGCTCGAAAAGTGGACAGCCGCCTACGATCTGCACAAACACGCGCTGCGGACGCGGTCGCAGGTTGGCTGGCACCAGCTGCGCATCGGCATCAAACGCTTCCGCTACACGGTGGAGAATTTCTTGCCGCGCCAGCACGCGCTATGGGGCAACGATCTGAAAGAACTTCAGGATCTTCTGGGCGAGGTGCACGATCTCGATGTGCTGTGGGCCACTGCGGTCGAGATTATCGCGTTCCCAGATGTGGAAAGCCGGAACCGCTGGCGCGAAAAGTTGAACGTGGAGCGGGCCAAGAGGATCGAGCGCTATCGCGAAAAGATGGTGGGCCGCGAGTCGCTGTGGCGCGTCTGGCGGGCAGAGTTGCCGTCGGGTCTGCAACTGCGCCGAGCGGCGATGAGCCGCCTTCGAGTATGGGCGGGATACCTGGATCCCGATTTTTCGCACTCCCAGCGCGTGACCCAATTGGCGCTTCTTTTGTACGACGGGTTGAAGAATGCGGGGCTGCTGACGACGAACGCTGCGCCGTCGAATCTGGACCCCGACCCGCGAGCGGTGCTGCAGGCGGCGGCGCTCATGCATGACGTCGGCAAAGCCAAGGGCGCGGAGAATCACCAAAAAAAATCGTACCGAATGATCCGCGGGCTGGCGCGGCCTCTGGGTTGGAGCGCGCGAGAACTGGAACTGACGGCGGTAGTGGCGCGCTATCATCGCGGAGCATTGCCGCGTCCGCGGGGAAAGATCATGCAACGGCTGGAACTAACGGATCGGCCGGTCGCCATGGAATTGGCAGGCGTTTTGCGTCTGGCCAACGCGCTGGACAAGCGCAGGGGGAAGGGAACCGAGAACGAAAGCACTCCGCGGCTCGAGGTTAGTTTGCAGGATCGTTTCGTGCTGGTGCGGACAGCGGGATACTCGGCGCTGGACCGTTCGGCGGAAGACGTCGCCGCGGCGCGACATTTGTTGGAAACCGTGCTGCGCCGGCCGGTGCTGGTGCGAGCATTGCGTACTTCGGCGGCAAGCGGCAAATTCGCGAGGCGCGCGGTGGAAACCAAGAGCTAAGAGCCAACAGCCGACAGCGCAGAAGCTACTCTGACACTTCTCAGAACGGCGTTCCCCTTCCAAACTTTCTTTGTGTCCCATGCAAGTATGTCCCACGCAAATATGACCCATGCAAAACTGGTTTCGATGGCGGTGCATTGGCTGCGGCGCTATCGCTGCGGAGTGGTGCTCAGCGAGCAGGCCTGCGTCAGTGGCGAGATGCCGGACGCCATTGGCTGGAAAAAGGCGTGCCATTCGGTGCTGATAGAGAGCAAGGTGTCGCGCTCGGATTTCCTGGCCGATCGCGACAAAGCTTTCCGGCAGAAGCCCGAGATCGGCGTCGGCTGTGAGCGGTATTACCTGGCGCAGCGGGGCCTGATACCAACCGAGGAACTTCCCGCGGGATGGGGTCTGCTGGAGGTGTGCGGGCGCGAGATCGAGCGGGTCAAGGCGTCGGCGAAGAACCTGCGTTCCGAGATTGGGTTCCAGAACGAGATGAATCTTCTGCTGGCGAGTTTGCGGCGAGTGGAAATCCGCATTGAACCCGAGAGCATCACCGACTTCCTCAAGTGGAAAAACCGCATGGCGGAGTACAACCGGGGCAGGCTGCCGGAGGGACTGGTTGCCGAGGAAGAGGAAGCCAACGGATTCCTGCTGGGAACGGCTGGCGACTGAGAGTGCGGAGTTTCGCTCTGCCCACACGCATTCCGGCATCCCGGCAAAAAAAATGAAACCGGGTGGTCAGGCCCGGTTTCGTGAGCGCCGGTTGAGATGCGGTTACATCGCAGCCCGGCGCGCTGGCTCGGAGATTTGCACGGGCGCTGTTCGCGTCCGCTTGTGCGTCTCGCGCCAGCAAAGTGTTCAAAAGGAGCGAGGGGACAAACGTCAACGAGCGAGCAACTATGGGGCCAATGCCAGATTTCGCGCGACGGTTTCGAAGATTACTGCAAATTAAAGAAACTAAATCTATTTCGCGGGTGTGTTCCCCCGGCTGGCGCGGCCGTTCGAGGGCTGCGCCTGGAGGAATGCTTCAAAGTGTTGCACAGTATCGGGTGCAAGTGCGCAAGGAAGGAGATTGCGATTCCCGCAAACTCCCTCCGCCGCCTTATTCCAACCCCGACTGGGTCAGCTTCACCGCACAATAGGGATTCAAAGATCCGCCTGTCAAGCCTGACGGACACTTCCCGCCATTCACGGAGCCCACTGCCAAGGTCGAGAAGTAGATGTTCGTCCCGCCGTCCGGCACTTCGTTGTCGATGACGATCCCGCTGGTCCCTCCGAGAGCGCTCGGGGCAGTTACACAACTGGATGTCGGCGCGCCGGCCGTGCAGGTGGTTGGCGTCGTCAACGAAGTTGTAATCGTCGAACTCTTCACGTATCCGACGGTTGCGTCGCCCACTCCGAAGAACATCATGTCCGTCCCGTTGTCAAACTCGGTCAGGGGCGAACACTCGTCCCCCTTCGTGGTGTCGACCTCAAAGGTGGACGTCGCCGTGCTCGCGATGAGGCCGCTCGTGAAGGGGAACATATACATCTCTGGGGGCGCCGGGATCAGCGGCCTGGTCTTCGTCCCCGACATGAATCCGCACGCGATCATGTGCCCCGTGGCCGACCCGTTCAGCCAGAACGCGTTATCAAACGTCCCCGAGTGTACGTTGTTCCCTGTGCACGTCCCGTTGCCGTCCGCCGACCCCAGATTCACGAATGCGGGGGTAGTGAGTGACGTGAAGTTCGCCGGAATCTGGATGACCGCCCCGCCGAAAGCCTTCGTATTGCTGCATCCGGTAAACGCGAACACCTGGTCAATTGTGGGATTGGCGGGATCGTTGACAGCAATCGGCGGATCCACAATCCCGGTCCCTGCACCGCCCGCTTCAGCCCCGACCGTTTGCCGCGCCGCGAACGAGTTACCCGGGTTGGTCAGGCTGACTGAGTACAGGAATCCAGACCCGTCTCCGAGAAAAATCAGGCCGGAATGGTCATCGACAACCGGAGCGGTCAACACCGTGCTGCTCTCTATCGGGGACGAGACCGTGACCGGCCAGTTGTCCGGATCGTTGACCAGCGCCGGCGCGCCGCCGCCGAATACCGGCGTGATCTTGTACAGCAAGCCATTGTCGGCGCCCACGTACGCCGTATCCGAGCTGTAGTCCACCCAGGGCGAGGAATTCGAATTGGTCGCGCCGGTTTCGATGAGGAGCATCGTCATACATCCCGCCGCCGTCGGCGTGGTGCATATAGCCGGCGTCTGCGGACTCAATACCGTCCCCACTTGCGACGGAATTGCGCCGGGCGTCGGAATCGGACTCGGCAGCACCAGCACGTGGAAGTACGAAGCCGTGCCGGTGCTTTCGACGAACGCCACCTTCGTCCCATCTTCTGACAGCACCGGCGAAGTCTCGATCTGTCCGCCCGTCTGCGTCGCCGTGTTGTACGCGAATGCCACCCACGGCGATCCGCCATTGCACGCGGGAGTCGCCCCCGTGTACAGGTTATTGACCCCGACCAGGTTGGCTTGTGTCCCCGAAGGCACGGTCAGCCCGAACACAACGTAATCGGAATTGCAATCCTCCGTGTCTATGTCAAACCGGTATTTCGCCGGGAACTGGTTCTGCGGCACGTACCCGTTCTCCAGCGAAACAGCCCAGTCGATCTTCATTGCTGTTCGGCGCAAAAATCGGCGCGGAGGCCGCGGCCCCCATATCCCGATGCGTGCGTCTTCCTCGGCTTTGCGCGCGTTTTCCAGCGCGACTTGCCGCATCACCATGTTGTAAACATGGCGCGGGTCGCGCGCTCCCGCGGCCAGTACATCCTCGGCGCGCGTGCCCGGCATCAACAAGTGCTGCGAACTCCAGTCCTGCGGATACCCCAGGTGCGTCCGCACGCCGCTGGCGCCCTGCGGTGAGGCCTTCTCCATCTCCTTCCCTGCCTGCCCCGAAAGCGGAATGCCCAGCAGGAGCAACCCAGCCGCCATACAAAACCAACGGAATGCGCACGCTCGCATCATATCTCCTCCTCAAACTTTCATCCGCGAAGCCGCCGCAGCGGACCTCTCCGGCACGCGCTGCCCAACCTGCGCGCCAAGTCCCCAGACATACAATTGTAAGAAGATCCTAATCGGGGCCAGAGAGAGAAAACGTGGATCTGAGATGCCCAAAGTAACACCCCCACATCCAGCCGTCGGCCCCATTCCCGAACTACGCCCGCGCTGTTCCCGCATAGGGGCCGACACCGGCTATGCTAGGAATTCTTCCGGCCGCCGAACCGGCACTGAAACTGGGTCGATTGTACCTTCCCGCACGTCAGCGCCATCGTCTCAAACACGCGCTCGAACCGGAACGCCGGCTTCTGATAGGGTTTTCGGGTGCGCGTTGGCTCGGATTCCGCGCGCGCAACTGCTTCCCCCCGAAACGGCTCCCCACCCTTCCCGCCGTTCCCCTCCCTTAAATCCATGCACGGCCCCCTCTATCGAGATTCATGTTCGGATGGCCCATGTTCGGATAGTGCAATGCCGAGGTCGCCGGCGCTTCGCGTTGAAAGCGCGCCAGCGGTTCTTTGAAGACTTCTTGAGGAAGGAACGTCAGCGCGACGAAGCGGTGCAGTCGCGTGTCCTCCGCTTTGTACATCACACCAGTGCCGCCGCCGCCCAGTTTCTCGACGATGCGGCAGCGCAAGATGTTCTGGTAGATCATTTGGAGACGGTCTCGCCCTGGGATCCCTCCATCTTAAGTGCGCGGCACACTCTCGTCAAGCGGAAGTCTTGTCCAATACAAGA
>PLIC01000030.1 GCA_003139995.1 Candidatus Acidiflorens stordalenmirensis | reverse complement strand
CGACGAGCGCTGGCCAGTGCCTTGGACAATCGATCCTGTAGAAGGGCCCGATTGGGCAGTCCCGTAAGAGCATCGTAGTAGGCTAGGAATTGAACCCGTTCCTCGGCGACCTTGCGCTCGGTGATGTCGATGAACGTTCCCTCAACAATACTGGCGATGCCTGAATCGTCGTCGACGAGACTTGCATTTACCATCACACAGACGGAATCACCGTTTTTGCGCCGAAACTTCATCTCGTGGTTTGTAAGGCTTTTTTCGGATTGGAGTTTTCTCAGGAACGCTTCCCGATCAGAAGCCGTGTGATACAAACTTGTAACCGGGAGGGCCAGGACTTCCTCGAGCGAGTCAAAGCCAAAAATGCGAGCGGCGGCGTGATTACACTCCAGAACGCGCCCTTCCAACGTGGTGTGAAAGACCGCCGCCATGTTGCGTTCGAATAGAAGACGATAGCGTTTCTCCGAGGTCCTCAGGGCCTGCTCCGCTTGCTTTCGCTTCGTGATGTCACGGCCGATTCCGATAATCCCGACCACCTCGCCTTGCCGATTGCGCAAGGGAACCTTCAATGTCGAGGTCCACTTTGCGTTTCCTTTGGCATCCGCCGACTTCTCCTCCTCATTCGACAGCTGCTGTCCGGATTGGAGGATGGCTTGCTCATCGAAAAGGAAGGACGCTGCAAGTTCTTTCGGAAAATAGTCGACATCCGACTTCCCGAGCAAGTCCTCGGGATTCTTCGCTCCTACAAGCTTCGCAAGTGCGCGGTTTGCCACAACGAAACGGCTCCCAGCATCCTTCACGTAGATGTAGTCGGGCATGTTATCGATCAATGCGCGCAACAGATCGTGCTCAACTCGTTGCCCATCCTCTGCCCGCTTGCGCTCGCTGACGTCCTGCTTGATAGCGATGAAGTAAGTATCGGTCGTACTGCCGAGGTCTTGGGTCACAGGCGTGATCGTCATCTCTTCGGTGTAGGTTGTTCCATCTTTCCGCCGGTTGACGAGTTCGCCATGCCACACTTTGCCTGACGAGATGGTTGACCACAGATCGGCATAATAGCTCTGCGGTTGCTTGCCCGACTTCAACAGGCGGGGGTTGTTGCCCAACACCTCTTCCTTGCTGTAGCCAGTCATCGCGGTAAACGCCCGATTCACCGACACTATCTTGCCTTCGTAGTCTGTGATGACGATTGCATTGGCGGCGGCTTCCAAAGCCGCAGTCTGCAGAATTAGAATCTTGTTTGCTTCGCTAAGCTCGCTGGTACGTTGCGTCACTCTTTCTTCGAGACTCGCGTTGAGCTTATTAACCTCTTTCTCGGCATCAGTTCGCGCAGCGATCTCGCGGGCCGTGTCACGGATTGTAAATACCGCGATCACGAGAGCAACGGCTATTGCTAGCACAACTAGTAAAACAACAAGGCGATGGGCTCTGGCATAATCAACCTGCGCTTGCTTGGCAGCTACGTCCACTTCGTTGTTTTGAAACTCCACAAACTCGTTCCATGCAGCGTGATATTTGCGTATCGCCGGTAGTGTTTCATTGACAATGACCGCTTCCGCTTCGTCGTGTTTCCCTTCATCGACAAGCAAATGGATAGCTCGTAGGTAGCTTTCCAAATATGGTTTTCTTGTCCTTTTCACCGCAGATAGTAACTGCTTCTCTTTCTCGGAGTCACAGCGGCGTTCGCTCTCCTCCACTAGTCTCGTAATTTCCNNGGTTAACAGCCTGCCCGTGATGTCGCCAAGGGTCTCATCGATTGTTTGCATCCGGCGAAGCCCGAACTCCCCGATGCCCGCCAAGAGGGCAATCAGGACAGCAAATGCCACGCCCAATCTCAGCTTTACGTGTTTGTTTTTCAACTTGAACTCCTAGCGAGTGCGATCTTGGCCGGGTCAAAGTTTGGAAAGAACAATCATTTAAGACCTGCCGCGAGAAGCAGCGCGATGGTTGCGCAGCGACGTGCTCGTATCACTGAGTACTGCTTGAACATAATTCATCAGAAGGGCACGAAATTGTTTGCTGACCGCAGTGTTGGGGGGAGGGCATGGCCATTACGGTAGAACTGAGGCAACTGGGCGACCAGTCTCAGGTTCGTCCCAAGCCATTGATTCGCATCGTTCTGCCGGTGTTGGTCGGATTTGGACGGGACCCGAGTGTACTTGTTGTGTACACGGTTCCAGTTTATGGACAGTCTGGACTGCGCAGCGTGGCACGACAACTTTAAGGATCTGCTCAACAGCCGCATGGCCTATGTCTCTGTTTCGCGTGGACGCTATGACGCACAGTTCTTCACCAACGACCGTGAGAAGTTGGGCGCCGCGCTCGGACATGATGTCTCCCACCAGAGCGCGCATGGGACCGAGAGGACGTCTGAGCAGTCTATTGCGCCTCAGCGGGAGATCGGAGCAGCGCTCAGCCCTGTCCGCGAGTCAAGGAAGGTGAGAGCGAAGAGACGTGAAGCGGGCAGCACGTCCGCTCTCTACGCTGAGGCAGGTTGCAAGGAGGTTGAAATGCAACTCTTTCGATTCGCTCTGATCTTCTCCATATTGCTCCCCGGTCACACACGTTGAGCTAGTCGAATCCACAGCCTGCACGGCGAGTCCGCAAAAAGGCAATCTCATTAGCCTTTTTATTCGTCCGCATCCGACCCCTCAGCGCCCGCGCGGGCTGACGGATCCCGACCTATACCCCAACCTCGGTTCCCGGGTGGGTCTCCGGATTTTCCCGGCCTCATCAAATCTCGATGGCATTCGCGCGCAATGACCTGCGGCTGAACCCCGTCCAGATCCTGCACACTCCTCCATATCCAAGACACATCCTGCCGCACAGGCTTCGTACTTTGATGAAGTTGCAATGGCACAGCACGTGCACTCGTGGGTAGAGACGGGACACGCCTCTGGTTGGCGCCCTCATATTGCCATCCCGGTTGCATCGGGAACATGCCCCACCGAATTTCCCACCCAGGACTCGGGTCTGCCCTGAGTGCGCAACTCTTAGGTTCGAGGATGTAGTTACGACTCTTGGATCAACGCGGGCAACTCGGCAGACCGAACGCTGCCTTGGATGATGTTTTAGACGATCACGGAAGGTTCGCAATGTCGACTCACCAACTGAAAGCCACGCCAAGAAATGGAATCTCCAAATGCCCTACGGGTATCCTCGGCTTAGATCAGATCACTAGGGGTGGTTTGCCCAAGGGCAAGCCTACGCTTCTGTGTGGCGGCGCGGGATGCGGCAAGACCCTCCTGGCCATGGAGTTCCTGGTGCGTGGCGCCACCGAATTCAATGAGCCGGGCGTTTTCATGGCCTTCGAGGAGACAGACAAGGAATTGGCTCAGAATGTCGCCTCCATGGGTTTTGATCTTCCTGCTCTATGCGCTCGCAAGAATCTGTTTATGGATTATGTTCGCGTCGAGCCCAGTGAAACCGAGGAATCCGGCGAGTACGATCTGGAAGGGCTCTTCATCCGCCTGGAAAGCGCGATCAACGCGGTGGGCGCCAAGCGCGTAGTTCTGGACACGATCGAGTCGCTCTTTGCCGGGTTTGCCAATACCAACATTCTCCGCTCGGAACTCCGTCGCCTGTTCGGCTGGTTGAAGGCCAAAGGGGTCACCGCCGTGATCACCGCCGAAAGCGGCGACGGCAAAATGACTCGTCAGGGGATTGAGGAGTACGTCGCCGACTGCGTGATTCTGCTCGACCATCGTGTCGAGGACCAGAGTTCGACCCGCCGGTTACGAATCGTCAAGTACCGGGGCGCCATGCACGGAACCAGTGAGTATCCCTTCCTGATCGGAGAGACCGGCTTATCGGTGCTTCCCCTCAGCTCCTTGAAGCTGGACCACAAAGCGCCGACCCAAAGAGTTTCGAGCGGTGTTCCAAGATTGGACACGATGCTGGGCGGAAAAGGCTTTTACCGCGGCACCAGCATTCTGGTCTCAGGCGTTGCGGGCGCGGGCAAGAGCAGTCTGGCGACCCACTTTGCACGGGCGGCGTGTCAGCGCGGGGAACGTGCTCTCTACATGGCCTCCGAACAATCCCCCGATGAAGTCATTCGCAACATGCGCTCCATCGGCCTTGACCTCGAGCCCTGGGTGAAACGCGGTCTGTTGCGCTTCTACGCGGCGCGGCCTGGCGCCTTCGGTCTGGAAAGGCATCTGGTCACGATCCACGACTTGATCACGGAGTTTAACCCGAAAGTGGTGGTCATCGACCCGATCACGAACTTCGCCTCCGTGGGTACCTATTCCGAAGTGACGTCGATGGCGACTCGCCTGATTGATATGTTCAAGTCTCGTCAGATTACCGCCATGTTCACCAGCCGCACTTCAGGAGACAGCGCGCCCGAGTTGAGCGAAGTGGGAGTTTCGTCGCAAATGGACGCCTGGCTTTTGTTGCGCAATCTGGAATCGAACGGCGAGCGCAACCGCGGGCTGTATGTGCTGAAGTCGCTCGGCATGGCGCACTCCAACCAGATTCGTGAATTTCTGCTGACCGGCCATGGCGTGCAGTTGCGCGACGTTTATGTGGGGCCATCCGGACTGCTCACGGGTTCCGCTCGAGTCGCGCAAGAAGCCATGGAGCAAGCGGAAGTATTACAGCGCAAACAGCAGGCGCAGCGAAAGAGTGTCACATTGAAGCAAAAACGCCAGCAACTGGAAGCGCAGATAGCCAGGATGCGCTCCGAATTCGCATTCGAGGAGCAGGGCTTGATGCTCGGGGCGCACGAGATGGAATTGCAGGAAAAGCAGATCGTCGTGGACCGCGTGGAGATGGGCCACGCTCGCAAAGCCGACCTGGTCTCGGCACACGGTAATGGCCGGGCATGAAGGAAAAACGCCCCAACCGAAATGGAAAAAGAAATGAGCATGGCATGAATACGACAAAAGACAAAAGCGGCGAGGGAAAGCGAAAGGCGGCCCGCGTGGTCTGGAGCTTGCGTCTCTATATCGCGGGCGAGACCCCCCGGTCAATCGCCGCCCTTGCCAACCTGCAGAAGATCTGCGATGAGCATCTGCCGGGCAGGTACCGCGTCGAAGTGTTGTTAACAAGTTAAAATG
>PLIC01000283.1:2320-2515 GCA_003139995.1 Candidatus Acidiflorens stordalenmirensis | reverse complement strand
TACTGCGCCCCGCATCATCCCCAAACCAACGGCAAAATCGAGCGCTTTCACGAGACGCTCAAAGCGCGCATGAACCTGCTGGTCTATACCAGCCCGGACGAACTGCGTCGAACCATGCAGGACTTCATCGAGTATTACAACCATCGCCGCTATCACGAGGCCATTGGCAACGTGACCCCGGCCGATGTGTACTAC
>PLIC01000283.1:0-2291 GCA_003139995.1 Candidatus Acidiflorens stordalenmirensis | reverse complement strand
CTCACAACTTTTGACGACGCACAGTCTTAGTTGTCACGCAGACCTCGCCTTCCCGTTTGACCGAATTCAAGTCGTGCGGCACCATTTGTCGTTCAATGAGCTCGTCAATGGACTTCTGGGGGACCCTCACAGCCCGCCCAACCTTCACAAAATCCAGATGCTTACGACTAAGACGCCATCCGCGTACTGCCGCAATACTGACGCTGAGTTGTCGTGCTGCTTCGCCGATCGTGACCAATTTATCCATGTGGTCGCCTCCTATTGCTTTCACGGCATACTGAATATGCTTGAATACTAGCCGATGTTGTGCTCTACTGTAAATGATGACATTTGTAGAGCGATATTTGCGGGAACCCTATCCCAATTTTGTATGGGCAAAGGACATCTCTGTAACGGTTTGCGGGGATGAGCTTGAGGTTTCCGGCACAATTGTGCTGGATGAAGAGGAAGGGCGTGCGGCTCCCGATTTCCTCCGTGAATACCGGCAAGCTATTAGCCGATATGGGGGACAAAAGCGACAAGGGAAGAGCTCCCCTCATATTCAATTTGCCAATGCCGAAACGGATGAAGAGTTGATCAAATTCGTTCAACGCTTCGGGCCGATCATAGTGAGTTCTTTGCGAACGGAGGAGCGCCCCACTCCTTATGTCATTGATGTGCCTGGTGTAGTGCACTACGAGCATTCGGTAGACCGGACCGTCTTGGTGGCCCGCCAAGTCTTAGCGGAACTGAGGAGCGAACACCGGGCATATCGCGCTGCTCTTAACCTCGTCGCGGAGTTGCAGCGAAACAAGGATGCGGATACTCACAAGATCGCGGAAAATGTGTCCGCAATCGTTACAAACATCTCGAAGTGGCCGGAGCAATGGGAACGCGAGCGACAGTTACGAAACGGCGGTCTAGGGTTTGCAAGTCAGCCCGCGTGGCTATTCCAACAAGAAAACCTCGAACACCTCGAAACCTATGAGTACTATGCTTCCCGTGAGAGGACTGGTGATCCTTGGGAACGCGCGGTAGTAATGGATCCGATCACGGCTGGTCACCATTCAATTTGCGAGCTGGTCAATGCCTTTAGTTCACAGGTGTATCCATGGGGGAAGACACCGATTGAAGCGCCGCACTGGGATCTGACCGGCGGGATTCGGCCTGTTCTCTACTACATTTTGAGGAGAGAATACCTCCTTAAGACGCGCACTGTTGGTATCTGTCGGAATACAGATTGCCGGCAGCTATTCGAGATTGAGCGTTTCGGCCAGGAGTTTTGTAGTGAGGAATGCTCACGCCTCCAGCGCCAAAGGGAGTACTGGAAGAAACGAGGGAAGAATCTCAGAAAGCGCAGGGCCAACGCGCGAAAATTGCGTCGTCGTAGTTGAAAGAACGGACTGAGCGAGTGCACGAACACTCACTCAGTCCTAACCAAGTCGCCTAACAAGGAGGCAACAATGGCTAGACAGCAACGTAGCACCACTCCCACTCAAGAATCCACTCCTCCCATCGCTCGGGTTGCGCTCTACGCCCGAGTCAGCACGCTCAACAATCAGGACCCAGAAATGCAGCTCGCCGAACTGCGGGAGTATGCGGGGCGCCGCGGGTGGCAGATCGTCGAAGAATTCACAGATCAGGGAGTGTCGGGCTGTAAGGAGTCCCGCCCGGCGCTCAATAGGATGATGTCAGATGCCTGCCGCCGACGGTTCGACGCAGTCCTGGTTTGGAAGATCGACCGCTTTGGGAGGTCCCTGAAGCACCTGGTCAACGCTCTGGCCGAACTCGCAGCACTCGGGGTGGCATTCATCAGCCTGAGGGACAATCTGGACCTGAGTACGCCTTCCGGTCGATTGATGTTCCAGATCATCGGGGCGATGGCCGAGTTCGAGCGCGCGTTGATCCAGGAACGGGTCCGTGCTGGCCTACGGAACGCACGGGCAAAGGGGAGACGACTGGGGAGACCGCGGGTGATTGTAGACGCCTCCAGAATTGCCTCTCTTCGCGCCAGTGGGGACTCGTGGTCGCGAATTCAGGCGGAACTAGGGGTGAGCAAGGGAACGGCGCAGAGGGCCTTTGCAGGCTTGCCCAAAATCGGGTAGCCGAGGATTCTGGGCGTTCGTCAACTGAGAAAGGCCCCTTTGGGCGAGAAGCTTGAGCCTCGCGCTTAAGCCTCGGCCTGCTCTAGAAGACCTCAGTCTGCCACTTGTCGCTGATTGTTACCAGCCCGGGCGGGTCTTGGTTCGCGGACTTGATATTTTCCGGAATCCTGGTCATCACTTCCCACAAGCCCGTTTGAACTAAGCCGC
>PLIC01000092.1 GCA_003139995.1 Candidatus Acidiflorens stordalenmirensis | reverse complement strand
ATTTTAACTTGTTAACAACATGTTGTAATTTGGCAATTTCAAAAACCCAAGCCTAAGCTGATCTTCAAATCCGTGGTGGTCGGTTTTCAAATTACCAATTACAACATTGCCAAATTACAAAATCCCATGCGTTCCCTAGACGAATATCTTCTCGAAGCCGAACACGCCCACGGCCATCTCTGCGCGGGGCAGGTGCTGGGCGTGCGCCTGGCTATGTTGGGACTTGAGAAGCTGGGCATTGAAGACCCTCGCGGCAACAAAGAAGATCGCAAACGTCTGGTCACGTTCGCCGAAATCGACCGCTGCGCCACCGACGCCATATCCCTAGTCACCGGATGCCGTCTCGGCAAACGCGCTCTGAAGTTTCGCGACTGGGGAAAGATGGCCGCGACCTTCGTCGACTTGAGCACTGGCAAGGCCATCCGCATTGCCGCAAAAGAATCGTCAAAGACGCTGGCGCGCGCGATGCATCCTGAAATCGAAAGCAAAAACCAGCAGCAGATGCTGGCCTATCGCGAAATGCCGGAGGACGACTTATTCACGCAGCAGTGGGTGAAGGTCGAACTCGCCGCGGAGGAGTTGCCCGGATACAAGGGCGAGCGCATCGTCTGCGCCGAGTGCGGCGAAGGCATCAGCTTCCGCCGCGAAGTCGTGCGCGACGGGCGCGTCTTATGTCGCAGTTGCGCTGGCGAGCGGTATTACGAACCGCTATAGGTTAAGCGGATCGACGCACACCCCCGCCCAAGCGGGGCTTGAGAGGCACCCGGCAGCGTCCATTCGTGCGCAAGGTTCCGCTGTCGTCTCGCCGATGGTGGGTTATACTTGCCGAAATAGAGATGCCTCCGCTCGCAAGGTTTGCCCTTAATTACGTGCACACGCCCGTTGGCGAATCCCTCATCGTCCGCGCCGATTGCTTTGAATGGATGGGGCGTGCCCCGGAGAATTCAATCCACGGGATTGTCACCGATCCGCCCTACGGAGTAAAGGAGTATGAGTTCGACCAGCTTGAAAAGCGGGCCAACGGCAACGGCGGCATCTGGCGCATCCCACCATCTTTTGATGGCTCCGTGCGCCAGCCGCTTCCCCGATTCACGGCGCTGAACGCGAAGGAGCGCGCGCAGGTTTGCAGGTTCTTCAGCGAGTGGGCCAAGGTAGCCGCGCATGTGCTTAGGCCAGGCGGCCACGTTTTCATCGCTTGCAATTCATTCATGTGCCAAATGGTTTACGGCGCGCTGGTGGCTGGCGGCTTGGAGTTTCGCGGGCAGCTCATCCGAGTGGTGCAAACACTGCGCGGCGGCGACCGGCCAAAAAATGCAGAGGAGGAATTTCCGGACGTGTGCTCGTTGCCGCGTGGCTGCTATGAGCCGTGGGGCATACTGCGCAAACCACTGCCAGACGGCATGAAGGTTAGCGATTGCCTGCGCCAATTTGAAACGGGCGGCTTGCGGCGGCTGCCGGAAGGACTGCCGTTTTCAGATTTGGTTGAAGTGGGGCGCACTCCACGCGAGGAACGCAAAGTTGCGGCGCACCCAAGTTTGAAACCGCAAGCTCTGTTGCGCGATCTGGTTTATGCCGTGCTGCCGCTTGGAAAAGGGATCGTGCTCGACCCGTTCATGGGTTCCGGCTCCACGGTCGCGGCTGGCAACGCAGTGGGCGTGCATTGCATTGGGGTGGAAAAAAATAGCGAGTATTTTGCAGCGGCCCCGCAATCGATCGAACAACTCACAAAGATCGTGGTGCCGCGCGACCAGTTAGCCTTCGTCTTGGCGTAGCTCCGCGCACTTGTAAATCCAGTTCGCCATCATTTTTTCCGTGCCCGCCTTCGACACGCTTGCCGTGATCGTCCTGCGGCTCGTTTCCGACCTGCCCAAAAACTTCCAGTCGGCTTTGGCAAGCATTGCCCCTGCCACTAGCAGGAACTTGAACGCCCGCGTCTCCTTAACCTTTGACCCTGCGCGGCCGCTCTGAAACACAAACACCATCAACCACACGTCCTCCGCATTGTGCCCCTGCCAGCCCTGCAAGTAGCGCGAGGCTTTGATCTCGATTCCGTCGCTGCCAGCGTGTTGTGCCGCGTCGTTTGGATATTTCCCGGCTGGCAAAACATCCGGGTGCCCGTTGTGGTAAAGGTTCTTGACTACCGTCGGACAGTGCTTGGGAATGCGAGCGCCCATCATTTCGCCAACCAAGCTGCTAAAGTTCGCTTGCATCATTGTGTTTTCCAGGCTGGACATTCCCTTGGTGTGAAGCTCGGTATCAACCGCGGTCGCAAAGTCGATGAAATCCTGCATTGCCGCGTGTACGTGGGAGGTGGTGACGCCGAAGGGGATAGTCGCCTTGGGATTAAACCCGTCTTTCTCGATAGGCTCGGGTAGGATGATTTGTGACATTCCGTTTTGCGCGCAGTGTAACGCAAAAGAATATCTCGCTGCGCGTTTATTGAACAGTCATTTCTTGTTTTCAACTCGACTATGTTGTTACGCAGCCTTTCGCGTCTGCTCGTACGCATGGGCGACTCTCAGCAGCGTTGCCTCATCGAAGTGCCGTGCAAACAACTGCAACCCAATCGGGAGCTTCTCGTGATTCTCGCTGCAGGGAACTGAGATTCCGGGAATGCCCGCCAGGTTCGCGGTTACGGTGTAGATATCGGCGAGATACATGGCCAGCGGATCATTTACTTTCTCGCCTAACCGGAACGCAGGCGTTGGGCAGGTGGGCGCGGCGATCACGTCGACTTTTTTGAACGCCTCGTCGAAGTCGCGCGTCAAGAGCGTGCGCACTTTCTGCGCTTTTAGATAGTAGGCGTCATAGTATCCAGCGCTCAGCGCGTAGGTGCCGAGCATGATGCGGCGCTTGACTTCCATGCCGAATCCGCCGTCGCGGGTCTGGCGGTACATTTCGGAGAGCGTGTTTGCCTTAGCACGGAAGCCGTAGCGCACGCCGTCAAAGCGCGCCAGATTCGACGAGGCTTCCGCCGTGGCCACAATGTAATACGCGGGAATTGCATACTCGGTGTGCGGCAAACTCACGGGCACAACCTCGCATCCGAGATCGGCCAGCTTTTGAATCGCAGCCTCAACTGCCGCGCGAACTTCGGAATCGAGTCCCTCACCGAAATATTCTTTGGCCACGCCGATTCTTAAGCCTTTCACCGGCTTTTCGAGTTCCGCCACGTAATCAGGCACGGGAACCTCGGCGGAAGTTGAATCCATGGGATCGCGGCCCGCAATCGTGCGCAACACGAGCGCGACTTCCTTCACCGTCTTCGCAAACGGGCCGATGTGATCGAGCGACGACGCAAACGCAATCAGACCGTAGCGCGACACGCGTCCATACGTGGGCTTCAAACCGACCACGCCGCAAAACGACGCCGGCTGGCGAATCGATCCGCCGGTATCGGAGCCAAGCGTCGCCACGGCCATCTCCGCGGCAACCGCTGCCGCCGATCCGCCCGACGATCCGCCAGGCACGCGGCTCTTGTCGCGCGGATTGTGCACGGCGTGATACGCCGAGTTCTCATTGGAGGAGCCCATGGCAAATTCATCGCAGTTGAGTTTGCCCAGAATCACCGCGCCTGCGGCTTCGAGGCGAGCGACTGCTGTGCAGTCATATGGCGGAATGAAATTCTCAAGAATTTTCGAACCGGCGGTGGTGCGCACGCCGCGCGTCACCATGACGTCTTTGATCGCAACCGGAACTCCCCCGAGCGGCGGCAAAGGCTTGCCCTCAGCGGTCATCGCGTCGATGCGTCCGGCCTGCGCCAGCGCGCGCTCCTCGCAAAGAGTCAGAAACGCGCCAATCTCGGGATCTTCCTGCCGGATGCGCGTGTAGAAATCCCGAGCCAGGGCGGTCGCCGTCGTCTGCCGCTTCGTGATCGCAGTGCGGACATCGTCAATCGTCAATGCTGGCGCCATCTGTCTCTCGTCACTATCTCTCAATTACCTTCGGCACTTCAAAAAACATGCCGTCCGTGTCCGGAGCATTTTTCACAGCGGCGTCGTGCGGCAGCGATTCCCGCAGACCCTCCTTCACGTCCTCGCGGATGGTATACGCGAACCGGTCGCTGCCCTGCCGCGACTCGTCCACGCCGTAGCGATCCGAGACCTGGGCCATGGGCGCGACGTTGCCGGTCTCCAGTTCGCTGAGCCGCTCCATATATTCAAGAATGGAGTTCAAATCGCGCAGCATGCGGGCGCGCTCTTCCTCGGTCAACTCGAGGTTGGCCAGATCGGCCACGTAGGCGACGTCTTTCTCAGTAACTTTCATAAGCCCGCGGCGAAAATGTGTCTTGCGACGAAACTGCAGATCCCACCCCTTCGGCTTCGCTCAGGGTCGGGATGACAATTGCCGAAACGAGTCTCTTGCGCCCCTATGCCTTCACCACGAATTCAATTCGCTTCACCGAAGTCGCGGAATACTTGTTGATCAAGGCCACGTAACGCGGCGCCAGGTTGGCAAGTTCACGCCGCCATTCCCCGTCGGCAACTTCCACTCGCAGAATACCGTCGGAAAAACTGAGCGCCCGAGTCCGATCAGCCACGGCGCTACCACACGCGACAGGCCAAGCCAGCAACGCACTCTCGCTCGCTGGCGCGCGATGAAGAGCTTTGGCGATGATGGTTTCCAAACCGGCGGAAGCACGATTCAAGGCATGACTCCAGAGTTCGGAACGCGATCAAAACGGCGATTCGGAACGGCGATCGGAACGAAACGATTGTAGCATCGGAAATCTCGCGTCTCTTTACGCGGCCGCAGCCGCCGCAGCCTTGGCGCGCTTCTTGGCGAGCTTGCGCAGATGCGTCGCCGAATACAGACTTCCGCGGCAGCGCTCGGCCCCGCATAAACACGTGGCGTCATCCTCGCCATCGTAGAGGTTGTAGTCGTAGGTCAATTCTTCTCCGGCTGCAATATCGCGCAGCGCAATGATCCACATCTTGCCCCGTATCTGATCGGTCTCGCAATTCGGTTTGCAAGAATGATTGACGAAGGCGGCCACCCCGTAGCCGTCAATGATGCGTTTGCCGCCGTCCAGTCCGAATAAATACGTGTTCGGAAAGTCGTCGTAAAGATCTTCGGCCTGCTCGTAGGTGAGGCGCTCGCCCACGTATTCCACGATCAGCGTCCCCTTGCGAATCGGCCGCGTGGTATAGCAACCGTGGGAATGAATGCGAGACTGGCGGAGGATGAGGGTCATAGAGCGCTATTCGATTTTATCCGCTCCGCTTATCTTTCGCACCGGGCATGTGATCGAGCAAGAGGCACCGGGCAAGAAACAACAAGAAAGAGCCGCGGCGGCGATTCACCAGCCGCCTGCTATCATTCCAACGCGAGCATCTGAAGACCGACAGGGAGATCGACGACCATGGCTCATCAGCATCCACCGCGCTTTCTGGAGATTGTCGGAGACGCCAAGCAGCGCGTCCGCGAAACCAGCGTTGACCAAGTCAAAGCACGGCTCGATCGCGGCGAGAGATTTGTTCTCGTCGACGTGCGCGAAGACCGCGAATTCGACGCCGACCACCTGCCGGGAGCCGTTCACCTGGGCAAAGGCATCATCGAGCGCGACATTGAGGGCAAGTATCCCGATCTCGAAACTCCGCTTGTGCTCTATTGCGGCGGCGGCTTCCGTTCCGCGTTGGCGGCCGACAACCTGCAAAAGATGGGATACACGAATGTCATTTCCATGGACGGCGGAATCCGCGATTGGCGCGAAAAGGGCTACCCGCTGGAGAAGTAACGGTAAGTCAGCTGCCGGGCTTCGCCTGGCTTGGACCCTTCGACCTTGCTCAGGGCAGGCTCGCGAGGGCGCCCGTCCCCATGCGAGCGGGGTTAGGCGTCCGGTGGATTGCATACCACCCGCTTCTCTGAAAAAATACGATAAAGATACTGTGGGGGCCTTGGGATGTCTCTAATCGGAAGCTTTGCGCTGCTGATCGCGCTTGACCTGAGTGCGTACTCTTTTCTGGCAGGCTTTTTGGCATTGCGAGATAAGGGTGCCGCCTGGGCCCGACTCGGCGAGACCGCCCGTCGCGCCGGAATCGCCGCGTTCGCCGCTGTGCTGCTGGCGGGCATCGTGCTCGTCGTTGCCGCGTTCAACAACGACTTCTCCATTGCCTACATCTTCCATCACAGCAACCGCGACTTGCCGGCCGCTTACAAGTTCGCCGTGCTATGGTCCGGTCAGGAAGGTTCGCTGCTGTTCTGGTCCCTGCTCTTGGCCGGCTACGGATTCGTTCTCCGCTTGCGCTACAAGACCGATCAGCGGCTGTTCGCCTACGCTTCGGTAATCATCGCCGCGGTGCAGGTTTTCTTTCTGCTGATTCTGAATTTTGCGGCGCACCCGTTCGCCATCATGCAGGGCGCCCTCCCCGCGGATGGCACCGGGCTGAATCCTCTTCTGCAGTATCCCGAGATGGTTATCCATCCGCCCATGCTGTACCTGGGATACGTCGGCTTCACGGTTCCGTTCGCCTTCGCGCTGGGCGCGCTCATCATGAAGTACCCCGGCGAGAAATGGATCCAGATCACGCGCCGCTGGACCATGGTGACCTGGTGCTTCCTCACCATCGGAGTTTTCCTCGGCGCGCACTGGGCTTACGCGGTTCTGGGATGGGGCGGCTACTGGGGATGGGACCCCGTGGAGAATGCCTCGCTCATGCCCTGGCTCACGGGCACGGCGTTTCTGCATTCCGTCATGATGCAGGAAAAACGCGGCATGTTGAAAGTCTGGAACATGTCGCTCATCTTCGCGACGTTCCTGCTTTGCATGCTCGGAACCTTTCTCACGCGTTCGGGCGTGATCAGTTCGGTGCACGCCTTCGCGCAGTCCTCGATCGGCACATGGTTCCTGGTCTTTATAGTATTGACCCTGGGGGTCTGTACCTTTTTTCTTGTCGCGAACCGGTCGCATCTCAAAAGCGAGCACAAGCTGGAGTCGCTAGTCTCGCGCGAATCCAGCTTCCTGTTCAACAATCTTCTCTTGCTGGTCGTCTGCTTCACCATTCTGTGGGGTACGTTTTTCCCCATCCTTTCGGAATTCGTTCAGGGACACAAAGTCACGGTCGGGCCGCCTTTTTTCAATCGCGTGGCTGTCCCGGTCGCCTTGCTGCTCCTGCTGCTCACCGCCGTCGGACCGCTGCTGGCCTGGCGTAAGACTTCCCTCGAAAGCCTCAAGCGAAATTTTCTGTTTCCCGCGCTTGGCTCGCTCGCCATCGGCGTCATGATGATCTTGTTCGGCGTGCGTCCCTGGGAGGATCCTTCTTATTTCTATGCCACCATGGCCGCCGTGCTCTCGGCGCTGGTGATCTTTACCGTGATTTCCGAATTCGTCCGCGGAGGGCGCGTCATCGCCGGCAAAAGCCAGCAAAATTTGTTCGCCGCAATGATTCACCTGTGCCACAGAAACACTCGGCGCTACGGCGGATACATTGTCCACTTCGGCGTCGCGTTGGTCGTCATTGGAATCCTCGGGACGCCTTTTAATAGGGAAGTAGAAAAAGAAATGGGCTTTGGCGACAAAATTTCCCTTGGCCCTTACACTCTGGTCTGCCAGTCCTACACCCAGGACGACAATCCCAACTACGGTAGCGAGCAGGCGATCATGAACGTGTTCCGCGGCGGCAAACAGATTACGACCATGTATCCCGAGCGCCGCTTTTATAAAGCCAGCGGACAGCCGCAGACGCTGCCGCGCATTTACCCCAGCTTTCGCGAAGATTTTTTGCTGGTGAGCGACCTCTATCTCCTCTACGAAGGCAAAAACGACACCACGGGACAGCCCATCATTAAAGCGCACTTGAATCCGCTGGTCCCCTGGATTTGGATCGGCCTGATCATCATGGTCTTCGGCACCATCGTTGCGCTCGTGCCGAATGCCGCCGCCGTCCAGGTGGCCGCAACCACGCCGGTTCGCGCTCCGGCGCACGTAGGAGCCGGGGGCTGAGATGAAAACTTCGAATCAAAGATTTTGGGAAGGGCACGACTTCACAACTTGCGGAAAAACTCGGTTTCTTGCACTTGTTTTGAAGGGGCGCGGCTTCAGCCGCGCCGTAAGTGCCGTAAAATCAATGGCGGCTTTAGCCGCTGAGGGCCTTCGGACGAATCCGCCGGCTGAGAGACCCGCCCGCCGCGCATTCCAGACCATCCTCCTCGCCG
The DNA here is from genome assembly GCA_003139995.1 of Candidatus Acidiflorens stordalenmirensis. Taxonomy (GTDB): domain Bacteria; phylum Acidobacteriota; class Terriglobia; order Terriglobales; family Acidobacteriaceae; genus Acidiflorens; species Acidiflorens stordalenmirensis. The sequence goes on along the minus strand of PLIC01000092.1, from coordinate 13,947 downwards.
CAGTCATCTTCCTCTTCCTCGGCGCTGGCGATACGGACGCGCGCTTCAAAGACCTGGGCCATCGCTTGATGTGCACCTGCGGATGCGGCCAGGTGCTGCTCGAATGCAATCACGTCGGCTGCCAGGCGTCGGAGAAGATGCGCAATGAACTGCTGGCCGCGCTCGATAAAGGCGGCAGTAACAGTGACGACCTCATTCTGCAAGGCTTCGTGCAGGAATACGGACCAACCGTGATCGCCGCGCCCACCGCAACGGGCTTCAATCGCGTGGCCTGGATCATGCCTTTCGTCGCGTTGGCGCTCGGCATCGCCTTCGTCGTTTACGTCGTGCGCTCGTGGAAAAATCGGCCCGCGCCGGCGCTCGCCGACGGCATCGCCATCCCGCGCAACGGCGAACTCGACGAATTCCGCGAAAAGGCCCGCAAGGAGACCGACTTATGATGATGATTATTTTTTTCTGCTCCGTCATGACGATAGCGTCTCTCTATTACATTTTCTTCTTTCCCGGCGAAGTTTATGCCGGAGAGGAAAAAACGCGGCTCGGCTATCTCCGCGAGCGTAAGGAAGCGGTCTACGAAAACCTGCGCGATCTGAATTTCGAATACAAGGCCGGCAAGGTGCCGGACGCGGACTATCAATCCATGCGCACGTCGCTCGAAGAGGAAGCGGCCGCGATCATGGCGGAGATCGCGCGGCTGGAGCAGGCTACGGGGCAGGCGGTGTGATTGACTGATATATCTTGGAAGTGTAACAAGTGGTTTTTATGTGGAATTTTATAGATGATTCGGGATCGTTTTCGTGGGACAACAAGGGTAAATCCCTCTTCTGCGGTGTCACTGTTCCGGACGCGGAACTGCCGAACTTAGAAAAGCGGTTCCTTGATTGGAAACGAAGCGTCATCGGACAGAATAAGCGGGAACTAAAAGGCCGAGAGCTTACCGCGGATCAGTTGTACACGTTCTCACACAAAGTGTTGCCGTGGACAATGCGTGATATACATATCACGCTAACTGGTGGGGACACAAGCGTGACCGCTGAGTCCTACCTCGAAAAGCTACGGGAGCAAACGGCTGAATTGTTCAGATTGTCTTCAGAATTGTGCGCCAAGCATAAGAATGCAGGTTAGTAGAGACTTATCGCCAGATGAGCGGATGGGTCAGAAACCGCAGCACTTCAAATGTTTTGTGGATTATCATTCTCCTGCAGGCGATCCTTGATACCCTTCAACACGCAATTGTCCGCTTCGCCGATTCCGAACACAGCCACGAATTTCAGGACATCGAAATCGCAATTGACCGGAGCTTTATACATAAGGACGAACATCGTGCGTTCTGGAAAGAGTGGCTACGTGCAGAATTAATGAAAACAGGTCGCACAAACACTGGCACTTTCATGACCATAAAAGAGTGGCCGTCCGATCATCCGTTCAAAAAGAAGTACAAGGTACATAAGGGATCATTTGATTACAGCGATTTATTCTACAAACACACGGATTTCCACGACTCGAAGTCAATGGTCGGCTTGCAGATCGCGGACATCTGCGCCAACATCTTTTATCGGTATTTTCGGGACGACCCGGACACTCGCGCATACGACGTGCTAAGACCAAGAGTAGTTGGTAGGGATGGTTCAGTGATTCATTGCATATCCGTCGATGACACCAGCCTTCACAAGGACAATTTATCTAATCACGTTTCCGAGCTCGACGTGGAGAAGTGGAAACGTCTAGCCGAAGAGAGGGATCAATTGAGGGAGTTGATTTGACCAAACTCGCACAGTCCGCATTGCTGGCCGCCATCTTCTCGCTGGCCCTCGCCTCGGGCGCTGCCCAGACCCTCTCCGGTACCGTGACCAACGGCACCACCGGCAAACCCGCCGCGGGCGATGAAGTTATTCTCATCAACATCGCCAACGGCATGGATGTGGCTGCCAGCACCAAGGCCGACAGCAACGGAAAGTTCAGCTTCAAACTTACGGACAGCGCCGGGCCGCATCTTATTCGCGCTGTTCATCAGGGAGTTACTTATCATCAGATGGCACCTCCCGGCGTCAACTCAGCAGATATCGAAGTTTATGATGTAGCGCCTAAAGTCACCGATCTCAGCGTGACCGCCGACGTGATTCGCTTCCAGGCCGACAGCGGAACCATGCAGGGCATACGCCTGTTCGTCGTCAATAACACGTCCTCTCCGGCGAAGACGCAGATGAACGATCACAACTTCGAGTTCTATCTGCCCCCCGGCGCAAAGGTTGAACAACTGCAAGCCCGCGCTCCGAACGGCCAGCCGATCCCCGCCGAAGCCATGCCAGAGGCCGAAAAGAACCGCTACGCCATCGCCTTCCCGCTGCGCCCCGGAGAAACGCAGTTTCAGTTGGAGTTCACTCTGCCCTACTCGGGCGAGATCAAGATCGATCCCAAGCCGCTCTATCCCGCCGCGCACGTCGTCGTCGTTCTTCCCAAGACGATGCAGTTCAAGGCCGCGAATCCGTCGAGCTTCCAGTCCATGCAGGATCCCCGACAGGGCGACACCAACATAGAAGTGGCGCAACAGACCAAGCCCGGCCAGGCGCTCGGCTTCACGCTGCAAGGTAATGGAGTCATCACCGAGTCGCCCGGAGAGGTCGCCTCCGGCGCGGCCCAACAGCGGGATCAGCAACAACCGCAGGGACGCGACAATCTTCCTAGTGACAATCGGCCCGGCGGCGGACTCGGCGCCCCCATCGACGCACCCGATGCTTTGCAGCAATATCGCTGGCCCATCCTCGTCGGATTCGCCGTGCTGCTCGCCATCGGCGGATGGGTGGTCACGAAACGGCAGCCCGGAACTTCCGTCGCCGCAACATCCGCCGCGAGGCCTGGCGCGGCATCGAGCGATCGCAGCGCAGCGCCCCGTCCAACTCCGCCAACCGCGACGGCGTCCGCGACATCTGCGACCAGCACTCCGGTCGCAAAATCATCGATGTTGCTTGAAGCGCTGAAGGAGGAATTGTTCGAACTCGAGGTGGAGCGAAATCAAGGCAAGATCACGCCCGCCGATTACGAAAAGGCTAAGGCAGCCCTCGACCAAACCCTCGACCGGGCACTAAGGCGGCAAGGCTAAGGTCGTGTGGGGACGGGCGCCCTCGCCCGTCCAAGCCGAGCGCAGCTCGGCAGTTGCCCGTGGTCAGAGCTTGTCCAGAGCCCAAAGCACGCGCCCTGCATCTAATCACTCAGATAAACTGAGATAATCACTATGAGTAACATATTCAAAACCACACTCCTGCTCACCGGCATGACGCTGCTGCTCATGCTGGCCGGCCGTGCTTTCGGCGGGCAGCGCGGGATGTTGATGGCGCTCGCCTTCGCGGCCGTCCTGAATTTCGTTTCCTACTTTTTCTCCGACAAGATCGCGCTCGCCACCTATCGCGCTCAACCCGTCGGCCGCGAGGATCTGCCGCGCGTCTACAACATCGTCGAGCGCCTGGCGCAAAAAGAAAGCCTGCCGATGCCCAAGGTCTACCTCATCCCGTCCGATTCGCCCAACGCCTTCGCCACCGGACGCAATCCGAACCATGCCTCCGTCGCCGTAACTCAGGGCATCCTCGGACTGCTCACCGACGACGAACTGGAAGGCGTGCTCGCCCATGAACTCGGCCACGTGCGCAATCGCGACATCCTCATCAGTTCAATCGCGGCTACTTTAGCCGGCGCCATCACTTACCTCGCCTCGATTGCCCGCTGGGGCATGATTTTTGGCGGCATGAGAGGCAGCCGCGACCGCGATGGAGGAGGCGGCATTGCAGCCATTGCCATGATGTTCCTCGCCCCATTCGCAGCCATGTTGATCCAACTCGCCGTCTCGCGTTCCCGCGAATACGGCGCCGACGAAACCGGAGCCCACTGGACCGGCAACCCATATGCCCTAGCCAGCGCCCTAGCCAAAATCGACGCCTATTCCCGTCAGCGCCCGCTCGTAGCAACTCCATCCACCGCGCACCTATTCATCATTCAGCCGTTCTTAGGTGGGATGAGTTTCGGCAACCTGTTCTCGACCCATCCGCCAACCGCAAAACGAATCGAGCGGTTGACGGGAAGGCCGGCGGAATTCACGCAGTAAGTTCTCAGTTCCCGGTTCTCAGTTCTCAGTAAAACCGAACATTTTGAGTGGTTGCCGGTCACAGAGTTTCGGCCATAGGAGTTCGACAATCGCTTCTTTGGAGGCACTATGGGCCGTTCTTCTCGTGATCTGATCGCATGGCAGAAAGCCATGAAGTTCGTCACCGAAATCTGCGAAGTAACTCAGCGCTTTCCGAGCGAGGAGCGTTACGAAATCACCAATCAATTGCGGCGAGCGTCCGTTTCGGTACCAAGTAATGTTGCAGAAGGGCAGGCTCGTTCTTCGCAAAAAAGAGTTTTATCGCTTTCTGAGTCAGGCACGTGGCTCTTTGGTCGAAATTGAGACTCAGCTTCTCATCGCCAGCAACCTGAAATACCTCCAACCGGCCAAGGCAGACATCCTGCTGGCTGCGACGACGAACTCGGCAGAGTCCTGAGTGGACTCATCGCCTCAATCAAGAACCGCGCGGCTTAAGCTGTGCTGGTGTCCACTGAGAACTGAGAACCGGGAACTCAGAACTTCTTCTGTGACCCACGTAACCGGCCACGCCGCCGACCGCATAGTAAAATCGCCCGTAATGGCTCCCGAAACTCTGGTGGCAACCTCGCGCCGCGCCGCAGAACTGGAGAAGAGTCTGCGCCGCGTCATCCGCGGCAAAGACGACGTCCTCCGCCTCGCCTTGGTTTCCATTTTCGCCAAAGGCCATCTGCTGATCGAAGGCGTCCCCGGAGTCGGTAAGACCACGCTCGGCCAAGCCCTCGCCCGCGCCATTGACTGCACCTTCCAACGCATCCAGTTCACCAGCGACATGTTGCCCTCCGACGTGCTGGGCATCTCGATCTACTCCGCCATCGAACAGAAATTTGAATTCAAGCGCGGACCGGTCTTCGCCAACGTCCTGTTAGCCGACGAAATCAACCGTACTACTCCGAAGACGCAGTCCGCGCTGCTCGAAGCCATGAACGAGGGCCAAGTCACGGTCGACGCGCACTCTTATCCGCTGCCGCAACCGTTCTTAGTGATTGCCACGCAGAATCCCATCGAGCACCACGGCACCTATCCCTTGCCCGAGTCGCAACTCGATCGTTTCCTGATGCGAGTTCGCATGGGGTATCCCGAAGGCAACGCCGAGCGCGAGATCCTGCGCGCCGAAGCCGGCGCCGCCCAACTCGAAAACCTGCGCCCCGCGCTCAATGCCGCCGACGTAGTTGAAGTCCAGCAAGCCGTAGCCCAAGTCCACGTGGACGAATCTCTCATCACTTACATGCTGAACATAGTCGGCAAAACGCGCGAGTCTGAGTATCTATCCCTCGGAGTATCTCCCCGAGGCTCGCAGATGCTCTACCGCGCTGCCCAGGCCATGGCCTTCCTGGACGGCCGCGATTACTGCACGCCCGAAGATTTCAAGCCGTTAGTCGTCTCCGTCTTCGCCCACCGCGTCGTAGTAAGTTCGCTTTACACTTCCACCCTGAAAAAATCCGAGCAAGCAGAGCAAGTCCTCCGCGAGATCGTCGAGAGCGTGCCGGTACCGGTATAGGTTTTGCTCGTGTAGGGACGGGCGCCCTCGCCCGTCCAAGCCGAGCGCAGCTCGGCCTCGTTCGGCCGCGTTTACTCGCCCGAGACCACCGGCGGCGCCGGCTGCAAGCTGGAGAGCCGCGAGATCGTAGCCACCATCATTCCGGAGAGAAACTGCATGGTGGCCACATCGTTGTTGTCGAACGCGTGGGGCGTCGACGACAGCACTTCGAAAACGCCCAGCGTCCGCCGGAAGTGGCGCAGCGGAGCGACCAGGATCGAGCGCACGCCCATTCGCCGGCAAGTTGCCCAATCCACGCGCGGGTTCGACTCGGCGTCATGGCACAGCAGCACTTCGCCCGTGCGCACGCATTCGGCGGAGAGTCCGCTGTCGGTCTGCAGGCGGACCCCGATATCCGGAGCAGTGCGGCCGGTGCGCGCCCGGCAAACAATTTCATTGCCCCGGCGCAGCGCGATGGCGGCCCCGGTAGCGCCGGTTAAAATTTGCGCTTTTTCGGCGATGATGCTGATGCCCGGCTCGAGATCAATTTCTCCGGCGTTGATCTCATCAGTATGGATCAGCGGATGCGGCGTGGAGACTGGTCCATGATGGCGAGGCCGTATGCGATGGCGAGTGGAAAAAGTTGCCGCCGCGGGTAACTCGACCGCATGTTCGTCTGTCTGTTTGCCCGTCGCCGGAATCTGCGAAACCGTATAGAGCAGCGACCGCACCAGCCGGTCCAGTTCCGCATCCGCGATGAGATGCGCCGTCTGCTGCCCGCGAAGCGATCCGCCGAGCACGCGCGAAAGACTCAGCACCGCGCCACTGCCGCAGGCCAGACACCGCGGCGTATTGTTTTCGCTGAGCAATTCACACTGCGCGCAAAATACTGCCGACTGCAATGAAACAAAATTCACGTCGGTGGCCGTCAGCAAACGCTGCATTTGGGTGACTCCCTCCGGACAATGAGGAATGATGAGGGTAAACAGTTGCGCGCACAGGGGTAAGTAACAGCGTTGGTTCGGGCTGTGGATATCCCGGCTGATAGATCGAAACCCAGAGAATCAATACTCGGAGAAGTCAGAACAAGGAGTTCTATAATTTCGCTCATGTCATTTCTCCGGTTCCTCATGCTGCTGTCGCTCGTGGTCTGGCTGGGCGGAGTAATTTTTCTTGCCTTCGTGCTCGCGCCCACTGCTTTTTCGCCCGGTCTTCTCCCAACCCGCCACATGGCGGGATTGATCGTAGGCCGCTCGCTCGATTTACTGCACTACATGGCCATCGTTTCCGGCATTGTTTTTCTGATCGCGTCCATGATTTACAGCCGGATGGCCACAGGAAATGCGCGACCGCTGGCGGCGCGGCATCTTTTGATCGTGCTGATGCTGCTGCTGACCGTGATCTCGCAGTTCGCCATTTCCCCGAAGATGCACGCCATTCGCGCCGAGGTTGGCGTTATCGATAACGTGCCGCTGGACAATCCGATGCGCATGGAATTCGACCGCCTGCATGTGTGGTCGGAGAAGTTCGAGGAGGCGGTGCTTTTGCTGGGGTTAGTGGCGTTATACACGACCGCGCAAGCGTTCCGCTGAGCTGGCGACAGCTAAGCTAGTGCGCCGCTTTGTCTGGCTTGGGAGCGGGCGGCGGTTTCAGCGCGTCATCGAGATACGCGAGATATTCGGCGACCAGGCGATAGCTGTCGTAGTAATCGTTCATCTTGATCGCTGCCAGCTTGTCGAACGGCGAATGCAAGATCGGCCAGGTCTTTTGTGTCACCGAGTGCAGGGTGATGCGCGGTATTTGGTAGCGAGCGAACGATTCGGAATCGGCGGTGCCGAGGTTGTCCACGTTCATTGTGGTCACGGGGAGTTTACTGGCCGCCGCGACAGAGGCCAGGGCGTCGAGCAGCGCTTTGTCAGCGTGTGAAGCCCAGACCTCGGTCGGACCGAGGCCCAGGCTGTCGAAGTTCACCATGCCATCGATGTGCGTGCGCTGCTCGCTGGTGAGGTGATCCACGTAATACCGCGATCCGACCAACCCCTTTTCCTCGCCTGAGAATCCGACGAAGATCAGCGTGTGATGACGCGGCTGCGCGCTGAGGCTGTAGAGCAGGCTGGGCAACAACACCGCTCCCGTCCAGTTGTCGACCACGCCGTCGCCAAAGTTGTCGACTTTATCGGTATGGGCGCCGACCAAGATGACTTCCTGCGTTTCGCCCGGCAATACGCAAATGACGTTCGGCGGAAGCCGGCGGTCGAGCGCCTGCTCGGAAAGATTCGCGTCCTTGCATCCGGAGTCGGCGAACCACTTCCGGATCAGCGCTTCGCGTTCGCTGTTCCTGGTTGAAAACGACTTCAGGTGGGCCCCGACAGCTTCGCGCGTCTGTAAGCGGAAGTGAACCTGCGCCGAAGCGTAGGCAGCGAATGTGCAAACGATCAGCGCCCCGGCGAAGTGGCCGAAGAATCGTCTTCGATGATTCATCCGCCTGAAGTGCATTCTGCCGAGCGTAGCACGGTCGCGCCACGCTATGCATTTCAGGCGCGTACGCGTATCGCGCGCGATGATTTATTCTCTTGATTGAACTGAAAGCTGAGAGTTGAGAACTCCCCATGAAAACTGGCATCATCGGTCTGCCGCAGGTCGGTAAGACATCTCTATTTCGCATCCTGACAAAAGTGGATCTTTCCGAACAAGCGTTTTCGAACCCGCGCGAGGCGCACATCGGCGTCGCGAAAGTTCCCGACGAGCGCCTCGATAAGCTGGCCGCCCTCTACAAGCCGAAGAAGCTGACGCACGCTTCGGTCGAGTACGTGGACGTCGGCGCCATCGGCCAGGAAGCGTTGAAAGAGACCGCCTACATCGGCCATCTGCGGCAGGTGGACGCGCTCATTCACGTTCTCCGGGCGTTTGAAAACGACGCCATTCCGCACGTCGGCCCCATCGATCTGCTGCGCGACATCAAGAACGTTGAGTTCGATCTCATGGTGAGCGATCTCGGTCAGATCGAAAAGCGGCTGGAGCGCCTGGAAAAAGATTTGAAGAAGATGAAGACTCCGGAACTGGAAAAAGAGAACGAGCTACTGATCAAAGCCAAGGCTCATCTCGAAACCGAAAAGCCGCTGCGCGAAATGGAAATGACGCCCGAGGACAAGAAGCGCATCCGGGGCTTCATGTTTCTGAGCGAGAAGCCGATGCTCTACGTGCTCAATATCGGCGAGAGCACCGAACTGGGCAAAGATCTGGATGCGGCGGTTGCGAAATACAAGTTGAGCGAAGTGACCGCGCGTCCCAATGCTGGGGCGAGCGCGATCTGCGGCAAAGTGGAAGCGGAACTGGCGGAGATGACGGACGAAGACGCCGCGGAATTTCTAGGCAGCTATGGACTGACCGAAAGCGGCCTCGCGCGGCTGATCCGCAAAAGCTATCACCTGCTGGGACTGATTTCATTCTTCACCGCCGGTGAAGATGAATGCCGCGCCTGGACCATTCCCATTCACACGAAAGCCGTCAACGCCGCCGGGGCCATACACTCAGACTTGGAGAAACACTTCATCCGAGCCGAAACGATTCGCTGGGATCAGTTGCTGGAAGCGGGATCCGAAGCGAACGCCCGCGCCAAAGGCACGCTGCGCCTCGAAGGCAAGGATTACATCGTGCAGGACGGGGATGTAATGCATATCAGGCACAGCGGGTAAACATTTCTCAGTGCACGTGAAGAAATCGATCCAGCAAAAACATGCACGCGGCTCCGACGAAGACCAGCAGGGCCATCTTCACTCCGGGTTCCTTATTTACTTCGGGGATCAGATCGGACGCGGCTACGTAGATCGTAACGCCCGCCGACAGTGGCAGGCCGAACCCGACCTCGTGGCGGAAGATTGCCATGGTCATCACTCCGGCGACGGTAGCCACTCCCAACTGCGCGGACGCTCCCCAGGCGAAGGCGCGGCTGCGGCCACTGGCCAGCATCACCGATGAGACGGTGAATCCTTCCGGAATCTTGTGCAGAAAAACCGCAACAAAAATAATCCAGCCGAGCGCCGGAGAAACGAGGAATCCCGAGGCGATCGCGATCCCATCGAAAAACGTGTGAATCAGCAACCCGATCAAAACCGAGTAGCTTTTGTGAGCATGGACGAACTGGTCGGTGTGGGTCTCTTCTCCGAAGTGGAAATGCGGGGTAACGGTGTGTTCAAAAAAATGGACGAGCAGGTATCCAAACAGAATGAGAAATCCGGCATACGGGCCACGCAGCTTAATGCTCTCCGGCACCATTTCGACGAGCGCCGTCGCCAGCATGAAACCGGCGCCGAGCGCGACGAAGTAACGCAGGTACGAGCGCTCCCAGTTCCTTTGGACGATGATGGCGCCGCCGAACACGTTCGCGCCCGCCGCGGTCAGCCCCAGCAGCACGCTGGTCAGGATGGGGGACATTTGAAAAGAAGAATAGCAGGAAGCAGTGGCCGGTGGTCAGTGGCCAGTTGCCAGTGGTCAGTTCGACTTGCCGCACGGTGTTCGCGGATGGCCAGCTATAATCCGACTTGACTGAAGGCTGATGACTGACAGCTGACCGCTGTTCCCATGCGCTTCGAACTCTTCGTAGCAACTCGGTATCTTCGCGCCAAGCGCCGCCAGGCGTTCATTGGAATCATTACGGGCATCTCTATCTTGGGAGTAGCGGCGGGAGTGGCTTCGCTGATTGTCGCGCTGGCCGTCAATAATGGATTCCGGCAGGATTTGCAGGCGCGGCTGCTCGGTTCGACGGCGCACATCAGTTTGCTGCGGGTGGAAAGCGACGGCATACGGGATTGGCGTCCGCTCTTTCAAAAGTTGTCGAAGCAGCCGCATGTGGTGGCGGCGGCTCCGGCGATTTACGAGCAGGTGCTGATTTCGCGCGGGCCGCGGGCGCGCGGGGCGGTGCTGAAAGGGATGCTGCCGCAGTATGAGCGGAAGGTCAGCGATCTGCTGAAATCGGTGACGCTGGGATCGGCGGCGGCGCTAGAGGAGACGAATGCGGCAGTGCCGGATGCTCGTGTGGTGCCGGGTCTCCGACCCGGCTCGGACGGGGCGGAGCCCCGTCCCCACAGAGACACATTAAACACAAACACTCCGCAGCCTGAATCGCCCGATGATTTGACCGGCGTGCGACAGCGCGTCGCGGCGATGCCTCCGATTATTCTTGGCAAAGACATGGCGGATGAGATTGGCGCGAACGTCGGCTCGGTAGTGTTGGTGACTTCTCCGCAGGGCGAACTCACTCCGTTCGGCATGGTGCCTAAGTACATTCGCTTTCGCGTCGCAGGAATCTTTAACTCCGGCTTTTTCGACTACGACTCTTCCTGGGCGTTCATACGGCTTTCCGACGCGCAGCAATTGTTTGGATTGGGCGATGTGATCTCAGTCATCCAATTCAAGCTCGACGATATTTACCTGGCGGGCAAGGTCGCTCGCTCGCTCGAACAGGCCGCCGATCTTATTTCAGGAAGCCACGGCTTTATGGCCACCAGTTGGATGGAACAGAACAAGCCCCTGTTCCGCGCGTTGCGGCTGGAGCACGTGGTGACGTTCATCACCATCGGGCTGATCGTGTTTGTGGCCGCGCTCAATATTTTGATCTCGCTGATCATGATGGTCATGGAGAAGACGAAAGATATTGCCGTGCTCATGTCGCTCGGGACGAAGAAGGCGCAGATCCGCCGCGTCTTCATCGCGCAGGGCGTGCTGATTGGCGTGATTGGGACGGCAATCGGCCTCGTGCTCGGCTACGCGATTTCGTGGGCGGGCGGACACTACCACTTCATTTCGCTCTCGCCCGAGGTCTATTCGATTGACTATGTGCCGTTCGCGCCACGGCTGATCGACGGAGTGATCGTGGCGCTGGTTTCCATCGGGATTTCGTTTGTGGCCACGATTTATCCGTCGTGGTCAGCAGCGCGTATTTTGCCGGCGGAGGCTCTGAGATACGAGTAGGGCTCGGCTCATGAATGGGTTTTGGGCTGCTTGGAGGAGAATGTTCTTCCGTCGCTCCATTCTGTGACCACGGTCACATTGCAACTGTTTTCCGGAGGTATACAGTCTTTCGCAGAGCTCGTTTTCGCAAACGGAATCGCGGGAACGGGTTGTTCCTCCTCATGCTTTGATGGATCATGGCCTGATGGATCATGCTCTGATGGATCATGGTCTAATGGACCAGGGGCTGTTTCCTCCGCGTTGCAGTGGGAGGCGGCTAGCTGGTTTGATACTTAGGAGGGGGCGTTTGCATCCAATAGCTCAAGATCCTCTGCTGAGGGTCGAAGGGTTAAGTAAGGTATTTCGCTCAGGCGAAGCCGAACTCGTGCTCTTTGAGAATCTGTCTTTTCAGGTCGCGAAAGGCACGATGCTGGCCATCGTAGGGCAATCGGGCGCGGGAAAGAGCACCTTGTTGCATATCCTGGGGGCGCTTGATCGCCCTTCCGCGGGTGCGGTATATTGCGCGAACTCCTGCGTGAATGCGCTTTCCGAGGATGACGCCGCCGAATTTCGTAACCGCGAGATCGGCTACGTGTGGCAGTTTCATTACCTGCTGCCGGAATTCACCGCGTTGGAGAATGTCGCCATGCCCCTGCTGACGCGCGGGCAAGCGCTATCCACAGCGGAACAGGAAGCTTCGCGGTGGCTGCGCGAGGTGGGACTGGAAGCGCGCGGGCATCATCGTTCGGGAGAGCTTTCCGGCGGCGAGCAGCAACGGCTGGCGCTGGCGCGGGCGCTTATCACCCAACCGCAGGTGTTGCTGGCCGATGAGCCTACCGGCGATCTCGACGGGCGCACCGGAGAATTGGTCTTTGAACTGGTTGCGCGACTGCACCGCGAGCACCAGTTGACGTCTTTAATCGCCACGCACAACTTGGCGTTTGCACGACGGTGCCATCGCGTTTTACGGTTGCATCAGGGCAAAATGGAGGAAGTGGCGCCCGAATCGCTTCCGGCGTAACGAAAGGCAGAAGAGAAACACGATTGAAGGTGGAGTTGAAAGTTGTGTGTTGAGATTTGAAACACCGGAGTGCCAGAAGGGAAACGGAGTAGGTTGCTGCAAGACAATATCGCTTGGGAGATCAGGCGATATAAATGCATAATTGAGGGTTGGGGTTTGGCGGAGGGCGGGGCGTTCCGCAGGGAGTCGGGGGAATTAGTATATGTTCGAACGCTACACAGAAAAAGCCAGGCGCGTGATTTTCTTTGCGCGATACGAGGCCAGCCAGTTCGGATCTCCTTATATTGAGACCGAACACTTGCTGCTCGGACTGCTGCGCGAAGACAAGGCCCTGACCAATCGTTTCCTGCGCTCTCATGCGTCGGTGGAATCGATCCGGAAACAGATCGAAGGCCACACCACCATCCGCGAAAAAGTTTCCACTTCCGTCGATCTTCCCTTGAGCAACGAATGCAAGCGTGTGCTGGCCTATGCCGCGGAAGAGGCGGAGCGGCTTTCACACAAACATATTGGAACCGAGCACCTGCTGCTGGGATTGTTGCGCGAAGAAAAGTGTTTTGCGGCTGAGATTTTGCACGAACGGGGATTGCGGCTTTCGACGATCCGCGAAGAGCTGGCGCGCACCAGCCAGGAAAAAGCGGCGCCGCAGCGCGGACAGCGCGAATCTTCTTTATTGAGTGAGTTCTCCCGCGACCTCACGCAGTCCGCCATGGATAACCAGCTCGATCCGCTGGTGGGCCGCGAGAACGAAGTCGAGCGCGTAGTGCAGATTCTGTGCCGCCGCACCAAGAATAATCCGGTGCTGATCGGCGAGCCCGGCGTAGGCAAGACCGCCATAGTAGAAGGCCTGGCGCAGCGCATCGCCGACGGCGAAGTTCCTTCCTTCCTCGCCGACAAGCGCATTCTGGCGCTCGATCTCTCTTTAATCGTCGCCGGCACCAAGTATCGCGGACAGTTCGAAGAGCGGCTCAAGACCATCATGAAAGAATTGATGGAGTCGCAGAATTCGATCATCTTTATCGACGAGCTGCACACCCTGGTGGGCGCGGGATCGGCGGAAGGCTCGCTCGACGCCGCCAACATCCTGAAGCCGGCCCTGTCGCGCGGCGAGATCCAGTGCATCGGCGCGACCACGCCCGGCGAATACCGCAAGTCGATCGAGAAAGACCGCTCGCTCGAGCGCCGCTTCCAGTCGGTGAAAGTTCCGCCGCCCAACGAAGCCGACGCGGTCAAGATTCTTTTTGGCATCAAAGACCGCTACGAAAAATTCCACGCCGTTACCTACACCGACGATGCCATCAATTTTTCGGTGTCGCATTCGAATCGCTATATTCCCGACCGCTTTTTGCCGGACAAGGCGATCGA
>PLIC01000240.1 GCA_003139995.1 Candidatus Acidiflorens stordalenmirensis | reverse complement strand
CATTTTAACTTGTTAACAACAGCGGGAATATTGCAGTCGCGCTACGTTTCCGTCGAGGCCCTCGGCATGAATCGTGATATCGAACAAATGAGTCTTCGGCTTCTCAAAGGCCAACGGGTAGCACATTGGCTCCGCCGGAAGCAGAGACTCGTCACAAGTGTGACACACTGAAACAACTGAACTGTTCTGCCTCCCGGCTTTCTGTTAACACTGCGGCTCGTGGTTGCTGCTTCCTCAGCGAGGACTGATGCGCAACAAAACGACGCCGTGTTTGGGAACATAGGCGCTGAACGTCTCGTGCAAGACACCCAAGTCCTTTCTCAGCCAGACATCGCGAACATTCGCCGCTCCAGAAATACTCAGGTCGGAGAACTTCACGTTCATCTTGTCTTCTTGTTTGCTGCGATTAAACAAACCGACTGCGAAACTGTGGTCCGCCATGGGCTTGATCCACACTTCGAAGGGGCCTTCCTGAATTATGGGGTGGCCCTGCTTGCCCAGTGGATCTTGATCGATGGCGAGAACCTCGCGGTTAGTCAGCATATCGACGGTAAAAGGGGTCATCCGCGTGAGATCGTTTCCAGCGATCAACGGAGCGGCGAGAATCGCCCAGAGACCCAGATGCGTGCGGTATTCATCCTCGGACATACCTCCGTTGCCAACTTCAAGCATGTCGGGGTCGTTCCAATGCCCCGGGCCCGCGTATTTTTCGTGACCTGCCTGTCCGAAACCGATCTTCGCCATGGTGTCATAGTCGTCGCTGATGTCGTCAGTCGTGCGCCACAGGTTGCCACCCACGCTGTCGCCCCATTCCCAGACGTTGTTCCACCCATACTCGCACAGGCTGAGAACGATGGGCCGGCCTCTCTTCCTGAGTGCTTCATGCATCTTGGTGTAGGCCGCTTTCATCTCGTCGCGCGTGCCTGGGGATTGACACCAGTCATACTTGAGATAGTCGATTCCCCAACTGGCATAGGTTTGCGCATCCTGCTCCTCGTGGCCAAGGCTGCCCTCGAAGCCCGCGCAGGTCTTGGCGGCTGGCGAGGAATAAATGCCCAGCTTCAGGCCTTTGCTGTGAACATAGTCGGCAAGCGTTTTCATGTCCGGGAATTTTTCGTTGGCATGAATAAAGCCTTTTTCGTCGCGCTTATCTTCCCAGGTATCGTCGATGTTGATGTAGACATAGCCGGCATCTTTCATGCCGCTGGTGACCATGGCGTCAGCCTGGGCGCGCACGATCCGTGCATCAATCTTCTCCGCGAAATGGTTCCAGCTGTTCCAGCCCATCGGCGGAGTTGGCGCAAGCGTACTGTTCTGCGCGGAAGCTGCGAGCGTGAGCCCGCAAATGATGAAGAACTGAAATGCGATTGGCTGTAGTTTTCGTTTCATGTCTTATTCTCTCCTTGGTCTTTGTCACCAACGTCTATCGAGCTAGGGACGTACGCTCAACTCAACCCAAGTGATGTTCTTAGCCAGCGGGACCACATACGCGTCCCGTTCGAAATCGAAGTGAGATGCAAGGCGATAACTGCCCTTACTGGCGCCTGCTGGCTGCTCAACACGAAGGCGGGCTGCGGGAGCATTCTCGGTTGCTAGTCTAAACCCAACGCGCACGTTGCCGGTCTTAGGATTGATCTCCACACGCTCGAATTGGCCCGCATCCAGCGTTAGCCACAATCCCATGGGGGCCAGATAGACTCGCGTTCGGAAAGAGTCGAGCGGCGTGACTTCAATCTGATTGCCTGTGGCGGTGACATCGCCGCCAAACGCAAGCCAGCCAAACTCGGGGTGATCCACCACATAGGTCGCGGTGTTCCACGCGTGGCCAAAGAAATTCGGGCCGTTGTCGCCGGAGAGCGGATCGAAGCTGAGCATATCCGGAAAGGAATGGAAGGCGGGCGCGAGGAAACCTTCCTGGTCAATGTCAGTCAAAGCGCCCATTGTGCCGGCGTAGCCGACGCGCAGGAGGTAGAAATCATCCGGGTGTTCTCGATACTCGGCTAGAAGCGGAATCGCGTTGATGCCCGAACCGTAGTGGTGGAGTTGCCGCTCAATCCGGCTGTACTTCGCGCCATACAGGAAGTCCCAATAGCGGCGCGCGCTGCCGTTGTAACCCCAGTGCGGAATTGCCGGATCGTAGCCCAGGATGGCATTGAGCGTAACGTCAGCCTTGTCGGGGTAGCCAAAATATTTTGTCCAGGCATAAACTTCTTCCTGTCCCGTCGAGTCCCACGGCATTTCGCTGCCAAAAGGGAAGGCCTGCGCTTTCCAGCGATCCGCGCGCCCGTGCATCTTCGCTTCGAGCGCATCCGCCTCGGCTTTCATGCCTTCTCGTTTTAGGTCCACCAGAATCTGCACGAAGATATCGCCTTCCATCTGGCCGAACTGCGCCAAGTCGGGAGCGAAGGTGGTCATGGCGATCGTGGTTTCGTAAGCGTGCGTGAGATACCAGTTCCACGGATGTCGCGTGACTAATCCCTGATCGTTGCGCGCAAGGTGGTAGAGCACCCAGTACGCCGCGGCAATATGCGGGTAGTTAAACGACCGGTCGACCGCTTCCGATGCTTGCTTGCTCCAGCTTGTCCAACTCTTCCAGTCGAGATCGCTGCGATAGTAATTTGGCGGAAGTTGGTCAGGCTGATAGTAAAAGAGACTCTTGCGAACTCCGTACTGATGTGGGCCGTCCTTAAATTGCAAACCACCCCACACCACCTCATCGACAAATTGATCGAGTTTCTCAACCTCGGCCTTGTCGGGCTGGCCCAGTTCTTTCATGATGGCGGCAAGCCAAGACCCAGCGCCGCCTTCGTCGCTCAGACCCGCAATCCAGACGCGGCTGTCCTGTAGGACGATCTGATTCAGTTCGCGGTCATAGGACATAACTGAGGGAGCGCGGTGAAAAGGGTCGGTGGAATCGGTGAACCATTGCCGCGTGGTCAGAAAATGCCCCATGTCGGCAACCGCATCCGCCTCGGGCTTGATCACGAAATAGTGGATGGCCTGCTCGGATCCGTCTTCGTATGTAACTGACAGGCGAGCGCGGCCCCAAGTCTTACCCTTTAATGAGAATGATTGCCAGCCGGCCGGAGACGATGCCTCGCGACTTACAGAAATAGAGCCTTCTGGGGCAACGACGACCGACTTCACCGCCTTCGAGTATTTCAGGAACAGAAGACCATTGATGTCGGTGGGCAAAATGTAGCCGGGCACACCGATGGCAACTGGACGATCGTTGTCAGCAAGGGTCTTTTCTATATTGCGAATCGAGTCCGAAAGTAGAAACCTTAGCCCATAGGTCTTCGACTCGCCGGGAGCGAGGGTCAGCAAGGTTGGGGGATTCCACGGCTGCGCCTTTTTCCACTCGCTGTCGGCGTAAGCCTGACTGTGAACCATCCATTGATAAAACCCTTCGAAGGTAATACCCCGTGGTGTGGGGTCGGTGAACAGCGGGATTTCTTTACTGTGGCGGCCGGGCCGATCGAGGATGGGACTGTAGGCCTCAAAAGGAGTGTTGCCGTCCGGCACAACCAGCAGAGCTGGGCCGTGACCGTTGAGTCGAGTTACTTGAAGATACCCGGCGTCCTCTCCGATGTAAGGATCATAAAAAGAACACTTGGCATGAGCTTCCTCCAGCGAGCGGTCATTGAGCACGTTATTGAAGATCATCGGAATGCCGAGCGCTCCGACCTGAACCGCTTCAGCAGTCTTATTCTTCAACGTGAAACGCAGGATGAGTTTTCCCCGATCCAACGCCCATGTGCGAGTCACCCGCAACGGGATGTCGGCGGGAAGTGTCGGTCCGAGGTCGGCGGCGGCCAGAACATCTTGCGTAGCAGGCAGAGCGATCACCGGCTTGCGAACTTCGGCGGTGGAATAGTTTTTCCATTCACCGGAGCTTCCGGTGCGCAGGCGTAACGTCAGGTCGCCTAAGTGAAAATAACCGTTGTTCGAGCGTGCGGCGAGCAAATCCCCGGGAGTGAAATCGAAATCGCCTGCCCCTTTCGGCTGCAACGCGGCGACAGTTTGCGATGAACGGACCAGACTCAAGGAGAACTCGGGAGTATCAAACGGCACTTTCCCTTGACTCAGCATGGGCCCCGGAACCGGGGGCTTTTCCTGGCCTCTCTGTTGACCGCAAAGGGCTGTCTGGAACAAAACTGCCAGGCTCAACAACAGTAAACCGCGGCAAACGAACATCGGCGGAAACGAACGGTCTTTGCGCACGTCGCGAGTACCCCCTTCTTTCTGTATAACAATGTTTACTCTGAAGATCGATTACGGTCACGCCCGGGTAGACAAGACGGGTACATCCCCTGCTTGTGTCATCCATCCATCGACCATTCACCAGATGCCCGTGCAACCGTTGTCCAGCAACCAGCAACCATCGCTCGCCATGAAGCGTGCGGGTCGACTCGACTCTCGTATCATTCCTACCAAATCGGCTACCGAATCGACATGACCACGGTAGCTACGGATAGCCGTGGCAACTCCAGCTCCACCCTGGACTCTTTTGTAGAAATAGGATGTTGCTTGGGAACGACCCGGTCGGGATTGTCAAAACTATTGAAGGCATTCCAGTCTGGATCGTGGAGGATCTGCGCCTTACCGTCAGAGACGTTGCCCTCCTTGATCGCGCACTCCACCTGCAGGTCGGAATCGTGGTGCGGGTTTACAAACGTAACCACCAGTTCCTTGTCGCTCCTGGAAGCAGAAACGGAAAGTCCCAAAGGCGCGGGAGCTTCGGCCTCGACTCGTACCGCGGTCTTAGCGCGATGCGGCTTGAACAACGAGAACGCATAATAGGTGGTGGTTCGCACGCAGTGCTCTCCTTCCGGGCCGTCGGTAACGAGCAAAGACTGGAGCACATTCACCATCTGGGCGATGTTACACATGTAAAGCTTATCCGCTTGGCGGTTGAAGATGTTCAGCCCCAGCCCGGCGGCCACGGCGCTGCGCATCGTGCTCTGCTGCCAAAGCTTCCCATACCGTTTTTCGTCCTCTTCGGGAATCCTGTCCCACACGCCCCACTCATCCAGAACCAGGCCGACGTCGCCGCCGTGCTCATAGCTGTCCAGCACCGCCCGCTGGTGAATAATCGACTCCTCAACCTTGGCGTAGATGGCAAGCTGCTCGTTCAAGTGATCGCGGCTAAAGCTGGTCGAGAGATCCTCTCCGCCCGTGTAATAGTGCATCGAGACTCCCTGCGGTCGCTCCCAACCCAGACCATCCATGAGTCCGCGAGACCAGCGTGTGTCGTCCCCCGAAGGCCCACTCGCTACCAGGAACAATTCGGTTCCGCCGAACTCGCGGCAATAGACAGCAAAGTCCCGATAGAGGCGAGCGTATTCTTCCGGTCGCATATTTCCGCCGCAACCCCAGCTCTCGTTTCCCACGCCCCAATAGCGAACGCGGAAAGGTTCAGGCGAACCGTTCGCCGCGCGCTCATCGGAGAGCGTGCTCCCCGAAGGATAGTTGCAGTATTCAATCCAGTCTCGCAGTTCGTGCGGAGTGCTGCTGCCGACATTTCCAGCAAGGTAGGGTTGCGCTCCTAGAAGGCGGCAAAGACCGATGAATTCATGTGTGCCAAAGCTGCCGTCCTCCACATAGTCGCCCCAATGAATGTTGACGCGCCTGGGCCGCTTGGCTGCTGGGCCGATTCCGTCTCGCCAGTGATAGTCGTCGGCGAAACAGCCCCCGGGCCAGCGCAGAACCGGCACTCCGAGATCCTTAAGATACTCAACCGCCTGTTTGCGGTAGCCGACGATGTTGGGAAGGCGTGAGTTCTTGCCGACCCACAGTCCGCCGTACACGCAGGAGCCCAGGTGCTCAACAAAATGACCGTGAAACTCCGGCCGCACAACTCCAACCTCCGAGTCGGCACGGACCGTGACACGCCGCGTGACGGAGGAGGCGTTGGCCGTTGACGCCACCGAGAACAAGCGCTTCGGAAGAAGCGCCGTTGCCGACACTGCGGCTGCGGCCGAAATGAAATTGCGTCTTGATAACGGACGGCTCATATCAATAATGCCTCGAATTAGGGATTGTGCCCTTTTGCTCGCGCTTTGGTCGATCAGCTAAACTGACCGACCACTTCAAAGGTAGTCTCGTTTCTTGTCGTAATCATGACAGTATCGTTGTGAAGTCCCACGAGCCTTGCCGCCTGACCATTCACGGTTGCGCTTTGGACCGCAAGATGAGCGGGAAGTCTGAGCTTGAGGTGCAACTCTCGCGGCATTTTACTCCCACCCAGTTCGACATGCCCGACGATCGCCTTGGCTTCCGGCTTCAGCCCCAGGCTGAAGCTAACGCGGCCCCAACGAGTTGGAGCTTCTGCGATCCGGATCTGCTTCCCGGATGCTACCCACTCCCGGGGCACGCCTTTCGCCAGATAAAGTCTGTCTTCGTCCGAATCTTCCAACACCAGCATCCAGCGCACCAACAGTGGAACGGTCTGTTGCGCCGGAACACAATAAAGAGCAGAGTCGCCGGTAATGCCACTTACCTCACCGGCGGTCCAGCTTCCGCGTGTGTGCGCATGATACCGGTGCGCATACAGAAATAGTAGAAACTCCTCAATGCGGTCGAGCCGTAGCAGCGCCTGCGCATACCCGTAGGAAATGAAACCCAGAATTTCCCGTCCATCCTCCTCAACCCCCCCGACATTTGCCACCACGCCGAGTGTGGTCGCTCCGTAAGCTCGCATGCAGTCAATCACCAGGTTCGCAAGACGTGGCGGCAGAACATCCGCCTGCAGTAACTCAGAGTAAGGACGATGCGGCCATTGCTGTGGACTTGGCCGCTCTTTTTCGAGGGATTCACGGAATGTAAGTGTCGTGCCGGGGAACAATCCTATGTAAGGTGGCTTCTTGTCACTCTGTACGTTCTTTTCGAGAGCCGCAACGGTCCGGCTCCGGAGTGTCTCGCTGCGTGACAGCCATCCCTGTGCCAGTCTTTCCATGTCTGGTACCGAGTTAGTTCGCGCAAGTTCTGCCCATGCGCGCCCGATGTCCTTGAGCCCCCGTGCTGCAAACGCACTGTTCGCATAGTAGGGCTGCCAGTACAGTGACGGCTTCTCGCCCAGACACGAATCCGACTCACTCCATCCGCGGATCAATCCATAACCCGGGTTGTCTTGGGGCAGGCTCAAACTTTCATCGTGCATCTCAGCGAGCAACTTTGCCGTTGCCTCGATCTTCGCCCGGTGTTTCAGCATCAAACCGCTGTCGCGCGAGTAGTTAAAATATCGGGCCAAAAGCGACAGCGTCATGCCGAACTGCGCGGTTTCAGGACCACGCATGTCGTTCATGCCCTTCGCATCCACATACTCTGTAAAGTAATTGTCAATGAAGAGGCGCGCCGTCTCAAGACGGCCCCACTCCATGTTCGTATAGATCGCGCTGGTGAAAACGTCCTGGAAGCCATCGTACTCGGAGCCAGCGTAATCTCGGTCGACGGCCCCGTACTTCGGATAGACGCCTCCCGGCCGCGTCATCAATTCCTTCGCGAAGGAGTGTTTCGAGATATCGACCCAGGTGTTCTCGGGCAGCGACACTTCCGCGAAATCGTGTAACTGCTCATCCCAGTATTCCGCGAAAGCCAGCAGCGCGCGATAGAAGTCCTCCGGCTGTGGGTCTTCGCGGGCCCGGGGATAGGCGGGATAGCTGTGGCCGTACTGAATCTTGGAAATCTTGTCGTCTTCGATCCGAGCCGTGCGGTGCCAGGTGTGCACGATGTACTTGTTTTTGCTCGCCGCGACGTCGCCAAAGACGATTACCTCCCAATATGCGTGGTCGGATATCGGAATTACCTTGCGAACCGCCGGCATCCAACCACCGACCAGGCCGTCATACAGCGCACCCTTGGCAAGCGCTTCATGGAGTTCCGGAGAATATTGAAGGGGATGATAGGTCCGGGTGCTGCCACTGCGGTAGACCGGAGTTACATCGTAGGCTTCCCTGGTTCCAACAAACGTTGTCCATGCGCTCGGATTCTTTTCCGCGGACGCCATGGGTGGCGCCGCCGATTTCACCGCCGCAGGGTCGGGATCGCCATTTTGAAGAAGCCGATCGGCAAGAAGGTCGGACGACGATAGGCCGATGTCTTTAAGGCTGAGCCCTAAGTATGGGACTCCCCCAGGCATCGAGGCCTCGGCGGTCTTGTTAAGCGCGCGTCTCACTCCAATCGATGAAACAAACACCATCGATCCTTCGCGTGTTCTCAAGTCCTCATAAACCTTCCACGTTTCTTTTTCTGTCTTGAATTCCGACACTTTCGTGTATCCCTCAATCGAAACTTCCGGTGTCGTAGAAGGTTTTCGTGATGTGTGCTTTGGCTGTGGAACCGCATCAGCAGACCCGATGGTCGATAGAATTTCGAAGCCAACAGCCGTCGCAGCCACGGATTGAAGAAAGTTGCGTCGATTCATTAAGACTTCCTCGCCGCTGGTTAATGCAGTATGAGACCAGCCGGCCGCTGCCTAGCGCCGCCTGCGGGTCCGCGCGGATTCTCGATCCTCATGGATCTCAAAAGTTTCCGGCGGCACAACTCCGAGCAAGTATTGCACGAAGTAATCCCACCGCCGCCGAACCAGATAGAGTGCGTGCTCTCCACTCTCACCGTGGGACATGTTGGGCACGAAAAGCATGTCGAAGCTCTTGTTCGCCTTCATCAGCGCATCCACGAACCGCATCGTCTCCACGGGATGAACATTGTCGTCGATGTCGCCATGCTCTATCAGAAGATGTCCCGCAAGGCGGCCGGCCATCGTTACGTTGGACTGCGCAATGTAGTCGTCCTGGACCGGATAGCCCTGGTACAGTTCGTTCCACCAGGCTTTATCCAGGCGGGCATCGTGATCGCCAGACGTCGAGACTCCGACTTTGTAGAACTCGGGAAAAGCCAGCATGGCGTGAGCCGCTCCGTACCCACCCGCCGAGGTCCCGTAGATTCCGACTCGTGTGGCATCCATGTGCGGATAGCGAGCGGCCATTTGCTTGATCATGGCGACATGATCTTCGAACGCTCCGCCCAGGTTCCGGTAAGAGAATTCGTGGAACGCGCGCGAACGGCCCGTGGTTCCGCGGCCATCCACCATGACGACGATGAAGCCCAGTTCCGCCATCGGCTGTAACCACAGAGCGTGGCCGAACGTCTTCGGGACAAAGAAATCCTGCGGACCCGTATAGACGAATTCGACGATTGGATACTTCTTCGTGAGATCGAAGTTCGAAGGCCGCCAGATTAGCCCGTAGAGATCTGTGGTGCCGTCCGCGGCTTTGCCATGAAATGGTTCGGGAAATTTCCAACCCGTCTTCAGCAGCTCGTCAGCGTCTGGTTTCTCGAGGACGCGCACTTCCGATCCATCCTTCGTGCGGCGCAGGATCGCCGCCCCTGGCAAGTCTGGGCGCGAATAATTGTCGACGAAAAATGTCCCGTCCGGCGAGATGCTGACGGAATGATTGGCATCCTCCGGCGAAAGTAACTGCAATCCCTTTCCATCAAAGCCGACGCTGTACAGATGCGTCTGGTATAGATCTTCGTTCTTCTCGCGGCCGTTGGCCAGGAAATACACGCGCCGGTTCTTTTCATCGATATGTTCGATCTGTCGCACGACCCAGGGTCCTTGAGTGATTTGATTCTGCAACCCGCCGGTCTTTCCATAGAAATACAGGTGGTTCCAGCCATCGCGCTCAGAGGACCAGACAAACTCTTTCGTCGTGTCCACAAAACGATAGAAGGTTTCCCCAGGATCCACATACTTCTCCGACTGCTCGCGCAACAGAACCTTTTGCTCTCCGGTGACCGCATCGACGATTCGAAGTTCTTTTGCTTTGTTGCCTCGCTCATCGTAGTCGTAAAAGAAGCTCTTGCCATCGGCGAACCACTCGAACCCGGGCCCGCCCTCCTCCGCAGGAAGGTCCAGTCCTGGAGTTTTTACATCGATCCGCGCTCCAGACTGAATATCGAAAATGATCGGCTCGGCCTTGGCCAAAACTTCTCCCGGCAACGGATACACGTAGGTAAACACCTTCGGGCGAAGCTGGTCTTTCGGAACATACTGCAGGCTCGTGAAGTGACCGGCATTCCTTGAGTCGATGCGATAGGTAACCAACTTTGAAGAATCGTGAGACCAGAACACCGCGGCCGGCTGCTTCACATCTTCGCTGCCCTGCTCGACCATCATGCCGAGCGACGGGACAGGCGTAGCATAGTCCACTCCCCGGCTTCCGTCGTTCGTTAACTGCACTACGGTGCCGGTGGAAGTGTCGCGCAGGTACAGGTTGTGTTCCTTTACGAACGCAGCCCAGCGCTGGTCGGGCGACTTTGCCTCGTTGGGTGCATCCGCTGGCGCGTGCCCGCGGTCGCACTCATAAGTGACTACAGAACAAGTCCACTGCGACTTTTCCACGAGAAAGCGAATGGCCTTCCCGCCGTCGACAAAGTCAATGTCGGAAAAAGGCAACTCCAACGCCGCGTACTCCTGCTTCGCCGCGGTGGAGAGGGACGCGGCCAGCCGCTGGTGATCGAAGGCCGGTACGCTTGTGTTCTGCGAGGCATCCACCAAAACAAATCGAGTCCCGTCGCGACCGACATGCCGGTACCAGAAGCGATTCGTCTTCTCGATCCAGTGCGGCGTCACGTCTGCCAGGGAAACAAGATGCCGCAGGTTGCCGGAAAGAAAACCCTCAGCTCTCTGGTAGTCTTCCGGCCGCCCCTGCGCCGCGGCCTCATGTAGAACCAGGAGCAACAGAACGAAAAAGATATGCGGAATACGAGTTAGGCGCATTGCACTCCAGAGCCTCCGAAAAGTGCTCGTGCTGAAACACGCAAGAAAGCATCCCTGCTTAGGGGCTGGCATTTCATCATTCAATGGAGTATACAATATCCAATAAAGGGGCACTGCTCCGATAGGAGGTGGAGCGGAGCAGCAGACAATGGAGGATTCATGACGCACTCTACGCAATGTTCTCGCCGGCACTTCATGACGACCGTCGCGGTGGCGGCGGGCTCTGTTCTCGCACCTCGATTCTCCTTTGCAGGTCCGCTGCAAGACCCCGTGGTTGACACCACCGAGAAACAAGGCAAGTCCGTCAGCCGCGAGAAAGTTCCGTGGAGAGTACGTCCCTTCCCCTTGAAGCAGGTACGCCTCGGCGAAGGCCCGTGCAAGGTCGCCATGGAAGCCGACCGTCGATATCTGCACTCACTGCCTACCGATCGCCTCTTGCACACGTTCCGGATCAACGCGGGCATCCCATCCTCGGCCGAGCCGCTCGGTGGATGGGAAGCTCCCGATTGCGAACTGCGAGGCCACTACGCCGGCGGTCATTATCTTTCCGCATGCGCCCTGATGTACGCCACCACGGGAGACGAGGACCTCAAGAAGAACGCGGACACGGTCGTCGCTGAACTCGCCAAGTGCCAGGAAGCTCTAAAGGGTGGATATCTGAGCGCTTTTCCAATCGAATTCTTCGACCGGCTGCGCAACCGCGTGGGCGTCTGGGCTCCCTTTTACACGATTCACAAAATCATGGCGGGTAATCTCGACATGTTTGTCCATTGTGGCAACGAGCAAGCGCTCGACGTGGTCGAAAAAATGGCGGCTTGGGTTTCCGGTTACACCCGGCCTCTCAGCGTCGACCACATGCAGCGCGTGCTGGGCACTGAGTTTGGCGGCATGGGCGAAGTGCTTTCCAACTTATACGCAGTCACCGGCAAGGAATATTACCTGGAATCCGCACAGCGTTTCGACAAGAAGCTTTTCCTCGACCCGCTCGCCTCGCACCGCGATGAACTCAAGGGTCTGCACGCCAACACTCATATCCCACAGGTAATTGCCGCCGCTCGCTATTACGAACTTACGGGCGAGCGCCGCTATCGCGAGATCGCAGAATACTTCTGGGATGAGGTCGTCAGTGAACGATGCTTTGCCACGGGTGGCCCCAGCATCGGCCGCGGTGGTCCCATGAATGAGGGCTTTGATACAGACCCGGGCAAGCTCGGCGCTGGCCTGAGCACCAGCACGGAAGAATGCTGTTGCGCTTACAACATGATGAAGTTGACCCGCCACCTCTTCGGCTGGTCTCCCGATGCCCGCCTGATGGATTACTACGAGCGCACACTGTTCAATCATCGATTAGGTACGATCAACCCCGAAAACGGCACGATGATGTATTACCTGGAGCCCGCCGCGGGTGCCTGGAAAACCTTCGGAGGGCCATTCGATGCGTTTTGGTGCTGCACTGGGACCGGCTCGGAGGAATACGGGAAATTGACCGATACCATCTATTTTCACGACGACGATTCGCTCTACGTGAATCTTTACATCGATTCGCAACTGGAGTGGCCGGAGAAAGGACTCCGCGTCAGCCAGCGGACTCGCTTCCCGGAGGAAGAAGGCACCACCATCGCCATTTCCGCCAACAGCCCGCTGCAACTCGCAATCAATCTTCGTATTCCATACTGGGTTGACGGCGGCAGCGTGAAGATCAACGGGGCGGTCGTCCCCGCCTTCGCGAGCCCCGGCAGTTATCTCGCGCTCAACCGCATCTGGAAATCCGGCGACAAAATTGAGCTCAGCCTGCCCATGAATCTCCACATCGAGAACATGCCTGATGATGAAACGATTCAGGCCGCAATGTATGGACCTCTCTTGCTGGCTGGGCGCTTCGACGCAGTCACCAAGGAAATGTTGTACGGCGACTATGAGCCAAAGCCCGGCGACTTCAAGATGATCAACATCGTTGCCGACCCGAACAAGCCTACCGCGTGGCTGCAACGCGACCCGAAGCAAGGGCTAACATTTCACGGCGTCGGGCAATCACAGCCATTAACCCTGGTTCCGCTTTATCAGGTGATTCACGAGCGTTACGCCATCTACTGGAAAGTGAACGCTCAGTCGACATAGCAACGTTGCAACGGAAATGGCCGCGACACTGCCCGGCTCACGGCACAGGACTCGGGCATCGCCAGGAACGAGTCTGCCTGTTTTCTGTGATTGCATCGGAAGCAACAGGATTGCACTGCTGCCAGCTTTGGGCACTCTAGCTATTGATCCACGAACTCGCGCCAAGGCCGCCGCAGAGCTTAAGCGGGAAGTGGCAAACGTTTTCCGTAGCCGGCATCCACGCTCCGAAGTTGCTTGCGCGGCTATGGTAAAATGCATTTTTCGCAGGAGCGTGGTTGCCAAACAAATCGCCATGGATATTCGCGAAATCGCGCGCCGAGCGAAAGTTTCCACCGCCACTGTATCCCGAACGATTAATCGCGTTCCCACGGTCGATCCCCAACTTGCGAAGCGAGTGTGGAAGGTAGTCGACGAACTTGGTTATTATCCCAATACACAGGCTCGGGCGCTGGTTTCGGGGCGGAGCCGCATCTTTGGGCTGATCGTTTCCGAAATCACCAATCCATTTTTTCCGGAGATCGTGCAGACTTTCGAGAATCTTGCGGTCGAGAACAACTACGAGATCCTGCTGACCTCAACCGTGCATGATCCGAAGCGGATGGAATCGTCGGTCCGGCGCATGATCGAACGCCGGGTCGATGGCGTGGCCATCCTGACGTTTGGCATGGAGGACGTTCTACTCGACCATCTCCGTTTCCGTAAGGTGCCGCTGGTGTTCGTCGATGTGGGACCGAACGCACCGGGGATTGTCAATATCCGGATCGACTATTTGAATGGAATTCGCCAGGCGGTGCAGCACCTGGCTGCGCTCCGGCATAGGCGCATCGCGTTTATTGCCGGTCCATCGAATTTGAAATCGGCGATAGCGAGAAGAGCCGCCTTCAAAACGTCGATGACGGAAATCGGGCTTTCTCCGGACTTGATAGTAGAGGGAAATCACCGGATGGATGGCGGGATGCGCGCGCTGGTGGAATTCAGCCATTTAAGTAACCGGCCGACCGCGGTGCTGTGCTCCAACGATATGACCGCGATTGGAGTGATGCGGGAAGCATACGACCAGGATATCAAGATACCGGGCGATCTCTCGGTAATCGGGTTCGACGACATCCGGCTGGCGGAGTTCACGATTCCTCCGCTGACGACGGTTCAGATGTCGCAAATGGAGTTGGCGAAGATTGCCTTCCACGCCCTCTTGAGCGAGGTGCAACGCGAGTCGCCTTCGCATGAGCGCAGCGAATACGAGCTGCATACCAGCTTGGTGCTTAGGTGTTCCACCGCGCTGGCCCAGCCTGGAAGACACCCGGCGAAGGCGCGCAAAGGGAATGTGGAGCAGCGGATCCGGTAAGGCCCGGGCCTCGGCCTTGGGGTTCGAACAGCACTTCTTCGGTTGACGTTGTTTTACGTTCTGCGAGCCCCGGATCGGCGAAAGTGCCTTTGGTAGAAATTTCTGCCCATGCGAAAGTTGCAATTGACAACTGCCCGGGGAATAGTCTTCAATCTGAGTAAACGATTACTTACCGGCTGGTTGAGACAGGAGCGATCGACAAGCTATGCTGCAACGTTTGCGGGAACAGGTCCTGGACGCCAACCTGGAACTGGTACGCCGAGGTCTTGTGCTGTACACGTTCGGCAATGCCAGCGGCATCTCGCGCGCAGAGGGACTGGTGGTGATCAAGCCCAGCGGGGTTCCTTACGAGGAGATGAGACCGGAGCATCTGGTAGTCACGGATCTGCTCGGCAACATCGTGGAGGGTGATTTGAGGCCTTCCTCCGATCTCCCTACCCATCTGGTGCTGTACAATCAGTTTTCTGAAATCGGCGGCGTTGCGCACACCCACTCCGAATATGCCACCGCCTGGGCGCAAGCCCGCAAACCCATCCCCTGCTTCGGCACGACGCATGCGGACTATTTCCAGGGTCCAGTACCGGTGACCTCCGCCATGACCGATCGGGAGATTGCCGAGGATTACGAGAAGAACACAGGCCACGTCATCGTTCGCAGCCTGCAGCAGGCAGATCCGTCGGCGACTCCGGGCGTGCTGGTGGCCAACCATGGGCCTTTCGCCTGGGGAGAGGATGCCGGAGCGGCTGCTCACAACGCAGTCATTCTGGAGGCTCTGGCGCGAATGGCGTACTTCACACTCGGCATCAATCGAGCGGCGCAACCGGTTGCAAGCGCGCTGCACGACAAACATTACCTCAGAAAACACGGCAAGAACGCATATTACGGGCAGGCCAAGGATAAGGACAAGCAATGACGCCACTGCTAGCGACCGGTGTGCCCACTCGGCTGGTACATCTTTCCCCCGTCGATGTTGTCATCGTGGTTTTTTATTTTGCCCTGGTGCTCTCCATCGGCGGGTACTTAAAAGGGCGCGCCAACACCGGCGAAGATTTCTTCATGGCGGGGCGGGAGATGACGGCGTGGGTGGCTGGTCTCAGTTTTCTCTCGGCCAATCTGGGCGCGCTCGAATTGATGGGCTGGGCGGGTTCGGCCTATCAATACGGCATTCTGGCCACGCACTGGTATTGGATCGGCGCCATCCCGGCGATGCTGTTCCTGGCGCTGGTGATGATGCCGTTCTACTACATTTCCAGGACGCACTCGGTGCCGGGATATTTGAAACTGCGTTTCGGCGAACCCAGCCGCGCCCTGTCCGCGGTCTCGTTCGCCTTCATGACCGTGCTCATGAGCGGCGTCAACATGTTTGCCATGGCCAAGGTCATGCAGATCGTGCTCGGATGGGACATTAATTTCAGCATCTGGGTCTCGTCTCTGACGGTGGCCGTTTATGTAACGCTGGGCGGCCTGCGCTCGGCAATCTTTAATGAAGTGCTGCAGTTCTTCCTCATCTGGGCGGGCGCTCTGCTGATTCCGATTCTTGGATTGTACGAAGCCGGCGGGTGGACCAACCTCAAGCTGCAGATTGCGCAGAGAGCATCGGAACAGTATGTCCATCTCTGGTCGGGGTTGGGCTCGTTCTCCACCAATCCCATGGGAATCCATTGGACTGGCATTGTGTTTGGACTGGGCGCGGTGATCTCGACGGGTTACTGGACCACAGACTTTCTGGTCGTGCAGCGCGTTCTGGCCGCGAAAGACCTTCGCAGCGCGGAAATAGCGCCCATTATCGGCGCCGCATTCAAGATGGCGGTCCCCTTCATCGTGATTCTTCCGGGATTGATCGGCTTGGCCGTGCTGCCGGTGAAGCTGGTTCCGGAATCGGTGGCCAGGTTAACTGGGGGCCACAGTTACAACGACGTTCTGCCGCTGATGCTGGCGCGTTACTGCGGTCCGGGACTGCTGGGCCTCGGAGTTACGGCGCTGATCGCGGGCTTCATGTCGGGCATGGCGGGGAATGTGAGCGCATTCACCACCGTCTGGACCTATGACATCTACCGGCCGTTTATCAATCGCAAGGCCAGCGACCATCATTACGTGAACATGGGACGTTGGACCACGATCATCGGGGTGCTGATCAGCATCGGTACTGCGTATCTGGTGATGCAGTTCGCCAGCATCATGGATTACGTGCAGGCGCTGTTCAGCTTCTTCATTGCTCCGCTGTTCGGTACGGTCGTGCTCGGGATGCTCTGGAAGCGGACGACCGGCCCGGGCGGATTCTGGGGATTGCTGTGCGGGACGCTTTGTTCGATCAGCATGTGGACTTGGGTAAAACTCGATCCTTCGGCGCTGCGTTATGTGGCGCTCTCGCCCCACGCCAAAGGCCTGGCCCAGGATATGTATCAAGCACTCTGGTCTTTTATAACTTGTGTCGTCGTGACCGTGTTAGTAAGTCTGGCGACGAAGCCGATACCCGACAGCCAATTGACTGGGCTGGTATATGGGCTGACGAAGGTTCCCAGCGTAGGGGACGTCCCGCTGTACCAGAAGCCTCTTTTCTGGGCGGCTGTGGTGACGGTCGTTTTCATCGCACTAAACATTATTTTCTGGTAAGCGGAGGCACGCAGCATGGTTTCCATCTGGTTTTTTATCGGCATTTCACTGGCCGTGAATGGCGCGCTGATTCTGGCTGCGGGAATTTACCAACTTGTAAATCCTCCAGAGAATCCCAGCGTGGTCCTCTACCACTTGCACGCCAATGTGTGGTGGGGAGCGGCGTTGCTGGTGTTCGGTCTTATTTATTGTTTCAAATTTGCGCCGAAGCGTAAATCCTGAGGTGCGGGTGAGGAGTAATATGCCGGTCGATCATAGAAAGATGGTAATGGGAGTTATTGTTGGCAACCGGGGATTTTTCCCCGATCACTTAGCCAAGAGCGGACGGGAAGAAATTCTGCGCGCGCTCGAAGCGGCCCATATGGAAGTCGTAGCTCTCACTCCGGAAGAGAGCAAGTATGGGGCGGTGGAGACGCGGGAAGAATCCCGGCGCTGCGCCGAGCTGTTCAAGCGCCATCGCGAGCGCATCGACGGAATCATCGTCACCCTGCCGAACTTTGGGGAAGAACGGGCAATTGCCGATGCCTTGCGTCTGGCGGATCTGCGCGTGCCGGTGCTGATACAGGCGACGCCGGACGATCCCCAAAAAATGACGATTGCCTCGCGCCGCGACAGCTTCTGCGGCAAGATGTCGGCCTGCAACAACCTCCGGCAGTATGGCATCCCATATTCCATTACTACGTTGCACACGGAAAGTCCCGATTCGCTCGAGTTTGCCAAGGATTTGGAGTGGTTCGCGGCGGTCTGCCGGGTGGTAAAGGGATTTCGCAACCTGCGCGTGGGCGCGATCGGCGCGCGTCCAGCCGCGTTCAACACGGTGCGTTATAGCGAGAAGATCCTGGAATCGCAGGGCATCTCTATCGAGACTCTGGATCTTTCCGAAGTGCTGGGCCGCATTGCGCGCATGAAAGACAACGACGACCATGCGCAAGCCAAGCTGGCTGCGATCAAGACGTACGCGGATTCGAGCGGCGTGCCGGCAGCGGCCTTGTTGAAGATGGCAAAACTGGGGGCTGTGGTCGACCAGTGGATGGCGGCGACCGAGGTTGCGATCAGCGCCGTCCAGTGCTGGACTTCGATTGAAGAAAACCTGGGCGTCGTGCCCTGCACCGTCATGAGCATGATGAGCAACGAACTGCTGTCCAGCGCTTGCGAAGTGGATATTTGCGGCGTGCTGGGAATGCACGCTCTGCAGCTTGCTTCGGGGACTCCCTCGGCTCTTCTCGATTGGAATAACAATTATGGATCGGACCCGAACAAGGCGGTGTGCTTCCACTGCTCCAATTTGCCCAAACATTTCTTGCGCTCGGTAAAGATGGACTTTCAGGCGATCATTGCCGGCACGGTGGGCAAGGAGAACACCTTCGGAACCTGCGTCGGGCTGATCAAGCCGGAAAAGATGAGCTTCGCGCGCTTCTCGACCGACGACACATCGGGCAAGATGCGCGGCTACGTGGGCGAAGGACGGTTCACCGACGACCCGCTGAACACCTTCGGCGGCGCGGGCGTGGTGGAAATAGCACACATGCAGAAGCTGCTGCGCTACATCTGTGAGAACGGCTTCGAGCACCACGTGGCCGCCAATCTTTCGACGGTTGCATCGGCGGTGCATGAAGCTGCGATCCGCTATCTGGGCTGGGACATGTACTGGCACGGGTGCGGCAACGGAGCCTGCTGATGGCCATCGTGGCGGGAGTGGATTTTGGAACTCTGAGCGTGCGCGTCTCTCTGGTCGACAGCGAGCGCGGCCTGCTCGAATCCGCCGTCGCCGAATACCCGCTGCACCGCAAGCGCGAAGATCCGGAATACGCGACGCAATCGCATGACGATCACATGCGGGCGCTGGCCGCGGCCACGCGCGAAGCGGTCGGCAAGGCTGGCATCTCCGGGGATCGGGTGCAAGCGATTGCGCTCGATACCACCGGCTCATCGGTCATTCCCGTCGGCAAGAACATGCGGCCGCTGGGAGAGTACTACCTGTGGTGCGACCACCGCGCCAAAGGCGAGGCCGCTGAGATCACCGCAGCGGCCCATCGCGAGGGGCTGGAAGCGATTCAATGGTGCGGCGGCGTGTACTCGTCGGAGTGGGGCTTTTCCAAGCTGCTGCACTGGCTGCGCCACAATCCGGCGGAGCGAGCGGAGTTCGTCTCCGCATTCGAGCATTGCGACATGGTGGCGGCCACGCTCTGTGGCATCACCGATCCCAAGAAAGTCAAGCGCAGCGTTTGCGCCATGGGACACAAGTGGCTATGGAATCGACAGCTGGGCGGCCTTCCGCCGGAGAGTTTTCTGGTAAAGGTGGATCCTCTGTTGCAGGGGGTTCGCGACAAGCTGGATGGCGAATACGCGACGTCCGACCAAATCGCCGGCACGCTCTCGGCGTTCTGGGCTGAACAATTGGGGCTCAAGGCAGGCATACCGATCCCAGTGGGAGCGTTCGACGCGCATTGGGACGCTATTGGCGCCGGTTGCCGAACCGATGACATGGTGAACGTCATCGGCACATCGACTTGCATCATTGGAATCACTCCGTCGGTGAACCTGGTGCCCGGCGTTTGCGGCGTTGTGCAGGGAAGTGTGCATCCGCAGCGCACTGGAATCGAAGCCGGACTTTCCGCCGTGGGAGATATTTTCAGCGCGATTGCATCCCGTGCCGGCACCGATGTGAAGACACTGAGCCGGGGCCTGGAGAACTATCGCGCGGGGCAGACCGGCTTGCTGCGCAT
Organism: Candidatus Acidiflorens stordalenmirensis; assembly: GCA_003139995.1. GTDB lineage: Bacteria > Acidobacteriota > Terriglobia > Terriglobales > Acidobacteriaceae > Acidiflorens > Acidiflorens stordalenmirensis. The sequence continues at coordinate 2,946 of PLIC01000240.1, read as the reverse complement.
GACCTGGGACAACGGCGACCGCACCGTGCTGGTGAATCCCAACCTGCGCGGTGTAACGCTGGGATGGAACCTGCAGAGCACGGCCCAGGATGAACTCTTCGCCGCGATCGAAGGGACGGCGTTTCATACCCGCGTTATTCTGGACCGAATGGCGGGGCACGGCGTACATATCCGGCGCGTGATCAATGCCGGAGGCATACCTCAGAAGAATGATGTGCTGAACCAGGTCTATGCCAACGTGCTCGGACGTCCGGTGCTGGTTCCGAGCAAAAGCGTGGTCAGTCTCGGATCTGCGATCTTTGCCTTTCTGGCCGCCGGAACGTTCAAGACTATTGAGGAAGCGCAGGATAAGATTTGCCCCAGCCACCGGATGTTCATGCCCGATGACTCGGCGCAACGCACTTACGAAGATCTGTATCCTTTGTATAGCAAGTTGTATTTCACTTTGGGCCAGCGGGGCAGCAACGGCCTGGGCGACATCCTGCCGACATTGATCGCCGTGGCAGAGTCGGTAGCGGGCCACGCAACACATTAGAACTCGAAGCGAGGAGCGGCAATGAGAGTTCAGAAAGTTCTACGGACGATCGCGATCGGCGGGTTGTGGTTGGCGGTGTTTAGCACGGCCGCGGAGGCTAAGACGAAGGTGACAAGTCAACCATTTGGAAAGATGCCGGATGGAACTCCGGTGGAAATTTATACGCTGAGCGACGGCGCGTTTGAAGCTCGAATCGCAACTTACGGCGGGATTGTCGTTTCCCTGAAAGCTCCAGACCGTAACGGCAAGCCGGCGGACGTAGTGCTTGGCTTCGACGATCTCGACGGCTATGTGGCCAACTTTAACGGCCCTTCCAGCGCGTTCTTCGGGGCCATCATTGGCCGCTATGCGAATCGCATCGCGCGCGGCAGTTTCACGCTGGATGGACAGAAATACTCCCTGCCTCTGAACAATGGCGAGAACACTCTGCATGGTGGGCCGCACGGCTTCAACAACGTGGTCTGGAAAGCAAGGCCGGTCGCCAACGGAGTGGAACTGAGTTATCTAAGCAAAGACGGCGAGGCCGGATATCCGGGCAACCTTTCGGCCGTGGTTCGCTACACCTTGGTGAAAGCGGATTTACGGATTGAGTATTGGGCGACGACGGATAAAGACACCGTGGTCAATTTGACCAATCACTCCTATTTCAATCTCGCCGGGCAGGGCGACATACTGAACCACCAACTCACTCTCCACGCGTCCCGCTTCACGCCGGTGGATGCCGGCCTGATTCCGACGGGTGAGCGGAAGCCGGTGGAATCGACGCCCTTTGATTTTCGCAAGGCGACCGCGGTCGGAGCGCGGATTAACGCTGACGATGAACAGCTTCATCGGGGCCGCGGCTATGACCACAACTGGGTGCTGGATAGCAGCGGCGGGGAATTGGCGGAAGCCGCCGAAGTCTACGATCCAGGCAGCGGGCGCGTGCTGAAAGTTCTGACGGATCAGCCGGGAATCCAGTTCTACAGCGGAAATTTCCTGGACGGCTCCATCAAAGGCAAGGCCGGAAAAGCGGATGAGTTTCGTTCGGCGTTGTGCCTGGAGACGCAGCACTTCCCCGACTCCCCGAATCACCCCGATTTCCCCACCACCGAGTTGAAGCCCGGTGCGCGCTATCACACCGTCACGGTCTACAGCTTCTCCACCCGCTAAGAGGCCGCGGGGAAAAATGGATGTCGAGGCCCAGCCGCTGAAGGGGCGTCTCATTTTCTGTAGAGACAGGGTTTGCCGCGTTTTCGGAGACGGCGCAAGTCCCGTCTCTAAAGGTAGAAGAAACTTACGGCATCGCTTAAAGCAATGCCCTGATACGAAGCCCGAGTCTTTCGGCCGTCCGCTGGATTTTCGAGTGCCTGCTAAAGATTGCCGGAATTCTCTTTCCCCGGAAACTCTGTGCGCGCCCCTATGGATTCGCGATTCACAGAAGGCGTTGGCATGTGCAGCCGGCGCCACGGCGAAGGGGGAACGCGCCTGGTCTCCTTCCTTGTTCTCCTCTTGCTGATAAGTCAATGGTGCTGGCCGCAGCAGGTCTCGCAGAACGTCAGCATCCAAGTGCAGGTCGATCAGTCGGGGGGCCCGATACGGCCAGTCTGGAACTATTTCGGATACGACGAGCCCAACTACACCTGCGCTCCGAATGGTAAGAAACTGCTCGGCGAATTCGCTGCGCTGGACGCCGCGCCGGTATACGTGCGCGTGTACAATCTGCTGACGACTGGTGACGGGACCGCGTCCCTGAAGTGGGGATCGACCAAGGTCTACTCCGAAGATGCATCCGGACATCCGATTTATAGCTGGGTGATTCTGGACCAGATTTTCGACACATTTCGTGCCGATGGAATCAAGCTCATGGTCGAAATCGGTTTCATGCCGGGTTCTGGCCTCATGGCTGGCACGGGAGATGGAGACGTAGCCGAAGCGGGAGTTGAGCAGGTCCGGGTGGACGCTGGTATCGGCGTGATCGAGGACGCGTTCGACGGTGAGGCTCTGGGATCTGTGACTGGTGACGGCATAGCCGTGGTCGAAATGACGGTGCTCGCGGGCGCTGAACTTGATCTATTGGTGGTTGTCGAGGTGGGCGGAGAGGCGACCATCGGGATGAATCGCCTCGATGGCCGCGAGGGCGCGATTGGCAACGCCGAGCGATTTGTCGGGCGCGTGAACTGGATGCGGTCGCCTACGGAAAACCCGCGTTCGATCTCTCGGTTACTCTGATCCGAGAGGTAGACGCCATAGCTTCCGGCAAAGGTCGCGGAAGCCGGAGTCTGAGGAATCACCGCCCCGATTGCGTCGGCACCGGTAGTGTCGGTCTCCAACAGCAAGGCGCCCCCCCTCCGGTGGTATTGTTCGGATCAAGCGGGTTGAGGTCGGGATCGGTTAGATAAACGTTATTAGGGCGTGTTAACACTATCGCA
>PLIC01000217.1 GCA_003139995.1 Candidatus Acidiflorens stordalenmirensis | reverse complement strand
CATATCATGTGCTAACGACAGCTTTTTTTGTAGCTTTTTTTGTAGCGTTTCGACTCTGGACTGGCACGACGAATGCGGTACCCGGCAACTGTCCGAAAGATGGCTGGAATGTGACGCTCGGTTTCGGAGGCTTGCCGGGCCTTGGGAAGCAGGAAAGTTAATTGGGCTGAATGGTTGATCGCGAGCGAGACTACGAATTCGGGAAACAACCAATTGCACTGAAACGCGGGTTCAAGCTCGCGTCTTCGTATCGCTCGGATCGAGCAAAGCCTTGTCCGGCCAGTCGGTAGGCGTTGACTCGTTGAGGCGCATCTCCCTGAAGAGATACAGATTAGATAATATCACCACAGCTGGGCTAAGAGGAACTGTAGGTGGAAAATTGACTTTTGAGATCAGATTGTCCGCCATGAGACGGACGGCGATTTGACCTTGTCGGTGCGGCTGATGGTAAATGGACGCAGCGATTGTGCCTTTCTTGAAGTAGGGAGACATTTCCGCGAAAAGGTCGGTCGCGATTAGCTTCACTTTTCCCTCAACGTTCCCTGCCTCGATAGCGCGGCAAACAGGCAGGCAGTTAACTGTATTGACGTAAATTCCCGCAAGCTCAGGAGTGCGCCGCAATAGATCGCGAGTCTTTTGGAAGGTCTCGTCTTCGTCTTCGTGACCTTCGATAACGGCTGCAATTTGGCCGCCCAGACAGTGTTTCGGGAAGGTTGCCGAAAACCCCTCCGCCTTCCTCCGGTGGTCTTCCGCCATCAGCATTCCGGCCACGACAGCCACTTTCGAACCTGGAGAAACAAGCTTCCCCAGCAACTCGCCCGCAACGCAGCCGCTTAGATAAGGCTCCACGTAAACAACACTGGAACGCCGACTTTCTGAAGCGTCCGTGTCCACGCAGACGACGCGGATGCCCTCGGTCTCCGCTTTGTCGATCAACGGTTTCAATTTCTTGGGATTGCCCGCAGTGAGAATAATTCCGTCAACGCCGCTGGCCATGAGTTCCTGAAAGGCCTTGGCATCTCCCTTACCGAGGTTCTGGATAGGACGATTTATGAATTCAACACCAAACTGCGAAACACGCTCTGCCTCTTCCAATACTCCGCTCCACAGCTGGTCATAGAAGAAGTGGATCTCGCGAGGAATGCATACACCGATCTTGGCCGTCGCCTTGTTGGCCGAGAGCGCTCGAGCCGCAAGATTCGGCTTATACCCGATTTGCCGGGCTATTTCCAAAATGCGCAGGCGCGTTCTTTCGTTAATGCCGCCGCGCCCGTGTAAAGCCCGGTCAACCGTACCCCTGGACACCTGGGCGATGTCCGAGATCAGATGGACGCCACTCCGCCGTTTTGCCATGCTCGTTCTCTATCCTACGTCCAGTTAGGGTCTGCTAGCAAAGAAGAGAGCTTGTGCTTGTGCGTAGGCGTATCCGTCAACACAAAACTTAACCGCAGTTGCCGGGTGGATTACCACTAATCGCGCATCTTCCCGGATGGCGAACATCGGTCACACCCCAAAAAGGAACCTCTCAAATCGTAGTCACAGGGGTATCCTCCGCCGCATTGCAATTTCTCGCTCACCGTACTAATCTCCAACCGTTAGCGACGCGCAACCTGAAGCGACGTATCAGCAACGCAGCGACGCACAGGCCGTGTGCGAACACGAAGTCGCTTCCTTAGTCTGGGAGCAGAGGCACGGTGCGTACTCTATGGGAGTGAAGGAGCAATTTATCTCTCGCGCCTTTTTCAGCGGTTCGGGACTGGTTGGAGATCCGACGCGCCGTGATTTTCTGAGTGCTGCTGCAGCGCTGCTCGTGGGCCTGGGTTTGCCGAGCACATGCCTGGCCGGTGGAGGACAACACGGGTCTGGCGGTTCCGGCCAGCGCGTGGTTGTTGTCATTTTCGGTGGCGTGCGCCGGGCGGAGACTTTCGCTCCAGAGGGCATCGAGAACATTCCCCATTTGTCCGGCGATATGTTGCGGCGTGCGCTGCTCTTTGCCGATATCCGTAACGAAGGTGTAACGGCGCACTTCAACGCTATATCCAGCATTTTCACTGGCAATTGGCAACGCGTGGATGACTGGGGCAAGTTCGCTCCTACAACTCCAACCTTATTCGAGTTTTTTCGGAAGCAATTGCGGGTGGCGCAAAGCGATACCTGGGTTATCGCCAGCAACAAGGCGCTTACCAGCTTGATTGGCGCAAGCTCCGCTTCTGAGTACGGCCCTTCCTATGGGGCGAATGTGGTTTTTCCGAAACAACTCATGATAGCGGCTGTTATCAATGCCCTAGACGCAGGACGCACCGGCAACCTAGCCAATCGCGGAAAAATCGAATCGGAACTGCAGGCCATGTTGGAAGCGGGCAACTACGAGGGCCTAGGTTGGAACGTATTCGAGGGTGCGAACCGCCTGGACGCACGCGTGCGCTCCATGATTGAAGATGCGATAAGCACTTTTGTTCGTAGCGGCGGCCCCACATCGGGGGACGAGCTCACTTATCTGGTTAGCCGCGAAGTGATGCGGAAGTTCTCGCCACGTTTGCTGGTAATCATATTCTCTGACGTGGAGGTAGCACATTTTGGCTCGTATGCGCTGCATGTAGCGGGAATTCGCACTGGAGACCGGCTTGCTTACCAGGTCTGGCGGGACATCGAGGCAGATCCCGAGTACAAAGGCAAAACGACCATGTTCGTTCTCCCAGAGTTTGGGCGTGATCCGGACGGATCGGCCACGAATGGTTTCTTTAATCATCGCAGTGACGCTGAGTCCACGCGTTCTACGTGGATGATGGCGTTGGGAACCGCAGTAGAGAAACCGGGCGTCATCGAGCGACCGGTGCGGCACGTGGACCTGTGCCCGACAGTTGCGGGACTGCTGGGGTGTCCTCGAATGGAGCTCCAGGGCATGCCGATTTCTGAGTTCCGAGTTTGAGGTGTATTCGTTTGTGGGCTGAATACGGTGGTGACCATCTCCGCCAAAACGGCCTTGAACACAGAGAGAACACAAGTGAGCAGCGACGCCCACGATAAGTTTCCGGAACAACTTCAGAAGGCCTTGGATCAAGGGCTGCTGAAGCGGCTGCCGCGGACTTTCCTGCCTTTTACGCGGCAGCAACTCCGTGATTGGGATTATCTCTTTCCCTACGAGCGCCAGTCCCTCATGCATTTGCTTCTGTTTCTCGCCAGTCTGAGCCAATCCGAATCAACTGCTCTTTTCCGAGAAGTTGTTCTAGTGGAAGAGAAAATGGGTGTGCGGAATTGGCAGTTCTCCACCGAGGAACAGACTATTCTTAACGCCTCGCTGCTGGCCCGTTCACCACACTACCAGGAGTGGCGAAAGGCGGTGCAGAAGGTCTTTGATGCTGCGGAAGAGCACACGGCGAAAGAGAACCCTGCGAAAGCTTCCCGGCATCGACTCGTTCTGCTTGTAATTCCACAGAAGCTGCCACTGGACAGCGCAACGGTCTGGGGCCGCTGGCAATCCGTTGGTCGTGCAGTGAAACTCGAAGTGAAGGACGCGGGTGGGAGCCAGAGTCCGGTGCAAGTACTTCTGGGCACGCCCACGGCAGAGCGTCGCGCGGGATTGCTCGACATTGTTACGCGTCGTCCCGGGAGTACTGCCGCCGATTGTTGGATTTTGGACGCCGGGCGTGAGCTTGTTGAGTCTGTGCTAGTGAACGAGCCGTTCGAACCAGGCAGCTATCCCGCTACTTTGCTGAGTTATGAGCGGCTGGCGGGCTTTCGAGAACACTTCTCGCATGAAATAAACACGATGCAAAAGGACCTCTCGGCCGCCGACGCCGTCTACGACCGGCTGCGGAAATTGGACGTTACGCCGTGGTGTCCTCCGGAGGTCGCGGGCGTTCCAGTCATCCGTGAGTACTTGCGCTCGCTGTACCTCAGCGGCAATGGCGCATTAATCTACGGGAATTCGTTCGTCGAGTGGGGGGCCTCGGAAGCTTTCCGTCGGGCGCGCCCAGATTTTCTGGTGGCACGCTTTGGGGTGCGCAGCAGGCCGAAACCATTCACGAGCGTAGCGGTCTTCGAAAATCCAGATCAGATTAATCCCCTACCAGCGGTCGATGATCTGCCCGGCAGCGCGCTCGACGCGCAGGTATTGGCGTTGTACGTGTGGCTCGCCGCCAACCGCTACGACGAATATCGCACCAACACCGCTTGCCTGTGCGTGGCGGAAAGTTTATCCGAAGCCTATGTGATTGCTCCGCCGGAGTTCGATCTGTTCCGCGAGGTGCAGCCGGTTCCTTTCGATCGGTTTCGTGCGGTCGTAGCTGGCTGGTTGTCCTAAAGCTGGTCCGAGCAGGTTCGCGATCTTCTCGCGAATAGCGTCACTCGAGCAGGCGATCACCACTTCGTGCTCCCCAACCTGACGGGCAACTCTCAGGTCCCGCAACTAGCGGATTAATCAATACCCTATACCGGTGAGAGTACCCACAGGCGACCTCGGATGGCCCGGACAGAACGGACCCCACCACATTCAGGTGATGGTCATGATTGATTCCATAACAATGTCGGC
>PLIC01000068.1 GCA_003139995.1 Candidatus Acidiflorens stordalenmirensis | reverse complement strand
CGGGTCTTCTTCGGCGGTGGTGGCGTCGCGGACGCCGAGCACGTTGCGGGCGCACTCGATGAGCGTGTACTGGAAGCCTCCGCAGGTCGCGAGGAATGGGCGGTCATGGACGCGTGCGAACTCGATGCCTTTGAGCATGCCGTCGAAGCTCTTGTAGGGGCTGCCCGGCGAGGCCCACAGTCCATCGAAGGAATCGAGGGTGGCGGCGGCGCCCGGTTGGAGCAGAGAAGGCGTTGGAAGCCAGGCCGACTCTACTTTGAGTTGGAGCTTCCGAGCGGCGTGCTGGAGCGAATCGTCGGTCGCGTGATGGGAACGGAATTCGGGATTGAAATCGCCGAGAATCCCGATCCGGACGGATTCGGTCACAAGAGACATTCTAAATGAGTGGTTCCAACTTGCCATTGAGCAGTTAGCTACGGGCGTCGTCGACGCCACGCCTTTCATAAATTGTCATCGCGAGCGTAGCGAAGAACCTGCAGTTCGCCGCAAAATGCAGATCCCTCGCTACGCTCGGGATGACAAATCCGGCGAATGGAATGCTACAGCAACTCCATCTGCGCCAGCAGCATGTAGAGGCCGAGCAGTGTAATGGCTGCGCCTCCCCAGACCATGGCGGTGGATTTCCAGGCGAGCGCAGTGACAAATTCCTTCTGGCTGCGGAAGGAGATAACGAACGTGGAATTGTTAGCGCCTTTCATCAATACGACGGGCGGAGCGAGATTGAAGTCAGAAGACTTGGGCTGGTCTTCATTCGGACGCGCTTCCTGCGAACGCGCTTCGTGCAGCCGCTCTTCGTTGTGGGCGGAAACTGGCGCGAGCGGCGCGTTTTCCGCGACGGCTACGGTTTGATACGGAACTCCGGCAGCGGACCACGCCTCGGGCCTGGTGATGCCGGCGCGAGTGAGCGCAGCCGCGATTTTCGCCTGCTGGCTCATTTCTTGAGTGGTGGAAGGAGCCGCGCCACTGGCAAGTCTGATGATCTGCGGGGCAGGAAGCTGCTCCGAAAAATTGTTTGGCGTCGAGTTGCGCGAGTAGTTCGTGCGCACGTCGTTCGTGTGTACATCGTACGGCGAAAGGGGACGCACTTGAACGCCCGGATTTTCAGTCAGAGTTCCGGCGATGAAGAGCGCGTCTTCGGGCTTGATCGAGCGCTCTTCGATGCGCAAACGGCGGCCCGGAACGATGCCGTATCGAGAAAGAAAAACGCTTACGCGCGGCGGAATGTCGTCCAGATTCGACGAGAAAAACGATGCCGCATATTCTTCGCGAAAGTCGCGGTGCAAGTCGAGATCGGCTCCGAGAGGTTCGACGAGCAACTGGCCGGTGGAGTCGTCGATGAAGAAGGGCAGGTGCAGAGTTTCATCCGCAACTTTCTCCCATTCCTGCTTCTTGCCATCGCGCTGCTGCCATGCGGTGGTGTGGTAGAGAAAGCAAGGCTTGCCGGTGATGGGCGCGGATATTGTGTGAGGACCGGCAGCCGCGCCGGTGACCTCGACCAGTCCCAGGGCGGCGCTGCGAATTTTGGAGGCCGGGGTGGTAAGCAATAAGCGCTTGCGGGCGAGCAGTTGAAATCCGACAAAGAAAAAGTACAAACCGCCGGCAATCGCGACCGACGAAAGAATCGTGAGGTAGTTGATCGAGATGAAGATGGAAAGGCAGACGGTCACAGTGCTTTCCTAATTTGCCTCGAATGATGTGATCGACGGATGATCTGATATGAGAATAAGAAGAGATTTCAAGAACGACACGGAGAAAGAGGTGGGATCGACTTACGGAAGTAACCGAGGGCGTCCGCCCCTGCGTGAGCGACTTAGGGATATTGGGGGCGAAGGAAGCTCGCCCCCGAATGGTCTTTCGCTATGGTGTTGTTGCATCCGCGAAACTGTGCGGATCAAGCTGCCTGTGAAAGTCTTCCAGTAAGCGCTGCCAGTAACTGGGTTCCATCGGGAGTACCAAGTCCGGTGCATGGATCCCATCCCTCGCCTGCGCTAAAGGCGCCGTTGTTGCCTTCCGTTACGTCGTGAAATCCGGATGCTTCTACGGCTTGCGCGTAGATTAACGGGTTCAGGAAACCGACCGATTTCCCGATCTTTTGATTGATGCGCGCCAGCAGAGCGGCCCATAAAGGCGCAACCGCACTGGTGCCACCGAAGACAGCACTCTCGCCATCGACGAGAATGTTATATCCGGTGTTGGGGTCGGCATCGCCGGAGACGTCGGGCACGCCTCGCCCGCCCGTTTGACCCGATGGCGACGGAACACCGAAGCCATTTTGGTAAGAGGGAAGCGGGAAGGCGTTGCTCACGCCGCCGCCCGTGGCTCCGCCATTCGGCAAGTCGTTCCAGACGGTTTCGTTCACAATTTGTTCGTTCGAAGTTTGCAGGGTGGTGCCGCCACAGCCCAGCGTGAAGGAGCTGGAAGCCGGGAAATCAACGTGGTTGTTGCCGTCGTTGACTCCGTCCGAAGAACCATTGTCACCGGAGGCGACGCAGACGGTTACACCGATGGCCGCGGCCGCTTGAAAGGCCTCGTCGAAGTTGGTGAGCGCCTGAGTTGTCCATCCCGACTCGGGACCGCCCCAGCTTATCGAAATGACCGAGGGTTGATTGGTGCTGTCGTGTACTGCGGTGGTGATGGCGTCAAGGAAACCGCGATCTGTGTTCGGGGCAAAATAGACGACGATCTTCGCAGCCGGAGCAATCGCGCCCGCCACTTCAATGTCGAGCATCACTTCGTCGTCCGCGCTGTTGGGACCGGTTGGACTATTGGCGCCTCCATCGACGGACACGGAGACGACTTGAGGTTGGTTGATATTGAGCGAGCTAAAATAGTTGCTCAGGTCATCGATCTGAAAGCCTCCACCTAACTCAATGATCCCGATACATTGACCCGCTCCGTCTCCTGCGGGGTAGTCGTAGATTTGGGCCAACTCATTGGGATCATACGAATTGGTGGCGGTATGGGCCTTAATTCCAGGGGTTTGCGGCAAGCGTCTGAAATGCGGTTCTGCCTGGGGGCGGTTGTCGAGACCAAACACTCCCGTGATGATGTCTGCATAGTCGGCTGGCACGCTGATAGTGCCGACACGGCCGCGGAAATTCCCCTTGGGGTGGCTGTACTCTTTGAGTTCCACGTGGAAGGCCTTTTGGAGATTGGCTACGGTTCCTGACAGAAGTACGGTCCGGCGCGCCAGCTCGGTTCCGGTTTCGTGCACCTTCAGGCCGAATTCCTGGGCGAACTTCTTGATTCTGTCGAGATCGGCAGGATCGGCGCCGTGGGCATTTTCGAACTCGGCGCGCGACATGCGTTTGAAACCCGGTTTTTCGAGAGCGCTCCTTAACTCGCCATGCTTCGCCTCCGATTTCGAGCGAAGTCGTATGGAGACCTCAATGGTTTGGTCCGGATGCGAATTTTGGATCAGGCGCGCACCACGGACTGGCTGACGTTCGCTGCCTGGAATGACGCTGAATTTTCGAGTGGAAGTCACGGTTGCTCCTTTGTTTCGGGGGAACAGAGCGGCTGGGAACTAATCGCGACTGGGAGTCGCACAGGTAGGGAAGTCCGGGGTCGTCCCGCCGTTCAGATGGGTCCCGAAACGAGTTGAGGATATCAAGAAAAAAAGAGAGTTATCAATACAAAACCGGAGCAATAAGTAGAAAGGGCAGGTGCGATTTTCCCGATTTGGGACTATGGAACGCTAACGCTAAAGAGCGCTAAAGTGATGCCCCGATACAAAGCCTGAGTTTTTCCATGCCGATGAAGGCGCGCCATTGCGTTTTCGCAGCGAAGTTTGAATTTTCTCTCGGCCTGTTGAGTGGTTTCTTCTGGCTGGAGGAACGGGGGACGAGCCCGTCGCATGACTTTCGTAATCGACTAGCGGGGTAACCGCGTTGCTGGTGGGGGGTGTGAATCCTAGAATCAAGGCGGAGCTCTCTGTCGCAAGACCGCCCATGCCGGAAAATCCCAATCGTGCCGAATTAGCTCGCCGCGTAGAAAAGGCAGAGAAGCTTTTGCAGAAGGGGAAGACGGCCGACGCGCTGGCGGAATACCTGCAAATCCTGGAAAGCGATCCGGAAAACGACAATGTGCGGCAGATGGCGGCGGAGCTGTGTCTCTCTTTAAGTAAGGGGGCGCAGGCGGTGCGGTTGCTGGGAGAGTTGTTTGAGCGGCAGGTAGCGGCGACGGATGCGACGCGCGCGAGTCTGACCTATAAGAAGCTGGCGCGGTATACCAACCCGACCTGGGAACAGAAAGTGCGTTTTGGGCAACTGCTGGAGCACTCGAACAAAAAGCTGGCTATCGGGACGTATGAAAATGCGTTGGAAGACTTGCAGCGGCAGGGAAAAAAGGAAGAAGCGTTGCTGATTTTGCAGCGGATCCTGAGTCTGGAGCCATCGCAGCCCAACCATTTGCGGGTGGCGGAATTGTCGGCGGAACTGGGCGAGCACGTGATGGCGTCGCAGTCATTTTTGCAGTTGGCGGAACTGGCGGAAACTTCGGGGGGAAACGCCAGCCCGTGGTTCGAGCGGGCGTATACGGAGAATCCGGCGGATTCGAAGAGCGCGTTGGCCTATGGCAAGAGCCTGCTGTCGCGGGGCGAGTCGGGGGCAGCGATTTTTATTTTCGAGCCGCTGGTGCATTCCGGAAATGCATCACTGGAGCTGCGCGACCTGTATGCGCAGGCGCTGCTGTCAGCGGATCGGTGCTTGGATAGCGAGCCGTTGATCTGGCAGATGTTCGAGCAGAACCCGGCGCGCATACACCAGGTGGTGAGCCTGATCGGAAAGATGATCGACTCCGAGCTGGATGCGGAGGCGGTGGCGCTGGCCCGCAAGCTGGAAGCTTTCCAGCGGCGGCGTGGGGAACGACGATCGTTTATCGCGACGATGCAAGAACTGTTGGCTTCCCACCGTCCGTCGGCGGAAATGTTGGAATTTCTGGCGGAGCTGTTCAACGCGTCGAACCGTGAAACGGACTACGCGCAGGCGCTGCTGAAGCTGTTTGATCTGTATTGCACGAAGCACGATTACCAGAAAGCGGGCGAGTGTCTGGACCGGGCGGCGGAAGTGGATCCGTACGAGCCGGGACATCAGAAACGGCTGGAGGGGCTGCGGGGCAAGATCGACGATCAGCGCTTCAACGTAATCGCGTCGCGGTTCACGCCGGTGAAGAAAGAAGAGGAGCCAGCCAAGGCCCCAGAACCGACGTTGGGAGCGGCCGCGCTGCAGGATCTGATGCTGCAAGCCGAGATCCTGGTGCAGTATGGGATGCGCTCGAAGGCGATCGAGCGTTTGCAGCGCATTCAGGAACTGTTTCCGCGGGAGGAAGAGCGCAACCAGGATCTGCAGCGGCTGTACATTTCAGCGGGCATCGAGCCGCAGTATGCGAAGCCAGCGGCGGCGGTCGTGCCAGCGGCGCCATCTGCGGCGAGTGGCGAACAGGCAGCGCCGGCAGCGGCGGCGGCGAGCGATGTGGCCGACGTCAGCAGCCTGGCGAAAGTGGCCGAAATCACGCGCAAGCTCTACCACCAGGGAAACGCGGAAGGAGTTTTGAAAACGGCGACGAACGAAATCGGCGCGAACTGGCGGACTGCGCGCTGCATTGCGGCCTTGCGCAAGCCGGGTCTGCCGCCGTCGAGCGTGCAGGAATATCACATAGAGGGGCTGATTCCGGCGAGTTCGGCGGCCCTGGTTAGCCTGGTGGAAACGCTGCAGGATCTGGCGGTGGCGCGAGGCACGGTGACGATAGGCGATGCGAGAAACGCTCCGGAGTTGATGGGCGTGCGCAGCGCGGTCGAGGAGTTGCAGATTGAATCGCTACTGGCTCTGCCGCTGACTGAAGGCAACGACCAGATCGGAGTGCTGATCCTGACCCAGAACACGGGCCGGGCGTGGCAGGCTTCGGAGGTGCTGGTGATCCGGACGTTGAGCGACCAGGTGTTGATCGCGCTCAACAACGCCGGGCTGCGGCGGCTGGTGAAAAATCTTTCGGTGACGGACGAGAAATCGGGGCTGCTGAAACGGGCTTCGTATCTGGATCTTCTGCAGGCGGAAATCCGGCGCGGGTTGCAGCAGGGGACAACGGTGACGGTGTTGCTGATGCAGTTTGGACGGCGCGGAGCGCTGATCAAGGAATACGGCGAGCAGGCGGTGACGTTGGTGATGGAGCAGATCGGGCAGCTATTTTCGGCGAACATCCGGACGAACGATCTGGCGTTCCACTATGAGGCGACGACGGTCGCGCTGGTGCTGGGCGATACGGGCGAAAAAGAGGCGCTGCTGGCAGTGGAGAAATTGCGGCGGCTGCTCGGGGAAGTGCGTTTTCCGGGTAAGGACAAGGGAGTCGAATTCAGCGCCGGGCTGGCGCAGGCGGTGATGCGGCCGCATTTCGACCCGGCGGACATTGTGACCGAAGTGGCCAACCGCGCCGATCACGCGCTGGAGCTGGCGGTGGCGCAGGGCGCGGGGAAGATTGTGAGTCAGGCGCCGCAGTTCGCGGCATCCGCGGCGGTAGCGTAAAGTTTTCACCGCCGAGACGCCCAGTGCGCCGAGAAAATCCAAGACTTGAACCGCAGAGAACGCAGAGCTCGCGGAGAAAATCGTTGGCGGGACTTCCTCTGGTAACCCGCTCTCCTGACTCTTTTCGAGACCTTCAAACCCAAACTGTCTAGCAAACAGCGAAGGACTAACGACTAACGACCGACGACTGCCTCTCCTCATCCGTGGTGATGTTCTTTTCCTGCTGCTAAACTCACTGGTGGTTTGGGGCCGATGCACTCTTCGATATAGTTGGGACTCATGCTGAAACCTGGAGACATTGCCATTGTCAGTGGGGCGCGCACGCCCTTTGGACGCTATTGCGGGAAGATCAAGGATTACACGGCGCAGGAACTGGGCGCGGTGGCGGCGAAGGCTGCGATCGAGCGCGCGGGCGTCGATCCGAAAGAGTTCGATCATGCCGTATTTGGAAATGCGCAGCAAACTTCGGGCGACGCGATTTATGGAGCGCGGCACGTGGGGTTGCGGGCGGGCTTGCCGATTGAGACTCCGGCGCTGACAGTCAATCGACTTTGCGGGTCGGGGATGCAGGCGATTGTCAGCGCGGCGCAGATGATCCAGACCGACGAAGCGAAGATGGTGCTGGCGGGCGGGATGGAATCGATGTCGCAGGCGCCGTTTGTGATCCGGGGACGCGATGGATTCACGCTGGCTCCGGGCGGGAACCTGGAAGATTCACTCATGGTGGCGCTGCTCGATTCTTATTGCGGACTGTACATGGCGAATACGGCGGAGCTCTATGGCGAGCAGCAGGGAATCACGCGGCAGGCGCAGGACGAGTTCGCGCTGCGCTCGCAGCAGGCGGCTGATGCGGCTTATAAGGCGGGACGCTTGCAGGAAGAGCTGACGCCGGTGCCGTTGCGAAATTCGAAGGGCGCGGCGACGGGAGAGATGCTGACCGAGGACGATCACCGGCGTCCTCAGACAACGCTGGAGGGCCTGGCGAAGCTGCGCGCCGCGTTTGGGAAAAATGGGACGGTGACGGCGGGGAATGCGAGCGGGATTGTGGATGGCGCGGCGGCGGTCGTGATGATGTCTTTGGAGCAGGCGCAGAAAAGAAATCTGAGTCCGCTCGGAAGGATTCTGAATTGGGGGATTGCGGGCGTCGAGCCGAAGCTGATGGGGCGCGGCCCGGTTCCGGCCACAAAGATTGCGCTGCAGCGCGCGGGGCTGACTTTGGATTACATCGATCTGATTGAGGTGAACGAAGCGTTCGCGGCGCAGTATCTGGCGGTGGAGAAAGAATTAGGCCTTGATCGCGAAAAAGTCAACGTGAACGGCGGAGCGATTGCGTTGGGGCATCCGCTGGGAGCGACCGGAACGCGGCTCGTAATCACGCTGCTCTATGAGTTGCGGCGGTGGAAGAAGAAGTACGGGCTGGCAACGGCGTGCATCGGCGGCGGGCAGGGGATTGCTATGGTGGTGGAGAGCTTTCACTAGTTTTTCACCACGGAGACACGGAGGCACGGAGAAAATCTCAAGTGTTGTCATCCTGAGCGAAGCGAAGGACCCATGCATTTCCGTCGGAGCCAGCAAGGTGCCTAATCGCGCTCGTCCTTGCGTTCGACCCTCAGCCACAACATGCGACCCGGAACGGCTTTCATTCCAAGCTCTTTTCGCAGGCTGTTGCGCAGCTCCGTTAACAATGAGTCCAACTCTGCCGCTTGCGTTTTGCCAAGGTCTTCGCCGAACCGTTGCGCCAATCGCACCTGTTCCGGCGTTCCGAACAATTGAATATCGCTGATGGCTTGCTCCAATTCGTCCGCGACTTCCCAGAGGCGGGGATGATTATTTGCCTTCGAAAGGCCCCGATACGCGCTTAGCAGATACCCAATACGCTGTTCGCGCCGTCGATTTGCCGTCTCTCGATGAATTGTGAAAAAGTGAGTCAGGGCCACTACCGCCAAGGCAACAAGCGCGGGGACGACCATCTGCGCGAACTGAAAACTGAATGTGGTTTTCACGCTGACAATTATATGTGGTGCAATTGAGCTTCTCCGGTCAATTTGCAGCCCTCCCGATAGCACCCTTCACCAAGTGCTTGCCAGAGCGAAGGAACCGCGCTAGGGTTCTAGCTGTATGAACGATTTGCGCAGCCAGATCAATAGCCTGTCCGCTGCTGAGAAGGCGGAACTGCTGGATACGGTCTGGGAGAGCCTGGAGGCGGATGCGGTATCGCTGACGGATGCGCAACGGGCGGAGCTTGATTACCGAATCACTCGGCATGAGCAAAACCCTTCCGATATCATCCCGTGGCAGCAAGTCAGGGCGGGCCTGTTTAAGAAACCGTGACACTCCCAGTCGTCTGGATACCAGATGCGAATGAGGACTTGCTGGAAGCGCGGGCATGGTATGACAACATTCGCCCAGAGCTTGGGGAACGCTTCGCGTTGGCGGTCGAGGCCACGGTTGAGGCAATAGCGGAACATCCATTGCAATTCCCAGTCGTCTACCGGAGCCGTCGCCGTGCGGGAGTGCGGCGCTTTCCCTACGGAATATTCTTCGAGGTTCAGGAGCATCGGATCGTGGTAATCGCCTGCTTCCACGGCCGGCGCAATCCGAGGCGCTGGCAGTCGCGGTAACCTATGCGGTCCGATGGCGCAGGCAAAATGCATAGGTTCTTCGCTTCGCTCAGAATGACATATTCTTAAGTAAGTCAGCGTAAGGGAAGCAATTATGGAAATCAAAAAAGTCGGTGTTCTCGGTTGTGGCTTGATGGGTTCGGGCATAGCGCAGGTCTGCGCGACGGCTGGCTTCGACGTGATCGTCCTCGAAGTCGAGCAGAAGTATCTCGACAAGGGCTTTGCCGGGATTGAGAAGTCGCTGGCTAAGTTTGCCGAGCGGCCGGTGGATAAGGGTGGGATCACTCCGCAGCAGAAGGACGAGATACGGGCGCGGCTTCGTGGGACTACTAACAAAGCGGACTTGGCCGATTGCGACATCGTCATCGAGGCCATCATCGAGAACGTCGAGGAAAAGAAAAAGATGTATGCGTCGCTCGACGGCATCGTGAAAAAAGACGCGATCTTTGCCTCGAATACTTCTTCGATTTCGGTGACTGAGCTTTTGACGGCGACGAAACGCCCGGAAAGATTCATCGGGCTGCACTTTTTTAACCCGGTGCCGCTTATGAAGCTGGTCGAGGTGGTGAAGACGATTGCCACCGCTCCCGCCGTGTACGACGCGGCCTACGAGTTCGCGAAGAAGCTGGGCAAGGTTCCGGTGCGCACGTCGGACAAGACGGGATTCATCGTAAACCGGCTGCTGGTGCCGTATCTGCTCGATGCGATCCGTGCCTATGAAGAGGGCGTGGGGTCGATCGAGGACATCGATAACGCGATGAAGCTCGGCTGCGGGTATCCGATGGGGCCGTTTACGCTGCTCGATTTTGTCGGACTCGACACGACTTACTACATCACGCACGTGATGTATGACGAGTTCAAGGAGCGGCGGTTCGCGTCGCCTCCGCTGCTGAAGCGGATGGTGATGGCGGGGTGGTATGGACGCAAGTCGGGGCGTGGGTTTTATGATTACTCGGACCCGGAGAAGCCGGTGGCGGGGAAGTTCTAGGGCTAGTGGGTACCCCCTCCCCCCTATTTTGTTAAAGTATTCGTTTTAAAGGAGTTATATTCAAAGTATTCATAGCAAAGGAGTTACAGGCAAATCTTTGGGGTCCTGAGCTTTAGAATCAGTGGGTTGGACTTACTGAATCCGGCAAAATATAGATTTAAAAGAGCTTAGCTGCAATTGCACCTACAGCCACCCTGGACCTATAACAAAAAAACCTTACCCATCGATCTTTGGAATCATAGAGTTAGGCAAAAAATCCTTCCAAATCTTTGGATTTAAATGACTTATTCGTAACATATTCCGGAATAAGGAGTTAGGTGGTGTTTGGCAGTTGCAGTCGCCGGCAAGACCTTGGTACCCCTCCCCACCCTTTCTCGCAAAGTATTCAAAACAAACGACATGACTCCAAAGTATTCAGGAATAATGACTTAGCTCCACTTGGGAGAAGCAATGAAAAAGGGTGCGGGAGAGATTCCGCACCCTTTTCATCTTTAGTTTCATTATATCAATTCATGGTGCCCAGATGGACAGGATTTCCGACTTTATTTTCCCAGGCGATGCATCGACTTAGGGGAAAAATCGCCGAAACAGGGGCTTGACAAGATTTCCGCAATCGGGCTTATGTGGCGAATTTAGGGGATGGACGCTAGAATCCCATGCGGGACGCGTTCGTGGAATCCCACCCTTGCGCAAAAGACGCGCAAGGATGGGGCACCCGGCTTCTCGGCGAGGTAGATGTCTTCCAGATCGTCCAGATGTTGGAGGATGGCCTCGCGGGCGTAGTAAGTCTTGGTGCGTCCGGTGCGCTTGGCGAGGCGGTCGAGGCGTTTTTCGATGGTTTCGGGAAGGCGGATGGCTAGGATGGGGTTCCTCTCTTGATATACAAGTAGAGCACATGGGCAGACTATTCCACGTGGCGAATTTACGGGATGGACGCTAGAATCTCGTGCGGGATGTGTTCGTGGAATCCCACCCTTGCGCACAAAACGCGCAAGGATGGGGCACCCGGCGTTCACCAAATGTCGGACAAATTCAATGTGTCATGGCTAGCGATAACGAAATGACGTCGAAAGAACGGTTCAGGCGTTCCTGTATTTACGCGCTCATCGCGGTCACTGCAAGCTCGGCGGCGCTCCTCGTTATGGCGTTCTTAGGGGGCCATGTAACCGCCAAGGTCTCTGGACTGAGTGTTACCGATCTCGCTTCCTACATACTGGCCATACCCCTCGTTCCTGGTTGGCTCCTGATCAGAGGCATGTTCGACAAGGTGGGAAGCTGTTCGTCGCTAGATCAGATTCTAGGTCCTATTCTGCTAGTCCCAGTTATTAGTGTTTTAATTGATACAGGCCTGATTTTCATAATCTGGGAATTCTTCCACCGAAAGATGTCGCGGGGATTGGGCTCGGACAACATCTTGCATATTGATAGATGATTCTGAATGGAAATCAAAAAAGTTGGCGTTCTTCGGTTGTGGTTTGATGGGTTCCGGTGTCGCGCAAGGCTGCGCAATTGGGGCTCAACGTTAACGGCTTGAAGTCGAGATTCCGGCGTTGCTAACAAATACATAGGTTCTTCGCTTCGCTCAGAATGACAGACTTTGTAGTAGCGCAAGATTGGACAGCGGATTTCAATTTATGAATTACGAAAACATTCTCCTCGAAAAGAAAAACTCTATCGCCTACGTCACCGTCAATCGGCCGAAGGTGCTGAACGCGCTCAACATGGCCACCATGGAAGAGTTGCGGGTTGCGTTTCTTGATATCAGGAATGATTCCTCGATTCGCGTGGCGATTTTGACTGGCGCGGGCGAGAAGGCGTTTGTGGCGGGGGCGGATATTGGGGAACTGGCGAAGCAGGACGCGGTTTCCGGCAAGGAGTATGCGCACCGGGGGCAGGCGGTGCTCGACCTGATCGAGAACCTGAGGAAGCCTGTGATTGCGTGCATTAATGGATTTGCGCTGGGCGGTGGATGCGAATTGGCTCTCGCTTGCACCATGCGTCTCGCCAGCGACAATGCGAAGCTCGGTCAGCCGGAGGTGAAGCTGGGGATTATTCCGGGATATGGAGGGTCACAGCGGTTGCCGCGGCTGGTGGGCAAGGGTCTCGCGATGCAGATGGTGCTGGCCGGGGAAATGATCACGGCGCAGGAAGCGCATCGGATTGGGCTGGTGAATGAAGTGACGGCGGTGGCGGAGCTGATTCCGCGCGCGGAGGCGATTGCGGCGAAGATCGTCGCGAACGCTCCGCTGGCGGTGCAGTACGCTATGGAGGCAGTCAACAAAGGGATGGAGATGACGCTGGCCGAGGGCCTGTATCTGGAGGCGACTTTGTTTGGCGTCTGCTGCGCTACCGAGGATAAGAAGGAAGGCACGGCGGCGTTTCTGGAGAAGCGGGCGGCGGGGTTTAAGGGGAAGTAGCTTCTTCGCCGGGGATTCGAAACGGGATGTTATGAAGGAGCGACCCTCAGCGGCTGAAGCCGCTTGTATGGCGGGTTCTAACGGCATGGCTGAAGCCATGCCCCTTCAAAGCAAGGCCTGGAGATTCAAAGTAAGGCGTGGAGAAAAGCTACGAAAGAAAAAATGAAACTCGAACACCCTCCTGAACCAGCGGTTCGCGCTATCGAGGGCAGGCTGAGCGCTGCGGGAAAGCGGTTTGCTATTGTCGTGTCCCGCTTCAATGCCTTCATCACGGAAAGGCTCTTTCAGAGTGCCTACGATGGACTGCTCCGCTCTGGCGCGAAAAAGAAAGATGTCGCGCTTGTCCGTGTTCCCGGGGCATTTGAAATTCCTTCTGCGGCGCGGACGCTAGCCGAGACCAAGAAATACGATGCGATCATCTGCATTGGCTGTTTGCTGCGCGGAGACACGGCCCACTATGACGTGATCGTCAACGAAGTTACGCGCGGCATCGGGCAGTCGGCGCAGGAAACTGGGGTTCCTCATGCGTTTGGCGTGCTGACCTGCGACACGCTGGAGCAGGCCATTGATCGCGCCGGGCTGAAGATGGGCAACAAGGGATTTGAGGCGGCGCTGGCGGCGGTGGAGATGGCGAATCTGACGAGAGCTGTCGTCGGCAAAGGCGTCGTTCGTCGTGCGTCGTTCGCTGTTCGCAAAGGCAAGGGCAAAGGCAACAAGCCGAAGCGTTGACTCCTCTCACAGTGCAATCCCAACCTGTACACTAAGAGCGAATCGCGAACGACGAACCGCGAACGACGACCATGGGCACTCGACGAAAATCCCGCGAACTGGTTCTGCAGATGCTGTTTCAGGCGGACATGGGGAAGCAGACGCCGGAGCTGGTGCGGAAGACATTCTGGGCGGAGCGGACCAACGTGGACGAAGAAGTGCGCGGGTTTGCCGACGATCTGTTTTGCGTGGCCAGCGACCGGATGGAGGAGATCGATGGGCTGATCGGGAAGCACACGCAGCACTGGCGGATGGACCGGATGGCGACGGTGGACCGAAATGTGCTGCGGGGAGCGGTGGCGGAGTTTCTGGGGTATCCGGCGACGCCGCGGGCGGTGGTGATCAATGAGGCGCTCGAAATTGCGCGGAAGTTTTCGACGCCGGAGTCGGTGCAGTTCATCAATGGAGTGCTGGATAGTGTGGGGAAAGAGGTAGGGCCGTAGAGAACCACTGTCAGCTTTTGGCTGTCAGTTCTCAGCTAAAGGCAAAGGCGGTTCAGTTTTCGGGTGCGCCACTTCTTCTTGGTACATTTCTCGTACACCGCAGTCAGCCAAAATCCAGAAGCGAAAAAGGGGAAGCTCAAGACTTCAAAGCCGTGCCCATCCCCAAATCTCTGCGGAGCTTCGCTCCGCCTGGACGGGCGAGGGCGCCCGTCCCCACACGAACTCGGCCTTCGATCACTGCGGCTTGATGGCGACCAGGTTGGGGAGGCACACCGGTACAGAGTACCCCAGGTTGTTACACATGTTGCGGTCGTTGTTGTCGTTGACGTTGACATAGGGGACCTGCTGGTAATCGCCTTGGCCGGTGGTGCAGGCGGTGGTGCAGACGATGTGCACGGAGCCTTCGACGCAGGTGGTTCCGTCCTGGGCATACTGATCGCAAGCGGCGACGTAGACCTGACTCCCGTCGGTGGAGGCGGAGGCGGAGAGCGGGAAGCTGCTGCCGAAGCCTTGCCGCGCGAGCGGGATGGGGGTGGTGGTTCCATTGGCCACGTTGACGAGAAGCACGGCAGGGATGTCCTGGGCGACGAGGATGACCTCGGCACCGTCGGCAACGAGCTGGGAGTAGAGCGGGGTGAAATTGCCCTGGCCGAGGTTGAAGGATGCGCCCTTGGTAAATCCGTCCGGCAGGATCAAAGGGGGATTGCACGTGAACTGGAGCGGATTCTGGTAGGGTATCGGATCCTGCGTGAACTGCGCAGTCAGAATCTCAATGTTGGGTGGTTCGAGAGCGATGATGTTCTGCGTTATCCACTCCGAGCCGGCTTGAACGGGCGGAATTACAGGCGACGGAAAGATTTTCAACGGGGTGCTCGACGCTGCGACACTGCCCCCGGGAATGTCCACGCTTGCAATGCCGGGCTGGGAACAAGTCGAGTAAGCTGACACCGAACCGACGGGCGTTCCCGCCACGTAGGCAAAGCTGCCATCCGCCGAGAATTCGACGTCGGTTACGGAGGTCGCGATCGGAACCGAGGCGAGCGCGTCGACGGTTGAGTAGACGTACATGTTGCCGGTGTTGGTGAGGATGAAGAGTTTTAACTGATCGGGAGAGAAGGCGGCGGCAGTGGCGGTGTCGCCGGGGATGATGAGGTCGACGGGGGCGGTGGTGGTACTGCCAGCGTTATAGATATAGACCTGGCTGGGGGTGGAAACTGTGTCGGAGACGACGACCAGTTTGCCATCGTTCGAGATAGTGAGCACTTTGCCGCACAAGGAAACGTTGCAGGGTACCGAGGAGTTGGAAACCACGCCAACGGAGAGCTTGGCGCTGATATCCACGTACATCAAGCCCTGATCGCTGCCGAGGTAGACGCGCGGCGACGACACATGATTAAACATCATGGAATTGGGAGTGCGGGGCAATGCCAGGATGGCGGAGCCGATGGGAGTTGTTCCAGGGGTCACCGAGAACAGCGCACTGGTGCAGCCGGGAGCGTCCTGGCAGTCGGTGGTCGTGGCCCAGGCGGTGTAGGTGGGTGTCTTGGAGCTAGAGCTTTCGGTTACGTCAACGGAGATCGTGCCATAGCCCGCCGTCCCGTTCGGCAGCAGTCCGTCGCTGGCGTAGATGGGGAGATCGGGTAGAACTCCGATATTGCAGGTTGGGGGAGTGCAGGAAGCGAAAAGGGTGGCGCCGCCGAGGTTGCTGCGAGCGGCAGCACTGTTCGTTCCCGTGCTGTTGGTGGTGCTGCTGAAGGCTATAACCTCAGGGTTGGTCGTGCTCCAGGTGAGGGGCGGGCTGGCCAGGGTGACACCGGTGTACTGGTACAACGTATCGATGGCGGTTGCCGTGACGGATACGCTGCCGCCGTTGTTTACAATGATCGAGTTTCCTGCCCGGCTCTGGCCCCCGATCTGGAGCCAGATGGATTGAATCAGGCAGGTCGTGTACGGATAGGGGCTGCTGGTGACCCCGGAGACGCTGGCAAAAAGCTGGGTGATACCGGGGGACTTGGCGGTGGTCTGAACCAAGTAGACCGGGTTTTCGGGGTTTCCGGACACGATGGGGGTCGTTGTGACCACACCGGTATTGCTCGACGACCAGGTCATGGGGCCGACGCTGTCGGTGATGTCCACATTGTTGCTATATGCGATCCCCTCGTACTGCCAAGTCTGTCCTTGGGAAAAACAGGGGTACTGAGGCGCCTGGGTCTCGGCCTGTTTAATCTGAATGCTGTCGATGTGCTGGTGAACGTAGACAGTAGTGACCGGGCTGCTGACGCCATTGACGACGGCGGTGACGAGGGCGATTCCGGGAGTTCCGGAACTGCAAATGGAGACGCTGGCGTCCCAAGTGCCGGCGCAGGCGTTCCCGTTATTGGCGATCGAGAGTGGTGGGGCGGTGGTCGTACCGGTCGGCACTCCAACAACATATTGGATGTCGACGCCGAGGACGGCGCCGCCGTTGGCATTCTTGCCGGTGGCGCTAAAGACTTGAGTGGCGCCGACATCGATGGAGATGTTGGCGGCGGGGCTCAGCGTAACGGATTGGACGCCTCCGTTGCCTGAGTTGCTGCTGCTCTTGCCGAGGCAGCCGGTGAGAGCGACGACGAACGCGATAGCCAACGAAAGAAGAAAACCGGAACCGCAACGATGCATGAACCCTCCTCGCGTCCGTTTGCCAGGCGCGAGCACAATGTGATTGGGCGGAAAGCTGTTAGTGTAGAAGGTAAAGTGCAAGGTTTCAAGGTTTCAGAGTTTCAAGGACAAGGGCAATGGTGAACGCTTTCGAGCGGCCTGGCACCTTGAAACTCTGAAACCTGATCTCTCAGATGCTTCGAACAGTGGTTGACGATGTGCAAGGTAATTGTTATTATCAAACGGTTCCGCGAGTTAAGTCTGGCTTGCCTGTGTACGGCAGTCCTGTCGGATACGCAACCTGCGTTGGCGACGGGCTCCGGGAAAATTTTGGCTGAGCTTTGAAGAAATACGTGCCCGGTTGGAAGTGGGACCGGGGACGCCCTCGCTGAAACGTCCTGCGAAAACCTTTGCGCCCGGGCATGAAGCAGAAGCCTGGGAGTCACGCGAGGCTATGCAGGGAAAGCGGACGAAACGGAACGTCTCCGAACCTGATTGGGGTAAGGCGTGGCGTCACCGTCGTCGGCGATTAGTCTGAGCGGGAAACTGAACGAATTCTCACCGGCATTAGCATTGTTGCGCGGGAGAGTATGGCTGGGCGCGGCAGGCCTGTGCCAGACCGGAGACGAGGGCGGAGTTTGCGTGTCGCTTGCGTCTTTTGGTGAGAGAACTGTGCGGAGACGGGGCGAGCCCCGTCTCTAGGGAAATGTGTGGTAGAGACGCGGTTTGCCGCGTCTGGGAGTGGCGAGAGTGCCTACTTTTAATCAGCTGGTGAAATTCGGACGCGAGCGGACCCGGTATAAGACGGCGAGTCCGGCTCTGCAATCGTGTCCGCAAAAACGCGGAGTGTGCACGCGCGTGTATACCCAGACGCCGAAGAAGCCGAACTCGGCGCTGCGCAAAGTGGCGCGCGTCCGCCTGACCAATGGAATCGAAGTGACTACGTATATCCCGGGCGTTGGCCATAACTTACAGGAGCACTCGATTGTGCTGATCCGCGGGGGCCGTGTGAAGGACCTGCCGGGCGTGCGTTATCACGTGGTGCGCGGAACGCTCGACGCGACTGGCGTGACAGGCCGTAACCAAGGGCGCTCGAAGTACGGCGCGAAACGCCAGAAGAAGGCTTAGAAACAGTTGTCAGTGGCCAGTGGCTAGTGAAACGCTGCGAAATGAGAGCTGAGAAGCATGCCTAGAAAAG
Source organism: Candidatus Acidiflorens stordalenmirensis (assembly GCA_003139995.1). Taxonomy (GTDB): domain Bacteria; phylum Acidobacteriota; class Terriglobia; order Terriglobales; family Acidobacteriaceae; genus Acidiflorens; species Acidiflorens stordalenmirensis. The sequence goes on along the minus strand of PLIC01000068.1, from coordinate 3,459 downwards.
GACATATCGCGAAGCGGACAGTCGAGGGCGATCCGGTGTATGGATCGGATCTGGTGACGAAGTTCATCAACTCGATGATGTGGCAGGGAAAGAAGTCGACTGCCGAGGGCATTTTCTATAAGTCGCTCGAGAAGTTGCAGGAAAAGGGCGGCGACGAAGCCCTGAAGCTGTTCACGAAGGCGGTCGAGAACGCCAAGCCGCTGCTGGAAGTGAAGACGCGGCGCGTGGGCGGCGCTAACTACCAGGTGCCGATCGAAGTCGCTCCGGACCGCAGGACGTCGCTGGCGATCCGCTGGATCGTGAGCTATGCGCGCGGCCGCGGCGAAAAGGGAATGATCGAGAAGTTGACCAACGAGTTGCTTGACGCCGCGAACGGCAAAGGCGCCGCCATCAAAAAGAAAGAAGACGTGCATCGCATGGCGGAGGCAAACAAAGCGTTCGCGCATTACCGGTGGTAGAAGCGCTGTTCGTCGTTCGCTGTTCGCTCTTCGGTGAAGCCGAGAAGCGAACAGCGAAGAGCGAAAAGCGAATAGCGAACGACGAAACATTAATTTCAGAGCCCCGGAAAGAGTTAAGAGTCGTGCCCAGAACAGTCCCATTAGAACGTTGCAGGAACATCGGCATCATGGCCCACATCGATGCCGGGAAGACCACGACGACGGAGCGCATCCTGTTTTATACGGGAAAGACGCACCGCATCGGCGAGGTGCACGAAGGCACGGCCATCATGGACTGGATGGAGCAGGAGCAGGAGCGCGGCATCACGATTACGTCGGCGGCGACGACCTGTACCTGGCGCGACATTCGCATCAACATTATCGATACGCCCGGCCACGTCGACTTTACGGCCGAGGTGGAGCGCTCGCTGCGCGTGCTGGATGGCGCGGTGGCGGTATTTGACGCGGTGCACGGGGTGCAGCCGCAGTCGGAAAAAGTATGGCGGCAGGCCGATAAGTACGGCGTTCCGCGAATTTGTTTCATTAACAAGATCGACAAGATGGGCGCGGATTTCGAGCATGCCATCGACACGATCCGCAAGCGCCTCAATGCGAAGCCGGTAGCGATTCAAATCCCCATCGGACAAGAAGACAAGTTTCAGGGAGTGGTGGACGTCGTTGCCATGAAGTCCATCATCTGGCAGGACGAGACCATCGGCGCGGAGTACCACGTCGGCGAGATTCCCGCGGACTTGCAGAAAAAGGCCGAGGCGTTCCATACCCAGTTGGTCGAAACCGTCGCCGAGAACGATGACCACATTCTGCACAAGTTTCTCGAGGGCGAAGCGATTTCGGCGGACGAACTGAAACAATCGCTGCGCAAGTCGACGATCGGGCTGAAGCTGTTTCCGGTGGTGGTGGGAACGGCGTTCAAGAATAAAGGTATCCAGCCGTTGCTCGACGCAGTGGTGGATTATCTGCCCTCGCCGCTCGATACGAAAGAGACGCACGGCCTCGATCCCGCCAATGGGAAGACGATTACGCGCAGAGCCGACGACAACGAGCCTTTTTCGGCGCTGGCCTTCAAGATCATGGCCGACCCGTATGTCGGCCAGTTGACGTTTATCCGGGTGTACTCGGGACAGTTGAATTCGGGCGAGTCGGTGATGAACTCGCGTACGCAGAAGCACGAGCGCATTGGGCGCCTCCTCAAGATGCACGCCAATAAGCGGGAAGATATTCAGGAAATTCTCGCTGGCGACATCTGTGCCGTCGTGGGGCTGAGAAACGTCGGTACCGGCGACACGATCTGCGAAGAGAAACATCCGATCACGCTCGAATCGATTGTGTTTGCGGTGCCGGTGATTTCGGTGGCCGTCGAGCCGAAGACCAAGGCCGATCAGGAAAAGATGGGCATGGCGCTGGCGCGACTGGCGCAGGAAGACCCGACCTTCAAAGTCCACACCGACCCGGATAGTGGGCAGACGATCATCAGCGGCATGGGCGAGTTGCATCTGGAAATCATCGTCGACCGCATGATGCGCGAGTACAAGGTCGAGGCCAACGTCGGCAAGCCGCAGGTGGCGTATCGCGAGACCATCCGCAAGCACGCGGAAGCGGAAGGCAAGTACATACGCCAGACGGGCGGCCGCGGCCAGTACGGACACGCGAAGATTTACCTCGATCCGAACGCGCCGGGCAAGGGCTACGAATTCATCAACGAAATCGTGGGCGGCACGGTGCCGAAGGAATACATCAAGCCAATCGACCAGGGCATGCAGGAGGCCATGGAAGGCGGCGTTCTCGCCGGCTATCCGATGGTCGACGTCAAGGCGACGCTTTACGATGGCAGTTACCACGATGTCGATTCCAACGAAATGGCGTTCAAGATCGCCGGCTCGATGGCATTTAAGGAAGCGGCGCGCAAGGCGAGCCCGGTGATTCTGGAGCCGGTGATGGCGGTGGAAGTGGTCACTCCGGAAGATTACGCGGGAGCGATTATGGGCGACTTGAGTTCGCGCCGCGGGCGTATTGAAGGCATGGAACACCGCGCCGGTTCGCAGGTGATCAAGGCCATCGTTCCCTTGGCGGAGATGTTTGGCTACGCGACGCACATGCGTTCGAGCACGCAGGGACGCGCCGAGTACTCGATGCATTTTGCGCGCTATGAAGAAGCCCCGCGTCAGGTGGCGGAAGAAATCATCGCCAAGACGCAGGGGAAGAGTGTAGGGAGGTGAACATGACTTCTCCGGATTTTGAAGTAGTTATTTCGGGTGGGCACGTCTCGCAGGAAGCGTGGCTGAAAGCAAGTGGCTCGCAGAAACCCGAACTTAGCGCCGAGCAGAAAGAAGTTGCCCGCAAGATGAACGTTGCAGAAGAGGAATACGCCCGAGGAGTGGTCGCAATGCAGCTTGGGGAAGAAGCCGAGCGCGGAAGGGGCAGAGTGCTTGGAGAGCGCATACAAAAGATTCTCGAGAGCTTGGGTTCGGAGTACAAGCTGGGCGCCGTGATTCGGCAGGGTACGCAGCTACGCTGGTTGGCGCGAATTGAGGCGGGGGGAAAAGTTTTTGCGGTTGCGATTCCGATGGAACTTGCGGATGACATTATCGATGCGGGTTCGGATCAAGACATGAATAGATTGAGGAACCTCGTGTTTTTTGGTGTCGGGCGTCAGGATTTGATATTGAAGCATTGATATGGATTTAGCAGGAAGATTCGTTCATTTTTGGTTGTCCCCAAGCGGACGGGCGGCTTTGAATGAGGTTGTTCCCGGTGGTGCAGATTTCGAGACTTACGTCGTCGCAGAGGATGGATTGGGGGTATGGGTCCAGCTTTCCGATCCCGAACACTTGCTACTGCTGAAGTGGGAGTACTTTGCATCTGCGTCGTTTGAGTATCTGCCGGAACCACTGCCAGCGAAGCCCCCTGCGGGCTTTCGAGGGCCGGACTAGTGACGGCGAGGTAAAAATAGGCCTTAAAGATAGGGCCGAGGAGCAGGTAGCAATGGCGAAGGAAAAATTTG
>PLIC01000239.1 GCA_003139995.1 Candidatus Acidiflorens stordalenmirensis | reverse complement strand
ATGCTGCAGGTCACGCGCGGCGCCGAGTTTCCGCTGGTAACCGTCCGCACTCGCCTGCCCGAATCGGCCGCCGCATCGGCGACCATCAATGCCGATCTGGAGATTCAGTTCGCCGGCCAGACGGCCCAGTATAAGCAGGTTCCCTTCAAAGTGGAAAAACAAGGCGGCGAGACTCACATCACGGGGACCATTCCGGTCACCCTCGCTGATTTCAAGATCGATCCGCCATCGCTCTTGACGATGCCAGTCAAGAACGACATTCCGGTGCGCGTGGCATTAAGCCGGAATTTCCTTTTTGGCCTCAAGAACGGCACCATAGTACATCCGTCTCGCCTGTTCGCGACACTGTGAAACGATTTTTCATCGGGAACATTCCTCGACGGTCTTCCATCCGCACCAGTGCAGCCCAAAATTGCCCCATTTGTGACCTAGTTTTGCAACACCTTTCCCTTACCCAACCCCGCTGTAGCCAGATTCCGCGCGGCTTACTTCGCCCAGCGCTATCCAGTCCGTAGCGGCAGCAGCACGATCCGGCCCAGCATGGCTCCGAACCGCCGCCGGTTCAGATGTCCTTCCGCCAGAAAAAGCCAGTAGTAGCGAGCATGTTTCACCAGCCGCCCACCGGTCTTCACGAGCCGTTGTTGCAGACTGGTCAGCGACCAGTTCTCGATCTGTCTGGGCAGTGCCAGCCGTCGCCATAAGTTGCCCAGGTTGTAGGCCAAGAGGCTCAGCGCCAGCCGCACCTCGTTGGAGCGGAACCGATGGCAAGAAAGGCGGGTCATCTTTACGGCCTGCTTCCCCTCCTTGATCCACTGCTCCGCCGTCCCGCGCTTGTTGTANNTTCCAACTGGCGGCTTGATAGAGAAAGCCCTTGTACCACACCACGGGTTTGTGACTGGGCCGTCCTATCGGGCGCGTCAGCAGTTCCTCGATGTCCCGCAGTAGGTTGTCGTTCGCCGGAAGCCGAATCGCGTACTTCACCCCGCGTTCTTCCAGCGTTTCGTAGATCTCCGGCTTGGCAAACGCGGCATCGGCTCGAAACACCACCTCCTTCCCCAGTCCCTGTTGGCGCTCGATTTCCGGCAGAAGCACTTCTTCCCAGTCCTCGGCACTATGCACGTTGCCGGGCCGCAGCTTGCCCGCCAAACAGTCTCCTTCTCCGTTGAACATCGCTAGGCGCAGTCGGACCAGTCACAAGTAGGACTTTTCCGTTTCGGTTCAGCATCACGAACGAAGCGCCAACTTCAGCGAGCCATTTCAATGCACTCAGGGTCGTGAAACCATCCTCAGAGATGCAGACCAAGCGCTTCAGCCCGTGGCCCACGCGGGCGAGCCTGATCTTACGCCGTTCAGGGCCAATACCATCTTCGATTTCGAGATGACCGGACTGCATACGCACCTTAATTCCAAAGCCGGTGAGCGTGAGAACGCCAGTTCTGTTAACGGGGGATTTGCGGGATAAGTCTTGTTGCGGTAGGGTTTTCGCAGCTGCCATTGGAGTCATACCTCCCTTGGTGGTCAGGGCTTGTCGGCTGCTTCCAACAGGCGGCAGGCCCGCTTAAGTCAATTGGATTCTATAACTTAGGCGTGTATGGCGCAATGGCACGAAAGTGCGCCGGAGTGTATATCAACCGATTAACAGACGTGAAACCGGAATGGAATGCGCGCGCAGTCAGCCTTTCTGGCGGAATTTCCTCTGGGGCTGTGCCCAAATTCTTTGCATTTTGCGGAGGCTGATCCCGTGTCGTTGCGCTATTCGTTTTAGGGCCACGGACACTCGTATTTCCCCTTTACGAAGCAGTTCCAATGCCTCTTCTCGCAGCGCTTGTTTCTCTTTGTCGGTTGCTCCAGGACGCCCGCCACCTGGCAGGCGGGGCAATCCTTTGACCTGCTCCACGGAGCGGGAATGACCCTAACACAACTCGTGAAACACTACACCCAAAATGAACTCCCACGGAAAGCGCACTCGACTCAGGAAGTGTATGGCAGCTACCTGAAAACGTGGATTGTGCCGATGTGGGGAAACCTCAACTTGTCAGACGTGAAAGCGGTAGCAGTCGAAGCATGGCTCAGCACTACGCCACTTGAGAACAGTAGCCGCGCCAAGATTCGGAATATCATGTCGGCCCTTTACACCCACGCGATGCGCTGGGAGTTTTTCAACCGCAACCCCATCACTCTTGTAAGGCAGTCAGCCAAGCGAGCGAAGCAACCTGACGTTCTCACCACCCATGAACTGACCGCACTGCTGGGAGAACTCCCCGAGCCAACGCGTACCGCCGTATTCTTGGCAGCAGCAACAGGGCTGAGAGTCAGCGAACTGTTGGCTTTGAAATGGTCAGACGTGGATTTTGAAAGCCAGACCATTACCCCATCACGCGGCATCGTGGGGCAAGTGGTAGGCGGACTCAAGACGGAGGAATCAGGGAAACCAGTGCCAGCAAGCGAATCGGTCACAGGTGCTCTCAACTTGTGGCGCGGTCGCACGCTGTACCCTGCTCCAACCGATTACTGATTTTGGCATTCTAACGTG
>PLIC01000032.1 GCA_003139995.1 Candidatus Acidiflorens stordalenmirensis | reverse complement strand
GATAGGGCCCTAACGTTTATCAGGAGCAATTCGAAAAGATGCACTGGCCGATTCGTTCTAATTCTTGGCCGGGAGAACTCATGCAGAGACTCACACTTCGGAATCTTATTGCTTTGCTGCTCGCCACGTCGGCGACGCTTATCTCACGGATGAATCAGGCGCGTGGCCACGATAGAAGTAGCATTGGGAGCACCGGCCACCGCCTGCGTGCGAATGAGGGCCTCGAAGTACACGGGCTGCCCGCGGGTGCTTGAAATGCCGAGAGCCTGCTGGAGCTTTTGCCGGTTGTCGGCATACGCGAGAAAAAGCCCTGCAGCTTCCGTACCCTCTTGTTGCAATCCTTGCAGAATGAGAACTGTGCCGCGCCCATTAGCAAGGGGCAGGAGTGAGATGGTTGCGTAGTCCTCTCCCGAACTGCCCGTGAAGACCAGCCCGTGGTAGGTTTCCTGTTCACCGGCCTTGGGATGGAGATTCTGGAAATATTTCAGGCTTTCACCCACGACGCCTTCGCGCTCTTGAAAATTGAGTTTGTGCTGGAAGTGAAACACCCAGGGGTTGGAGCTTGGGCTGCCTACGAGAACAAGGTTACCTGCCTCCAGGTCACGTGGGCGAAGCTCCCGGGCAGATCGAATAGCGAGCCAGTCGCGAGAGTTCCCGCTCAACTGCATGAGTGTCTGAACCACCACTAGATCGGCATATGAAGTGAGCAGGGAACTGGACAGATACCTCATCATGCGCGCCTCGCGACCTGTGGGGTGCGGATTGGAGAGATCCTCTCCGCTACGGTAGGCGGGGCTCAGGTACCGCTCCAACGTCACCGGCTGCTCGTCAATGAGGCGCATCATGCCGTAATTGACGTCCGCCACCACCACCTCAACGGGACGATTGGGCGGATCGAAGAGAGCCGCCAGTGGCCAAGGTGGCGGAATGGGCGGTGCAAGCGGAGGTTGGCGAAGCCATGCAATCAGAGTGGTGACCAGAAGCAGCGCCGCGAGCACCCAGGGCAGCAGCCTGGCCCAGGACTTGGGTTGCTGGCCGGTCTCAACTGGCGCAGGCGTCGCGGACGCTCTCTGCTCGACGGGCCTAAATAGTGTTGTATAAGCCCCTTTCGGAATCTCAACAATCCAAGTTTCGTCGCGGCCTTCTCCGTCGAAGTACTCATGCAGCTTGAGCCGCAACTGGCGGATGTGCACACGGGCAGAACTGTCCTCGACGACACTGTAATCCTCGTCTTTGCCAAAAACGGCCTCGCCAATGCGGTGCTCAGTCAGATCCTGCGGCTGGCCATGAAGGGTTCTCTCCGCGAGGTAGCACAGCAGATCTCTAAGTTTCGCCGACTTCTGGAAGCAAGCGCTTGCGGTGATCCTTTCGATCAACTGCCAGCGATCATCCCCCCGAAGTTCTGGATCCATTTCCTTCATCAGCGATTAATCCATCTCCGTTTGATTCGGCTGGTTTCCAGCCAAGTCTTCGCACGCGACATGGATTGTTGAATTGCGGCCTGATTGTAGCGTATAGAACGCGCGAGGAAAAGCCGGTCTGGAACTGCGGTCTCCTTGAGGCTGACTGACCATCCTCCGCAGTGCAGAGCCGACCACCTGACTGGTCCCTTGGAGATGTCGCCCCTGAGGTGAACCCGCTTCCCCGTGGCCCACGCTCTGGTGGTCATTTTGACGTGAATCACATGTAAATCGCATTGATTATAAAAGATTTATCCTGTAAACCCCTTTTCGGACTCACTCGGTTTGCAGCAAGGTTATCGACGGCTTCCAAATCCTTAGTTTTGTTGTGTTGTGAAATGCCGGTGCGAATAGCCGAGCCTCAAGAAAGCAAAGAGCGCATGACCAGCGATCTGGCACAACGCTTCGGGCAGAACCCTATCCTCAGGCCAAGGAACCTCCGTCCGAGCTTCGCAGGCATGGAAGTGACGTGCCTTTTGAATCCCGGGGTATTTCGGTATCAGGATAAGATCTGGTTGCTGGTCCGGGTGGCCGAACGCCCGCCACAGGTTCCGGGCAAAACCTCCTTTCCCATCCTGGATCCCGAGGGCCGCTTTGAAGTGCTCCAATTCGATTCGGACGACAAAAGACTTGATCTGAGCGATCCCCGCGTGATTAGTTTTGACGGGCGGGACTACCTCACAACTCTCTCCCATCTTCGTCTCCTGGCCAGCGACGACGGCGTGCACTTCGTCGAACCGGAGCAAAGCCAGCCTCTGATGGGGACCGGCGAACTGGAAACCTACGGGATTGAGGACTGCCGTGTAGCGAAGATCGACGGGACCTACTACCTGACTTATACACAGGTCTCCAATAACGGAGTGGGGGTAGGGCTGCGCACAACACGCGACTGGAAGAACTTTGCCAATGAGGGGATGATCTTTCCGCCGCACAACAAGGACTGCGCGCTCTTTGAGGAGCAAATTGACGGCAAATACTACGCGCTCCACCGGCCCAGCAGCCCGGAACTGGGCGGCAACTACATTTGGCTCGCCGAATCGCCCGACCTCATTCACTGGGGCAGGCACCGTTGCGTGGCCCATAGCCGCGAGGGTTGCTGGGATAGCGCCCGCGTTGGCGCAGGAGCCGCTCCGATCCGGACACCTGAAGGTTGGCTAGAGGTGTATCACGGCGCGACGAAAGAAAACCGGTACTGTCTTGGCGCACTGCTGCTGGACCTCGACGAGCCATGGCGGGTGCTGGCACGCTCCGAGACGCCCATCATGGAACCGCTGGCTCCCTACGAGCAGGAGGGCTTCTTCGGCCAGGTCATCTTTACCAACGGTCACCTGGTCGATGGCGACCGCGTGACCATCTACTATGGCGCCTCCGACAGCGTGATTTGCGCCGCCACATTCTCGATCAACGAAATTCTTAATTCCCTCGACGTGTCCCGGGAGTGTGCATGAACAGGCTCATGAAGGAATACAACCTCTTTCTTTCGTGTCCCCGAGACATGAGGATCCTGCTGCTCACGAACATGCTCTTTGCATTTGTTCTGCCTGTCATCGAAATTTTCGTAGCCGCTTACGTCATGCGCAACTCTCATGCAGTCAGTAAAGTGCTCACCTACCAACTTGCAATCTACACTGCAACCCCAGCCGCCTTCCTGATCAATGGGTTCCTGCTGAGAAGCGTTAGTATCAACCACCTTTACTCAGCTGCGATGCTGTTGAGCGGGATCGCGATGATCTTAATGATGTCTTCGCCCGTCATTACGATGTCTGGAATCGCAATCTCCGGCTCCATGATGGGCCTGGCCACCGGATTGTTCTGGGCCAACCGCGGCTTCTTGGTGCTATCGACAACCAATGACAGTAATCGAAACTACTACTACGGCCTGGAGTCCTTTTTCCTTACATTCACGTCGGTGATTGTCCCTATGGGAATTGGTCTGTTCATAGCGGGCACGACTAGAAACAGATGGCTTAACGGTAATCCGAATAATGCGTATCGGATTGTGTCGATCTGTGTCATCGTCCTTACCGTTCTCGCATCCATTGTCGTGCATTTTGGAAGATTTGAAAATCCTCCACTCACGACGTTTGTGTTCTTCCGCTTCGATCCTTTATGGCACAAGATGCTCGTGCTGGCCGCACTCAAAGGTTTAGTCCAGGGCTACATAGTCACTGCGCCGGCGATGCTAATCATGATGCTCGTGGGGCAAGAAGGTACTTTGGGAACCATCCAGGCCGTCGGAGGAATCGTTTCGTCGTTTTTCCTATATGGAATCGGAAGAGTAGCAAAGCCAAATCATCGCGTTCTTGTGTTTTCAATCGGTCTCCTGTTGTTCTTCATTGGAACTGTCGTCAACGCCGCCCTATTCAATGCAACGGGCGTCATCATCTTCATGGCTTGTCTCATATTGGCGAAGCCCATTCTCGATTTGGCCTACTTCCCCATTCAATTCCTTATCACGGAAACAGTTTCACGCGGCGAGGGTAAGAATCAGTACGCGTACATCCTCAATCATGAATGCGGCCTGTTTGCGGGACGAGCGCTGGGATGTGGCTTATTCCTGGTTCTTGCAACCTGGATTTCGGATATTGCTGCCTTGAAATACGCATTGCCAATCGTGGCGGTCCTTCAACTTGCTTCTATTTGGATCGCGTCCAGAACTCTCACACTTGCTGCACAGGCGCAGGCCAATGCACTGAAGGCGGTTCCCGCAGATGAGGAGGTTTTTGCGCAATGACACTTCACAACATCGGAGACGAGACGCTAAATTCAGGAGGGACGCATATGCAACCGACATGTCAATCGACAATGCAGAGACTTCTCACTCTCACTCTGCGACTCTCCGCTGTATTCCTGATCGCATCAGGAATATCGTGGGCGCAACATGACACAGCAACCGTCGCCGGAACAGTGACAGATTCCAGCGGTGCGGTTCTGCCGGCAGCGAATGTGACCGTCACGAACGCGGATACCAAGTTGGTATTCAAGGGCGTCAGCAACCAAGCCGGACTATACTCGATTCCCAACCTGCCGATCGGGGATTACACCCTTGACCTTACACATGAGGGATTCAAAACATTCTCTGCGCCGGGTCTGCATTTGGTTGCTGCGCAGGTTCTGGAAGTGAATGCCAAACTTTCAGTCGGTTCGGTCTCTGAAACAGTGCACGTGACTGGTATTCCGCAACTTCTTGATACTGAGAACTCGATGGTTGCAGTGACCGTTGAGAGCAAGGACATCAACACGATCCCTATGAGTGTGAATGGCGGTCGTGACGCCTCCAATATTCAGTATGCGATCACCCCAACAATGATGGGATACTGGTATCAGGACGACATTGCGGGGTCGCAGCAGTTTTCAAAGTCAGTCCTGATTGATGGCATCGATGCGACTTCTGCCATGCAGGGCGTTGTCCTAACGCAGGGTCAAGATTCGATCTCTGAAATGCAAGTGCAGATCGCCGGCGTCAATATCGATCACGCTGCTACAGGTGGCGGCGCCGTCTTATACGAGACGAAATCCGGAACCAACTCCCTTCACGGCTCTGCCTTCTACTACACGCAAAACGAAGATCTAAATGCAAATGATTGGGCTGACAACTACTTTCTCGCCCAATGCTCATCTTCCAGCGACGTCCCTGCCTGCCGCTCGCAATATGGCAGAGCAAGAGACAGGTTTAACGACTACGGGGGAAGCATGGGCGGCCCGATCTGGAAGAATCATACTTTTATCTTTGGAGCCTGGGAGAGATATTCTCAAACCAACAACATCCTTACTCCTGCGAGCGCGACCGTTCCAACAACGACCATGCTCGGTGGCGATTTCAGCGCTCTGCTTACCCAGGGAACCTACCAGGGTGTAATTAATGATCCAACGACACAGCAACCCATTATCAACCCGTGCACAAGACAGCCCTATCTCTATGGTCAGATTTTTGACCCTGCTACATGGACATCCGTGAACGGCATTCCCTGCGGAACGCCATTCCCCGGCAACATAATTCCGACATCAAGGTTCGGCACTCTATCGAAAGGGATCATTTCTCTCTATCAGAAGTACTATGTCCCTACCTTGCCGACAATCACAAACAACTTTTCTACCAATAACGGGGGGCCTGCGATCAAAGACAACTTCGACTTACGGGCTGACGACAAACTTACTGCACGTCAGAGCCTTATGTTTGGATTTACATACGTGACGCTCTTCAACGCGGGTTCGTGTGCTGGGTGCGGGCTCGGTTACTATACCGGAGGACCACTTAGCAGTGGTGGCCAATCGACCCTCCATGAGCATATTTACCGCGCTCGCCACACCTTCGCAATTACCCCCAACCTGGTCAATACTCTGTCAGGGTCGTACGTTTACCTCTTCACGGACGAATCATCATGGCCACATGAAAATCCAGTGGCCTATGGGTTCCCTAACAGCGATAGCAATAACTTCCCGATTCTTAACTTTGGCGGTGGAAATGGCATCGGCGAGACCAGCACCAGCCAGGTCACCGAAGATCATTACCATTATGCTGTGTTCCACTACCAGGATGCAGTCTCATGGCTGAAAGGCAAGCACACCTTTAAATTCGGTGGCGAGTTTTCGGCAATGCAAAACAACAATGGCTTTGGCGGCCCGCAAATCTACAACTTCGCCAACAACACAGGAGGGCCCATTGACAGTCGAGTCGCACCATTTATAGGGTCCGGTTTCGCAGCCATGATGCTTGGAGACGTAACCAGTGCCTCGATTCAGGAGCCTGATCCGAGTTATTCGCGTCGCAAAAACTACGATCTCTTTGTCGATGACTCATGGAAGGCCTCTCAACGCCTGACCGTGGAGTTAGGACTTCGTTGGGACGCGAACACACCCTTTCATGATGCGCTTGGACAATGGCAACAATTCAATCCTCATTTGACCAATCCCAGCGGCGCGTGGGGAAGTTATCCAGGAGCGTGGCAGTTCACCACCAACAGCAGTCAGAGTTTCGAAACGACCAATGACTTGTGGCAGTTCAGTCCCCACCTGGGCGCGGCCTATCGTCTGAAGAATAACTTCGTAGCCCGCGGAGGATACGGCATTACGTATGTCCCACTGAATATCAATACACAATGGGGACTTAGCCCATACGAAGACAACCAGTTTTGGATTGCAAACAATCAGGTCAACAACTTCGTTAGCGGCTCAACTGCATACGATTGGAATAATGGCTATCCAGGTCAGCCACTCTATTACAGCCGCACGAGCAGCCAAACCTACTTGCCCACCGGCAATGGAAGTCCATGGTATGTCGACCCCACCACTCTCCGTTTAGGAATGGTCCAGAACTTCAATGGTGGCATCGAGTGGGAGGCGGCGAAAAATATCCTTCTGAGCGCTAACTATGTCGGCAATAAGGGCTCCCGCCTCCATGACGGAGCATTAGAAACCCCACTGAACTATCCAAGCTGGGCGACATACAGTGCGATACTTGAAGCCGGGCAGGTGGATGCCGTTGTCACCAGCCCTGGACAGGCGGCGGCAGCCGGTGTGCCCTATCCCTATTCGGGGTTTAGCGGGTACGCATGGTCGGCAATCTCACCTTATCCTCAACTGGCTTCAACAGTTGGCCCCATCCAATATGGTGGCTCTCCTCTTGGTGTAAGCGAGTTCAACGCTTTTATCGTTGAAGCCAAGGCCCACAACGCTCATGGGCTATCGATGGATATGAGCTACACTCTGTCAAAGGCGACAGGAAGCGTGCAAGCCACCAACAACATTGGAGGCTGCTGCGGCAATTATGGCTTCCAGAACATCCAGGAGTACAGTGAGGCCAAGCATTGGGCCGTCGGAATTGATCAGAAGAACGTAGCCAAAGGCTATGTGAACTACGATCTTCCGTTCGGAACCGGTAAACGATGGGCATTCTCGTCTAGGCTCCTCAACCAGGCTATCGGTGGTTGGACCATCGGAATCCTCTGCACTTATCAGACAGGCAGCCCCATTCTCGGACCTTCGGCCGCGAATTACGAGACTCCCGGCTGGATGGGGCCAATCCGATCGAACGTCGCTCCCGGATTCCATTATGGAAAGAATCCACGTGGCAGGCTTGATCTGAACAATCTGGCTGACCCAAGCAATACCGCATTTGACGCGAGTGCCTTCACCGATCCGCCGACAGGCCAATTCGGAAACGTTCCCTATATTGTTCAGGGCTGGGGGCCTAATTACAACGATACGGACATAAGCATTGCCAAGGCCCTAAGGTTTGGACAGGACGGGCGGTATGCTTTCACGTTGCGCGCGGAGTTCTTCGATGCGCTGAATCAACATCACTATAACGCTCCCGATACCGGGAGAGACGACCAGTTTTTTGGTCAAGTGACAGGGGTGTATGGCAATCGGGTTGGCCAACTTTCTGGCCGATTCACATTCTAGGCAGCAATTCTTGTCAGCGAGTCGGAGGATTCTACAACCACCGACCGCCGCAACCCTCAAGTTGCGGCGCACGCTCCGAACCGACGGCGGGTTTCCCCCGGAGATACTGCCGTTGAACACAGCTGAAGGGCTCTTCTCATCACTGCATTCAGATGGAGGGGAGCACCATTCGAAAGAGCACTTATTGCATTGCCGGTGGTGGCGATCTGGAAAAGAGGAACGAAATCATGCGGAAACTTCAATGCGCGGTAGTTAGCCTCGCGCTATTGTTTATGCCCTTGAACCTCTTAGCTTCTGCGAAGGACCACGTCGTCGGAACCGTTGACTTTTCGGGAGATGCTCAGTTTGATGCTGATAGCATTTCTGCGAGCGGTTCCAATCATTGGCAATGGCTGTCCTTTCCAGGCGGCCGGCTCGTTCTGAATCCGAGCCCAGTTGATGTTTCCCAGAACCCCGCGCCTCTAACGAAAGATATCCCATTGAATTTGGGAGGCTGGGTTGGGACTGGAACCATCAAGCTACTTAATACCAGCCATGTGCTTGTAGGCACTTCAGCGAGCAGTTCCGAACCCGCTACATCGCTGCGTACTACGTGGTTCCCATACAAGCTTACCTTTGACGCAAACTACGGGAACAGTATTCAGCTGCATGGCCAAGACTTCTTTGTAGATGAAAACTCTTCTCTGATCCGGGACTTGGCTTTCACGAGCAGCGCCGATGCGACCGTGGAGCTGGGCGGCGTCTATGAAGCGACTGAACAGGCAAACTGGATCCCTGCTGATGACATGCTTGTCGTATCCTCCCCTGATTACGTTTATGCAATGGTGTTCGCCCGTATCGTTAATAGGCATCCACTTCCATTGCAAGCAGATGCAGCTATACAGCCAAGGGGGTACGAGCTCAGAGTCAACTTGGGGCCAGGAGCGTCGGAGATTGCGATCGGGTTCGGTTTTGCAACGCGGTCGGAAGGGGAAGGAACTGCCGTCGCACGAGCAAAACAATGCTTCCATCAGCCTATCTCCGAGACGTTGGCGCATTCAAGAGCCAGGATCGAAGGGGATCTTCGGCGTGTTCCTGCTCCGCAGAAGTGGGGGATCGAAGCGGGCGGAGGGTTGGGCGGGGTCACCGCGGCACAACACCGTCGGGCCTATTATGCTGCCTGGACGTTCGTTATCCAGGATGTGGTTCGAAAACTGCCGGAATCATCGTTCGCCTATGACCAGCTAATGACTGGGAAGCCTTCGCTCTGGAACGAAGGAGAGCCGAGAGCGCCGGGGACTGCTCAATGGGATAGTGTGCTCGGCTATCAATGGCTTTGCTATATCGATTGCAGAGCTGCGTGGTCGGCATTCTCTGGGTTGATGTCGCTGGTGGACGCGAATGGCGACATTGCAGGAGAGTCCTTGCCGGCACGGAAGGCGCAGACCGCCTGGATACTCTATTCGAAAACACACGATAGGGCACAGCTTGCGGCAGTCTATCCTGCGATTCGGAAGAACCTATTATGGGAAGAGAGAAACCCCCGATGTATCTACGGGGATCACAATACCGCAGACGAGATCGCACACGAGAAGGAGAAGGACTTCGAGTTTACGTCATCCTGGATTTATGATGCCGGCTTTGCGAGTCTGATCTGCGCTGAATTGGGAGACTCGTCAGAAGCGCAAATGTGGAGAAGGAAACAGGCCGAGATGGCTGAGAACAGCAGGACATGGTTCTTCTCGGACCCAACTCAGATACGCCAAAATTTCCCCTTCGCAAATGGCAAGGGCAACTCAAGCGCTGATCGGGTTAAGCTCATAAAAGAAATCACTCAAGCTCTTGCTATAGTGCAGCAATTCTCTCCTGACATCAGAGGACGCCTAGCAAATTATTTCAATCAAGGCTTTCACCCGAATCAAAGGGGCCAGGGGTTTGAGGGTGACTTCAGGTATCCCAATATGAACCTGACCGTATACGGACTTTTCGACGCCGGGCGAACAGATCAGGCTGTCTCGCTCATTTCCGACGTCTTGCGCGAAAGCATTCAAGCTGGAACATTTGCCGAAGCTATCAATCCGTATATGACTCCAGCTGCCCAAGGAGTTGAGGAATCTTTGTTCTCGCCCTTGAACATCATTGAGTTCACCTGGTTACTGAACGGATGTCGCTACGACCGTGGAGATCCAGTCTATGTGGACCTCGCGGACAAATCTCGTCAATAGGGAGGTGTAGTAACGGAATACTGGTTACCGACCGCGTTCCTTGTTTCTCGTAGCACGAACACAGGGAAAGGACCGCTGCCACGCTGGGATTTGACAATCGTGTGTTCTGCATGACAGAGACCGCATCACATTCTACGGTGACAGGCACAATGCTGCACACGGTGCCGAAATAAGACGAAGGAGTTTCAAGCGGTGATGATGAAACACGCGCGGATCCTAGCTGCAGTATTGCTTCTGACGACGGGGCGATGCGCTTTGGCGAAGGACCACGTCGTCGGAACCGTTGACTTTTCGGGAGATGCTCAGTTTGATGCTGATAGCATTTCTGCGAACGGTTCCAATCATTGGCAATGGCTGTCCTTTCCAGGTGGTCGGCTCGTTCTGAATCCGAGCCCAGTTGATGTTTCCCAGATCCCCGCGCCTCTAACGAAAGATATCCCATTGAATTTGGGAGGCTGGGTTGGGACTAGAACCATCAAGCTACTTAATACCAGCCATGTGCTTGTAGGCACTTCAGCGAGCAGTTCCGAACCCGCTACATCGCTGCGTACTACGTGGTTTCCATATAAGTTTGCCTTTAGCGCAGACTACCCCGACAGCATTCAGCTGGATGGCCAAGACTTCTTTGTGGATGAAAACTCTTCTCTGATCCGGGACTTGGCTTTCACAAGCAGAGCCGATGCGACCGTGGAGCTGGGCGGCGTCTATGAAGCGACTGAACAGGCAAACTGGATCCCTGCTGATGACATGCTTGTCGTATCCTCCCATGATTACATTTATGCAATGGTGTTCGCCCGCATAGTTAATGGGCATCCTCTGCCATTGCAAGCAGATGCAATCATAAAGCCAAGTGGGTACGAACTCAGAGTTAACTTGGTCGCGGGACCTTCGGAGTTTGCGATAGGGTTCGGTTTTGCAACACACTCGGAAGGAGAAGCGACTGCCACCGCACGAGCAAAACAATGCTTCCATCAACCCATCTCCGAGACGTTGGCACATTCAAGAGCCAGGATCGAAGGGGATCTTCGGCGTGTTCCTGCTCCGCAGAAGTGGGGGATCGAAGGCAGTGTAGGCTCGGGGGTCACTGTGGCGCAACACCGTCGGGCCTACTATGCTGCCTGGACCTTCATTATCCAAGATGTAGTTCGAAAACTGCCGGAATCGTCGTTCGCCTATGACCAGCTAATGACTGGGAAGCCTTCGCTCTGGAACGAAGGAGACCCAAGAGCACCAGGGACTGCTCAATGGGATAGTGTGCTCGGCTATCAATGGCTTTGCTATGTCGATTGCAACGCTGCGTGGTCGGCATTTGCCGGGTTGATGTCGCTGGTCGACAAGGATGGCGCGATTGCAGGAGAATCTCTCCCGGCCCGAAAAGCACAAACCGCATGGATTCTCTACTCCAGAACTCACGATAGGGCACTGCTTCAGAGACTCTACCCGGTCATCAGGAAGAATCTCTTATGGGAAGAGGAGAATCCCCGCTGGATATATGGAGATCACAATATCGCGGATGAAAAGGACTTGGAATTCACAGCATCCTGGATATATGACGTGGACTTTGCGAATCTGATCTGCGCCGAACTAGGAGACTCATCTGATGCGCAAATGTGGCGGAGCAAGCAGACCCAGATGGCTGAGAACAGCGCGACGTGGTTCTTCTCGGACCCAACGCAGATACACCAGTACTTCTTCACGAAGGACAAGCGGTTTTCCCGAGACGATCGCGTTGAGCCAAGGAAGGAATCGTTTTCTGCGTACATTACCCAAGCTCTTGCCATACGGCAATTCTCTCCGGACATTGAGGCGCGCCTGGTGAGTTATTTCAATCAAGGGTTTCGTCCGGGTAAAAGTGGGTTGGGGTTTGAGAATTATAAGTATCCCGATGTGAACTTCACTGCATACGGCCTGATCGATGCCAAACAAAATTCTCAAGCAGTCTTGTTCATAGCCGGCGTCTTGCGCGAAAGCATTCAAGTTGGAACGTTCGCCGAAGCCATCAACAAGACTCCGGCAGCCGACGGAGTTCAGGAATCGTTGTTCTCGCCTTTGAACATCATTGAGTTCACGTGGTTACTGAACGGATGTCGCTACGACAATGGAAGTCCAGTCTACATAGACCTCACGGACAAATCTCATCAATAGGGAGGCATTGTCGGAAGGTGGGGATCAGCGAAGCGACGTACTATGCCTGGAAAAAACAGTACGCGAGGCTGGGTGTGAGCGAACTACGTGAGTTGCAGTCCGCAGCCCGACTCGGATGCCTTCGACCAATGGACAAAAAGAGATCAGGGGAAGGTGACAACCATGCAAGGGAAGGTGGAAAAGGGAATGATTTTGCGCCTACGCCGGCACACGATGCCGCTATTTGTTCATGAGTTTTCAATCCATTGCACTCTGTTCCAGTGTGTCCTCTGGGCTCTGTTAGGAGCTGCGAGTACGGCTCCCATGCATCTCCATGCCCAGCAGCAGACCGCTCCGGATGCGGTTCCCCCTTATAGGCAAAGCAAGTTGTCTGTAGACCAGCGTGTGCAGGATCTGCTGGATCGCATGAGCTTGGTGGAGAAGGCGCACCAACTCGACATGGTTCCAATTCCGCCAGGGTTGCTTACCCCGCCGGCTGGAACTGCAGGTGCGAACCCGCAGCCAGGACAGCCCTCCTGGACCACGCTTGGGATTGGAGGCATCTTGCTGGACGCGGCTCCGGCCAATGGAATTCAGGATTGGGTGACGAAACATTCCAGACTGGGAATTCCGCCTCTGGCGGTCGGCGCAGCTTCATTCGCGAATGCCGAAATGCACGGCGCTCCTGCTCTGACAAATCTCTGCGCAACCTGGAACGTGGAACTGGCCAAGCAAGCTGGGAGCATTTTTGCCACTCGCCAACGAGCCCTCGGAATCAACTCAGTGATCTTCCCGCTTTTCAGCTTTACAGCGGACTTGCCATCGACACTGGTAGACCAACGCTTTGGCGAGAATGCGTGGCTCATCGGCCAGATGGGGCGCGCTTACGTGCAGGGCCTGCAAGGCGAACCGGCAAATGCGGCACATTCTGTGATGGCGTTCCCCGCATATTTTGCGACGGGTACGGCCTCGGGGCCTGGCGCGAAGTCGTTGCAGGTTGGCGAGCGGGAATTGCGGATGGATCTCCTGAAGCCATTCGAGCCTGTCTTGCGCGAGGGAAATGCCATGGGGGTCGTTATGGGCTCCAGCGCAATTGATGGCGTTCCCATGGCCACCAATGCCGGACTTTTGAAGGACATCTTACGCAACGAATGGAACTTTCACGGAGTGGTATTGGCTGCTCCGGGATCAATCCGTGGTTTACTTGAAACGCAGCACATCGGAGCAACTCCAAATGACACGATCTGCCTTGCGCTGAACTCAGGTACAGAAATGCAGTGGAACGACTATGAGGACGAAGCGCTGGCAAACATCATCGGCGACTGCGTGAAGTTTGGAGTGGTTTCACCGGAGACTCTCAATTACGCTGTGGGTGATGTTCTCCGCGCAAAGTTCCGCATGGGATTGTTCGACGATCCCAATTCGTCCTCCGAGCCTACGTCTAATACCGTGCCTGGTGCATACGATGTGTCTTTCGAAACAGCCGTTCAATCCCTGACCTTGCTTCGCAATGAGAACCACCTTCTGCCGTTGTCGCACGCGTCAAGGCACATTGTTGTCATTGAGCCGCCGTCAGAAGGCGGTGACGCGAAGAGGATCAACACGGCTCCGCCCGCGGATACGCTTGCCGAGGAGATTCAGAAATTGCTCCCGGATGCGCAGGTCATGCCAGACGACGGCAGAGACACGGATTCGACCGTGTCTCATGTGAAGAATGCGGATGTTGTTCTCATTGTTCTGCGCGATGCCGCCACCGCACCGGCTGGGGCCAAGAGCGGAAAGGCATTCCAATCACAAAGCGAGCAAGGTACTTTTCTGAAGGCGATCCTCGCGGCGAACGAAAACACGGTAATCATCTATGAAAGCAAATTCCAGAGAACGTTGCCTTGGGCTGCGAAGCACATTCCCGCGATTCTGGAGGCATGGTCGCCGGGACAGTCGGGAGAGCGCGCCATAGCCGCGGTTCTTGTTGGCACAAGCAATCCCGCGGGGAGGCTGCCGACCGCACTCTCCGCCGCTGAAGATGCGGAGGTAGAACCGCAGGAGAAGTTGCACGACAAGGACGCTCGCGACCACACTAGCGAAGAGCTGTTTCCGCTCGGCTACGGTTTGAGCTACACCACCTTTCGCTACTCCGACCTTGTAGTACATGCACCGGAACCAAATTCAAAAGACGACCTGATGGTTACGGTCGTTGTCACCAACGCCGGCAAGCTGGAAGGAGATGAGGTTGCACAACTCTACCTGCATCATGATGTCAGCAGCGTTATTACCCTCGATAAAGCGCTTGAGGGATTCCAGCGCATCCACCTTCAGCCGGGAGAGAGCAGAACGCTTACCTTCCCGCTCAAGCAGCGCCAGCTTGCGGTATGGAATGCAAAACGGCAGTGGAATGTGGAACCGGGACCCTACACAGTATTTGCAGGTGGTTCCTCAAGCGCACAGTTGAGCGCGACGTTCACCATCGGACAGCCTGCATGGGTCAGCTCTCTGCCCACGGAGGAAGATCGTTGGATCCCCGCGCCGACCCTCGAAATCAAGGGCGCGCCGGTCGCTGAGTTTGCGGAGGCCTACCAGCTTGCCCTGCGTGTGATGGAGTACAACCTTCATCAGGGAATGCTCGAAGCCGGGCAGGGATATGGAACCTGGACGAGGGACTCGTCCATTAACAGTTGGAATGCCGCATCTCTGCTGATTCCGGAGATTGCTAAGCGCACCCTGTGGCATGAGGTTGACTTTACTCCGGATGGGCCACTCATTGGCGGGCAATATTGGGACAAGGTGATATGGATTCTTGCGGCGCTCCATTATGTGCAGGTTACCGGAGATCAGCCTTTTCTGAAAAGCGCGTATGACGTTTCGCTGCGCACGCTCGCCGCGATGCGATCGACGGAATACGATGCGCGCACCGGACTTTTTCGAGGTCCGGCCGTTTACGGTGATGGCGAAGCCGCATATCCGGCTCCACCCTTCAATGATGAACACGGTGACAACGTTTTTGATTACTCCCAAGCGGCAGACATGGAAGTGCTCAGTACAAATAGCGTTTATTACGGAGCCTATCGGGCGGCTGCTGTTATGGGGCGGAAGCTTGGAGCGGCGCCGCAGGAAACTGACGACCTGGACAAGAAAGCGGCGAACCTGCGAGACGCCATCCAGCACATTCTGTGGATGCCCAACCTGGATCGTTTTGCCTACCTTCGCGATGGGGAGGGCAGGATCGACTCAACGCAGGAGGCTCTTGGAGAAGCGTTTGCCATTTTGTTAGGCGTGGGCAGCGAGCAGCAATCGAATGCCATCGTTCGTCATGCCAGCGCAACGCGATGGGGCATCGCCTGCACTTGGCCGCCGTACCCGCGCTACCGAGATCCGACGAACCAGAACTTCGGACGTCACAACGGAACCATCTGGCCATTCATTAACGCATTTTGGGCTACGGCGGCGGCCTCTGTCGGCGAGTCCTCCGTGTTTGCGAAAGAGTTTCTTGACGCAACCCAACTGGCCTTGCGCTCGGGCGATTTCCGGGAAATGTATCATCCCTACACTGGAGAGCCTTACGGGGGCGTTCAGGCAGGATTGCTATGGGACTCCGTTCGCCACCAGACGTGGTCGGCAACCGGTTACGTGCGCATGGTGCATGAAGTGCTCCTTGGAATGCACTTCGAGGATGGAGGCATACGCCTTCAACCCACTATTCCAGCCAGTCTTGGGTTGCGCTCCATTACGTTGCAGGGAGTGCATTATCGACAGGCAGTGCTAAACATCACGATAACGGGGGCGGGAAGAAGAATCCTGCAGTGCAAGCTGGATGGAGCCGCTCAACCAGAGGCTTTTATTCCCGCGACCCTGGCCGGTAAGCATGACGTCGAGGTTGTGCTTTCCAGCATACAGCCAGCGCCCAGTCGTTCTTCGATCGCGAAGACGCCGGTCGGTAAATCAGTGATTCATTGAGAAAGTGTGCGGTCGAAAAGGGATCCCATGACGAAAGGCGCATCAGTTGTTGCCGGTTTTTCCGTTTTCTTCCTTGGCGTTGCTTCCACTCTGCCTCAGCAACGGGCTCCGGCGACCCCGCTCATCACACACGACCCGTACTTCAGCATATGGTCCGCGACCGACAATCTTGCCGACTCCGAGACAACTCACTGGACAGGCGCTGCACAACCAATCGCCGGCATCGCTCGCATCGACGGCAAGCCGTTTCGGTTCATGGGTCACCACCCGGATGCGCTCTCTGCAATGGAGCAAGACGGAAGTTCGGTCACGCCTACGCACACTCGTTACGAGTTTCGCCAGAGCGGCGTCGCGATGGAGTTCACGTTCTTTACACCGGCGATCATGAGCGACCTGGATGTACTTTCGCGGCCAGTAACTTACTTGACCTGGAGCGTGCACGCAACCGATGGAGCGGTGCACAGAGTTTCTGTTCTTCTCGACGTGGATCCGGTGATTGCCGTCAATGATCAAAGCCAGCAGGTTGTGGCATTCCGCAACCAGACCTCACTGCTCAACGTTCTCTCGGTTGGGTCGCGCGATCAGAACATCCTCAACCGCTCAGGCGACGATCTGCGCATCGACTGGGGCTATTTCCATCTTGCGATTTCGAAAGATGAAGATTCGGCGACGGCAATTACTCCTGATCCTGCCGAGGCCTTCGCGGCTCAGGGCAAACTTTCGGCGAGCGACTCGATGGGCATGCCTCAACCTGCTGGTTCGGCAAACTCGCACCTGGCGGTGATACTCGAATTCGGCTCAATTGGCACAGAGCCAGTCACGCGTCACCTCCTCGTCTCCTATACCGAGGGCTATGCCATTCAATATCTGCAACGGAATCTGCGGCCCTATTGGCAGCGCAACAATATGACGGTTGAGGACATGCTGGATACGGCAGAAAAGCAGTACTCCGCGCTCAACGCGAAGGGCAACACGTTCGACGAAGAGCTGACCGCCGATCTTACCGAGGCGGGCGGGGCGCACTACGCGGCGCTTGCCGTCCTTGCTTATAGGCAGACGCTCGCCGCATATGGCCTGGTGGCTGACGTGAGCGGGGATCCGATGTTTTTCCCGAAGGAGAATTTCTCCTGCGGCTGCATCTCGACTGTGGATGTAATTTATCCTGCGTCGCCGTTCTTCCTAGTTTTCCAGCCAAAGCTGCTTGAGGCGCAGTTGCTGCCGGTGCTGGAGTATGCGGCGCTGCCGCGGTGGAGACTCCCGGTCCCGCCCCATGACCTCGGTCAATATCCACTGGCCAACGGGAGTGAAGAGGACGAGATGCCGGTCGAGGAGAGCGGCAACATGCTCATTCTTGCTGACGCGCTGGCGCGGGCCGAGGGCAACGCGCATCTTGCGGAACGCTATTGGCCGCTCCTTACAAAATGGGCTCAATACTTGAGGGAGAAAGGACTCGACCCGGAGAATCAACTCACCACCGATGACTTTGCCGGCCATGTAGCCCATAACGCCAATCTTTCCATCAAGGCGATCGATGCGCTGGCTGCCTATGCCGACCTCGCGCATCTGCTTCAGCACGAAGACGTCGCGACGGAATACAACGCTACTGCAAAGGCGATGGCAGGAAAGTGGATCGGCATGGCCCAAGAAGGCGATCACTACAAGCTGGCATTCAACGGTCCCGGCTCCTGGAGCCAGAAATACAATCTGGTGTGGGATCAAGTCCTCGGCTTCAACTTGTTCCCTAAGATTGTTCGCGAGACCGAGGTTGCATTTTACGTGGGGAAGATCAATCGTTACGGCCTTCCGCTCGACATCCGCGCTGACTACACGAAACTCGACTGGTCGGTCTGGACCGCCACGCTCGCATCGACCTCGGAACAGTTCAACGCGCTTATCGATCCAATCTATCGGTGGATCAACGAGACACCCAACCGCGTGCCTCTGACCGACTGGTATGACACCAAAACCGGGAAGCAGACTGGCTTTCAAGCGCGGAGCGTAGTGGGCGGCGTCTACATGAAAGCTCTGTCAGATAATGAGCTCACCGCAAAGTGGCGCGCCGTGGGGTCCCATCCCTAAAGGAGAGCAATCACCACAGCGCGTCATACGGGAGTAATGGAATCGCGATTGGTACTGGGAAGTCGGCTAGTGTTTACCGATGGAGAGAGGTGGCGATTGCGATTGCTGCTTCTGCCTGAGTCACGGCGGAGCGGATGCGACACTTGATCGCGGACTTTGACGTTGTCCCGAAGTCCTCTTCGAGGAGATCGCCATTGATCTCCTCCAAGCCCGTTTCTGGATAACTTCCGGTTAGCCGACAACTCGTCCAGAATCGCTTCCGCGCCGCTGAACATGGTGTGGCACGCCCCGCCAACCTGTGTGGAATGAAATGAACTTCGCCAGCTGTTGTATTTCCTTCTCTCCTCGATCTATTAGAAAATGCGATTTCCCGTTCACAACCGCATACAGCCGATAATATGGGACGTTGAACTTCGTGCTGAAACGCAGGACGATTTCGAGATCCGCATCCTGATAACGACGGGAGTAATCAAATCTGCCGATGCCGACTCGATGCACCAGGCAGTTTCTTTCCAGATGCCATACCCATAAAGCACTGTAGTTCGAAAATTCAACCATAAGCCTGCGGCTGAGAACAGCGCCTGCAATGCAAATTTCTTATCCAGTCGAATCCAATGAAGGAGGAAAGTCCGGTGAAGCGACGGATCGTGTGTGCACTTCTCGCACTCGTAACAGCCAGGTTAGTCTCCGCCCAACAGCCATTTCCGAGCCAGAAAGCAACTGATCCGTACCAGCCAACTTTGGATCGTCTGGAATCGCTGACCACTCTGCCACTGTCGGAGTGGCGGTTTCACGCTGACGTACCACATCCTGAAGATTCGTCCTTGAATGACTCGGGCTGGGAAACAGTGAAAGTTGGGGACAAATGGTCGACCGGGTCTCGCGTGCTGCGCCGCTGGATCGAGATTCCGGAAAAGCTCAACGGTTATGCAGTGCTAGGCGCCCGCGTGAAATTGGACCTCCGGTTCGACTTCATGTGGAACAACAAGGGCCCAGTCATGATCGCAGTATTCTCGAACGGATCGCTGGTGTCGCGAGGAGATGACGACATGCAGCAGCCGATTCCGCTCACGGAGAACGCGCAGCCGGGGCAGAAGTTTCTGATCGCCGTGCGGATCGATGCTCCGGAAGTGGACACGCTGTTTCATCACGCTCAGTTGCGCGTTGAACCTGCCGCCAGCCGGCCGGATCCGGCGATGATGCGAATGGAAATCCTGGCGGCGCGTCCGATGATTGTGGCGTATGAGGAGGGTCGGGCGGAGCGCCAGCAAAAGCTCGATGCGGCGGTCCAAGCTATCGATTTTTCGCTACTTGACAAGGACGACCAGGCGGCCTTCGACGCTTCGCTGCGCCAGGCGCAAAACAAACTGCAATCGTTGAATGCGTGGTTGAAACAGTTCACCGTTCGAGCCGTCGGAAACTCCCATATTGATATGGCGTGGTTGTGGCCGTGGACGGAAACGGTTGAAGTCGTGCGCAATACGTTTCAGAGCGTTCTCGATTTGATGCGCGAGTATCCGGATTTGAAGTTCACAATGTCCTCGGCGCGAACTTATGAATGGATGCAGGAGAAATACCCAGACATGTTCGAGCAGATCAAACAGCGGGTGAAAGAGGGCCGCTGGGAGGTCATCGGCGGCATGTGGGTCGAGCCCGATCTGAATATGCCGGACGGCGAGTCGCTGGTGCGTCAGATTCTTGTCGGCACGCGATACTTTCAGAAGAACTTTGGTGCTGATATCAAGATCGGCTGGAATCCGGATTCTTTTGGATACAACTGGCAGCTTCCGCAGATCTACAAAAAATCCGGCATTGATTATTTCGTGACCAGCAAGCTGTTGTGGGCCACGGACTACACAAAATTCCCTTACCGGTTGTTCTGGTGGCAAGCACCCGATGGGAGCCGTCTTCTGACCTACTTTCCCCACGAATACGCCAATGAATTCAACCCTGAGCAGATCACGCAGGATTTGTCGTTTTATGCGCCGTTAATTTATGGAACCAAAGTCACAGATTCGCCGCAGATGCTTTACTTGTACGGAATCGGCGACCATGGCGGCGGGCCGACTCGGATAA
Organism: Candidatus Acidiflorens stordalenmirensis; assembly: GCA_003139995.1. Lineage (GTDB taxonomy): Bacteria > Acidobacteriota > Terriglobia > Terriglobales > Acidobacteriaceae > Acidiflorens > Acidiflorens stordalenmirensis. Next base: position 3,550 of record PLIC01000032.1, on the reverse strand, counting down.
TGCTTGATCAGGCGAATCGCCTTCGGGATCGGGACACGGTCTTCCCGAAAATTGAGTTCAGCACCGCCAAAGAATTTTTCGCCGACCTGACGCAGGAACTTCCAAATCTCAAAGTCCCCATCTGGAAGGACGAACTCTATTTCGAATATCACCGGGGCGTGTACACCTCGCAAGCGGAAACGAAGCAGCGCATTCGGCGCGATGAAGAACTAATGCTCGATGCGGAGAAGTATGCGTCGCTGGCTTCACTCTTCGGCCGTCCCTACGCGCAAGATCAGTTCGAGCTCGCTTGGAAGAATCTGCTATTCGATCATTTCCACGACGTCATGCCCGGCTCGGGAATTGCGGTGAACTATCTCGACGCCAAGCGAAATTTGGAAGACGTTGCCCGCTCTGCGAAAGAGATCACGGATGGGGCGCTCGACGAGATACTGGCTCACGTCAACACCCAAGGTGATGGTGTACCGGTTGTGGTATTCAATTCTCTCTCCTGGCCGCGAACGGAAGTGATTGAGGCCGAGGTACAACTTCCTGACCAGGCTAGACAAGTTGAAGTAGTCGACGCCCGAGGCCAACGAGTTGAGCACCAACTGCTGGCCATGGACTCGGCGACGAATCGAGCGCGTCTCCTCATTCTGGCGGATACACCGGCAATGGGTTACAGGACCTATTTTGTGCGCTCCGCGGCGAACACTGGCGCCTCTCTGGATGTGCACAACCGGCGCCTGGTGCACGTCGTCACCACCTCGGGCAATACGATGGAGAACGGTTCCGTTCGTGTCACCGTCGATCCGCAAACCGGCTGTATCACCAGCCTTTTCGATCTGCGAAATCAGACAGAAACGTTGGCTCCCTCCGAAACCGACACCGGCGGCCTCAGGACGTCCGCTTGCGGCAATCTCTTACAGGCTTTCTACGACAAACCCAAACGATGGGATGCCTGGAACATCGATTCCGATTTCGAGAAACAACATTGGGATTTGGATAAAGCTGACGAGGTAAAGCTGGTTGAGCGTGGGCCGCTGCGCGCCGTGATCCGCGTCAAGAAACATTTTCAGAATTCCACGTTCGTGCAGGACATCACCACGTACGCCGGGGTGCCGCGAGTCGATGTGAAGATGCAGGTGGAATGGCACGAGAAACACATTTTGCTGAAAGTGGCGTTTCCTTTGAGTACCCACAGTGACATAGCTACTTTTGAAATTCCCTACGGCTCGATCGAACGTCCAACCACTCGGAACACACCGGCCGAACAGGCCAAATTCGAGGTCCCGGCGCAGCGTTGGGCCGATCTCTCCAATACTAAACACGGCTTCAGCCTGCTTAACGACAGCAAGTACGGATACGACGTGAAGGGCAATGTGCTGCGTCTCTCGTTGCTGCGTTCGCCAGAATGGCCCGATCCGCATGCCGACGAAGGTCATCACGAATTCACGTACTCCTTGTATCCGCATGGCGGAAATTGGCGGGACGCTCAGACCGTACGTCGCGGCTACGAGCTAAATTACAAGCTGATCGCCATGTGGGCGCAGAAACACGAGGGAACACTTCCGCGCGAACATTCTTTCGTGCGAGTTGAACCGGACAACGTGGTGCTCACCGCGATCAAGAAATCAGAGGACGATGACTCTCTTGTCCTGCGTTTTTATGAGTGGGCAGGAAGAGAAGCTGATGTAAAACTCCAGCTTCCGGCAGGAGCGCAGTCGGCGTCAGAAACCGATCTGATGGAGAGATCGATTGCCTCTCTTGCCATGCACAATGATGCCGTCACGGTGCATACCAAGCCGTATGAGATCAAGACGCTGAAAGTCCGATTTGCGCCTCACGCGCTCCTGGAAGGAGTTCCATAGTGCGGCGCACAGTCGAGACGTAGCTGACTACGTTTCTCCGGAGTGGACCGAGAAAGCCGGAATCAATCATGAAACTGAACGCGCATCTGGTTAAGAGCACCGTGGTAGCCGCTTTGGGCGGCCTCCTATTCGGATTCGATACAGCCGTCATCTCCGGCACGACGGGTGGGCTCGCGCAGATCTACCAGCTCTCACCGGCCTTGCTGGGCGTAACCGTGGCCAGCGCTCTTTGGGGAACGATCCTGGGTGCAATACTGGCCGGAATTCCGGGCGAGCGCTTCGGCCGTCGCGACAGTTTGCGGATCATGGCCATTTTGTATCTGATTTCGGCTCTGGGCTGCGCCGGAGCTTGGAATTGGTATGCGCTGATGGTGTTTCGTTTCATTGGGGGGTTGGGGGTCGGCGGCTCTTCGGTTTTGGGGCCGATGTACATCGCGGAGATTGCACCGGCAAAGCTTCGCGGCCGGCTGGTTGGATTCTTCCAGTTCAACGTGGTGTTTGGCATTCTCTTGGCATATTTTTCGAACTATCTGATAGGGCTGCAGCGCTTCGGAAGCGCCGAATGGCGATGGGAACTGGGGATCGCCGCGATTCCGGCTGGGCTGTTTTTTGTGATGCTGTTCGGAATTCCCCGCAGCCCGCGCTGGCTGGTGAAGAAAGGACGGATCGATGAAGCAAGATCGGTATTGCAAAGGACCGGCGAAGAGAATTTCGAACAAGAACTGCAGGAGATCATGCAGTCGATTCATCTGGAGCGAAGGCAGGCAGAGGAGAAACTCTTCTCACGCAAGTACGCATTCCCGATTTTTCTGGCAGTGAGCATTGGAATGTTCAATCAGCTCTCGGGGATCAACGCGATTCTCTACTACTTGAACCATATCTTCGCCCACGCGGGGTTCAGCAAGGTTTCCGGCAACCTTCAGGCGGTTGCCGTCGGTGGCACGAATCTGCTTTTCACTATGATAGCGATGTCGGTCATAGACAGGATCGGTCGCAAAACGCTGCTGCTGATCGGATCGGTAGGAACCGCAGCATGCCTGGCCGGAGTGGCGATAATCTTCTTCACTGCCGCTCATCAGAATCTTCTGCTTTGGTTGCTGATCGGTTACATCGCGTTCTTTGCTTTCTCCCAGGGTGCTGTCATTTGGGTCTATCTTGCAGAGGTTTTCCCCAATACAGTTCGGGCAAAGGGACAAAGCCTGGGCAGTTTTTCGCATTGGTTCATGAATGCATTGATCTCCGGAGTGTTTCCGTTGATGGCGGCTTCCTCGGGTGGCTACCCGTTCGTCTTCTTCTCAGCGATGATGGTGCTGCAATTCTTGGTGGTCTTGTTCGTCTACCCAGAAACGAAGGGCATCACTTTGGAAGAGATGCAGAAGAAGCTCGGAATCGCCTGACAGAGCGATCAGCCGCCAGGATCGCCTTGTCTGAAGCAGAGTTACCATGGTTACCCTGGAAAAACCGGGTGACTTGAAAGGCCTGAGGTCCTCACCGAAACTGACATAGCCGGCTCCCACCTGCTTGACTGGTACCTTGCATGCATTAGCTTCCCACGTATCGTACCGCGAAACCAAAGCCCGTAGAACCTGAGTGAAAGACGCTACAAGCTACTTTGGCGCACCATAGAGGTCGAGTGACGGGCTAAACGGAAGTTATGGCCCAGGGACGGACTCTCAACGACGCGGTCCAGAAGTCCGCTT
>PLIC01000185.1 GCA_003139995.1 Candidatus Acidiflorens stordalenmirensis | reverse complement strand
AGGTTCTGCGATGACGAACCGGGGCCCAGGCCGCCGTCGAGCAGCGGCTTCGACCAATCGACAATCACCTTGGCCGGATCCAGATCGTAGCGGCTTCCGAGGCCGTGGCACTCGGGACAGGCGCCATAGGAACTGTTGAACGAGAATGATCGCGGCTCAAGTTGCGGAACGCTGATGCCGCAGTCGGGACAGGCGAGGCGCGAGGAATAAAGGGTTTCGTCTCCGTTGACGACGGCGACCAGGACGAGACCGCCTCCGAGTTTCATGGCCAGCCCGACCGAGAGTTCGAGGCGGTGTTCGATTCCGGGCTTCACCAGCAGGCGATCCACGACGACTTCGATGGTGTGGTTCTTGCGTTTGTCGAGCGCGAGGTCGTCCTCCAAATTCACCAGTTCGCCATCCACGCGGGCGCGGGAGAAACCGTGCTGGACGAGCTTCTCCATCTCTTTTTTGAATTCGCCTTTGCGGCCTCGAACGATGGGCGCCATGATCATGACGCGGTCGTCGGGCGTGAGCGACATGACGCGCTGCACGATCTGCTCGGCCGACTGCCGGGTGATGGGCTTGCCACAATTCGGGCAATGGGGCACACCGATCGAAGAGTAGAGCAGGCGCAGGTAATCGTAGATTTCGGTGATGGTGCCGACGGTGGAACGCGGACTTCGGCTGGTGGTTTTCTGCTCGATGGAAATCGATGGGCTGAGGCCGTCGATCGAATCGACGTCGGGGCGCTCCATCTGNNTCGAGAAACTGGCGGGCGTAGGCGGAAAGCGTTTCGACGTAGCGGCGCTGGCCTTCGGCGTAAATCGTATCGAAAGCGAGCGAGGATTTGCCGGAGCCGCTCAGACCCGTAATGACCGTCAAAGTATTGCGAGGAATCTCGACGTCAATATTCTTCAGGTTGTGCTGGCGCGCGCCGCGCACCGAGATTCTGGTGATGGCCATTTAGCACATTACTTTATGGACTTCCGTAACGTGGACGAGTCCCAAGAAATGTTGGAGAGTGGAGATACGCAGTTCGATTCTCGTATTTTATTAGTTAACAGCGGCGGGGGTCAAATGCGGATAGAGTAAAACATTTGCAGCCGCGCGATTCGCAGGGTGGCTGCCAGCAAGGGTCAGTATTGTGAGCGCACTTTCCGTGGCATTTTTGGTTAGCAGTACCGCAATCTTGAGTGTGATTCTGGGTGTATTCGGCGCGTATTGTGCGATTCGCGGCGTATTGGCCGCCGTCAACCCCTCTCGACCGTCCAATGTCCTTCGGGCGTTGGTACCCCATCAAGGCCACATAAACGGCGACTAAGCGCTCCCCGCAAGCTTTCTGTTGAGTCTGAGAAGTAGTGTTTCCTTGGAGGCCCAGGGATACGCGGCTACTGCTGGGGCGGCTGCGGGGGAGTAACGACGGCACCCCCGGACTGCTGTTGTCTGCGGAGCATCTCCAGAATCTGCTCAGGAGTTCTCGGCCCCGCGCTGGGCTGGTTTGGTTCTGGCTGTTGCTGCTGGTCCTGGGCGTTTGCTCCGGGTTGTGCAGGTTGTCCGGGCTGGGGCTGGGGCTGGACCTGATCGTCGGCGCTGTCGTCGGCATCGTCATCTTTGCTGTCGTCGGCTTCGACAGCTGGTGCAATCAGAGCTTGTCCCGGCTGCGGCGGGAAGCGGTTCGCTGGCGCCGCCCTCGGATTGTTCTCATACACGTTCGCGGCAGTCTGGGCCTCTCCCTGCGCCGATGGTTTTGCCATAAGGATCACGCTCGAAACCGCCGTGGGATCTGAGTTTGAACCCAGCATCACGTAATTGAACGAGGAGCCGTTGAGCAATACCGCGAGAACATCCCGCGGCGCTCCCGGGCCGAGGTCAGTGACCACTCGCTCGTTTGTGCCTGGAGGGATTTCAATCGAAGCCCCGGTGAGCTTGCGCACATCGCGCAGGATTTCGCCTAAAGTCGAATTCTGAGCCGAGATCGTCAGCAACCCGCCTTGATAGCTGACCTTCGCCGGCGTTGACGGAAGCTGGTCCATCGGCAACTGACTCATCGGATCGCCCGGCAGCGGCGCGAGTACGAGTGGTTTCGGGGTCTTATGGGATTTGTGGTGCGGGGTGGTCGGCGGGGCGGTCTGGGCTGCGGTCTGGCCGGCATTCTGAGCGAGAGCAGTCTGAGCGAGAAGGACCGAAGCTGCCAACAAGAGCCCCAAAGCGATCGATCTGCGTGTGCGTGGCATCAGAATTTCCCGTTCGCGCGAGCGGCTAAGGGTCCCACCGCCGCTCGGTCCCTGCCTGATTTTACCACCGCTCATAGAACGCCGGACGGCCTTATTTCTTGCGTATTTGTGACTAAAGACCCATTGCAGGTACAACCTCTGCAAGCATTTAGGCTGCCTTCGGCTTGGACAGCGCGTAAAATGCCAGCGGAGGCTTTCCCTTTGGGTATGGCTTCGGGTGTTCGTTCGGAATTCGCGCTCCGGAATCGACGGCGCTGCCGGCGATGGCTGTGGCTGCTACTGCTGGGAGCCTCGTCCCACGCCCAGACCTGCCAAAGCGCCGCGGACATGGATGCCTCGGTGCGAACCGCGCTCGAAACCGTGGCGAAGCGTTATTTCGAAATGTCGGCGCGGGGCGATTCAGCCGCTCTGAAGCAGAATTCCATTGCCTCCGTGGCAGCCAGTTTTGCTGGAATCGAAGCCGCAGTCAAAGAGAACCAGTCCGCGTTCACCGGCGCAAAAGCAACGGTTCGGCCGCCCTTTTTGCTGACCGCCGATGGCCCAGAACCGCTCGCACGCGCTGAATTTCTGTGCGGAGTGTTTGGGAAGTTGGGTCAGACGAAGGATAGCGCGGTATTTGTCCTGCCTAATCTGCCGCGTGGCCAGTACGGGGTGACGATTATTGACGTGAACGGCGACAAGGCTGTCATGACGCTGACGCTGGTCCTGGAGCAGGAAGGCAGCGACTGGAAGCTGGCAGGTTTTTTCCCCAGATCCTCGCAGGCGGCAGGACATGATGCCGCATGGTTCACGCAGCGCGCCCGCGATTTCAAAACCAAATCACAGAATCACAACGCCTGGTTGTATTACCGCGAGGCGATCTTCCTGACCGCTCCCGTTGACGTCATGAGCACGCTCGCCACCGACCAACTCTACGACGAGGCACAGGCAGCGCAACCCGCCGATGTGCCGGTGAACGGAAACACGGTGGATCTAAGCGCCGGCGGCAAGATCTATCATTTGACCGAAATCTTTATGCTGGCCGTGGGCAACGATCTTGACGTGGAGGTAAAGTATCAGGCCGCCGATGTATCGAACACCGCGCGCACGTTTCAGGAAAATACGGCCGTAATTAAGGCACTGGTGGCGAGGTCTCCCGAACTCCGCGAAGCTTTTGACGGGGTGGTAGCGCGAGCCGTCGAACCCTCCGGCCACGACTACGGTTCGCTCATGGCGATGAAGGACATCAAGTAACGCGGCGGTCAGTGCGCAAAGGACATTCCGGAAACCCGCCGGAAGCACCCCGATAGAGTGCTACAACATCTTTGACGCGGCGCTGCCCTTCAGCGGCTGCAAACAGTCGGGGGCGGGGACGCGAGATGGGCAAAGACGTTCTCGAACTCTACACGCAGACCAAGGCGGTGTGTGCGCGGATTTAGCAGCGAGTGCTGAATCATTATGGTGGAGCGACTGGCGTCTTGCCCGTCCCAGGCGGTTTGGCGGCCGGGCGGGGATGCCCGGCGCTCCACTGTTTTTTGTGCAGGATAAAATTTGGAGGCGCGGGTGAGAATCGAATCCGCCCTGAAACGTAAACGCAAGCACTTGCAGAGCACGGCTGGCACTGAAAGTTGACATTAGTACATGGTAGTTCGCGTTAACGGATCGCAAACGGATCGCGGGTCCGCGGTTCACTTCCCGCTTAGTTTCCGCGGCTTCTCCAACGTCGCATCGATGGTAGAGCTTCCACCAGCGGTGACTGTCATTGTCCGCTGCCAAGGCCTCAGCCCCTCTTTCTCGACTGAAATTTCGTGCTCTCCGGGGGCCAACTGGATGGTGGATGGCGTGCTACCCATCCACTTTCCGTCAACGTTTATGTCAGCGCCCGGAGGCGTGGATTTCACGACTATGCTCGCAAGCGGCATCGCAGGTTCAGATTTCTGTGGGACTATCGCAGGTTCGGATTTCTGTGGGACTACGGCGAGCAGTCCGGCCTGTGTCATCGCCCGAAATAGCACGTCACCAGCAAGTTTGTTCTCTTCTTCGGGATGGTTCGATAGATAAAGAGTGAACACTTTGACCGCTTGTGGAGATGTCACACCCTTTTCAATGGTGTAGGTCCCGAGAACGCCTTTATCGTCGGTTCCCATAGTTCCTTTAATTCCATAGACGTAGCCCGTGATGAAAGACTCGCAAGCAGTTGCGTGAACAAGAATCATTGGTTGACTGAGACTGTAGCCGCCAGCGTTAACATCTCCACTCCAATCGTTGCAAAGTTTTTCAAGATTGGCTGCGGTATATGCCGCATGAACGAACGGCGCGGAAAACGCCAGAGCAACCAACACAATCAGTTTCGATACGAGTTTCATAATTCCTCCTAAGTAAGAAAATCGCTGCCACTGTGTACCGGAGACAATTCTCAATAGCGTTTTTGCTCTTGGGCTGTGCTGCTACAGGGCTACGCGCGGGTGCCAACGGCGGCTCCTGCCCCTGCGCTGGTAGAAGCAACGCTCTGAGCCTGTCCACACTTCCGGCAGAACTGCGAATCATCAGGCAGTTCAGTTCCGCACTTCGATGCCCAGCGCATCGCCTCTAACGTCTCTCGCGTTTCAAGAAGTAGTTCGTGCCTACGACCGCAACTAGCTCCCATCCTTCCTCACCAAGTCGGTTCAGCACAAGGGCTACGTCTCCTAGAACAGGGACACTCTGTATCTGATATTCCCATTTCCTCATCGCTTGGAACCTCCACTCCGCTGCTGTAGCGCGGAGCGGTCACCGGGATAAGATTACGGTTGTAGGGGGTAATGGCAGCAGCGACGATGGCGCACCGAGATGCGTTCACCGGGCCTTAAACGGAGTGAAGGCCCTCGCGTTCAAATCCGTGAAGGCCCTTTGGTCTGTGACTCGACTGGCGTAGGAGTGCAGGATACACCACGGATCACAGGGCCAGCTAAGTCACTGAAAAATTGGAGGCGCGGGTGAGAAT
>PLIC01000189.1 GCA_003139995.1 Candidatus Acidiflorens stordalenmirensis | reverse complement strand
CAGATGGCGTTAGGAATGGGTAGTTTCCTAACCGACGTTCTTGCGCTGGTCCACGACGTGAGCAACCGCGCGGGCATTGTGGCCGCTGGGAACACTGTGGCACTCCCGGTAGTGGATCCCATGTACGGCGCGAGCGTGGATGCTGTGAATTACAATACATCCATTGTGCTCTGGGTCGCAGTCTTAGACACAGGAGGACGATACGGACGACGGAGCTTGGCGTAGTGCTCGTTAGGTTCGAGCATCCCTGCGAGATCTGTTGCGCCACAGTCAGTGCACTTTGATCTCAACCTTTATGCGTTCCATGCACTCTCGGATGCTCACCGTCGCGGCGATGTTTTTCCTGCTGGTGGGGGCGGGTAGTGGGCAGAATACGACGCGGATCACTCTCGATCAGGCCATTGATCTGGCGCTGGCGCACAACCATTCTCTCCAAGCCACGCGAACCCAGATTCTTCAGAATCAGGCCCAGGAGATCACGGCGAATTTGCGTCCCAATCCGACTTTGGGGGTGGATACGCAGTTCGTTCCATTCTTCAGTCCGCAAGACTTCTCTGGCGAGAATCTGGACGAAACTCAGCAGTTCGACATCGGGATCGGGTATCTTTTCGAACGCGGCCACAAGCGCCAGCGGCGGTTGCAGGCTGCCCGCGATCAGACGGCGGTCACGCGCGCCCAGGTTGCCGACGCCGAGCGCACACTGGCGTTCAATGTCGGCCAGCAGTTCGTCAGCGTCTTGCTGGCGGAATCGACGCTCCAGTTTGCGCTCGAGGATCTGAAAGGTTTTCAGCAGACGGTCGATATCAGCGAGGCGCAGCTCAAAGCGGGGTACATTGGTGAAGGCGATTATCTGAAAATCAAGCTCCAGCTTCTGCAGTTTCAGACCGACGTTTCTTCCGCCCGCCTCGCGAAAGTGCAGGCACTTGTAGGCTTGCGTGAGTTCCTCGGCTACAACGCGGTACTGGCCGACTTCGACGTGGTGGGCGATCTGGCGTATCTGCCGCTCAAAGGAAATTTGGAAGACTTGCAGGCGCGGGCGCTGCGGGAGCGGCCCGACTTCCGTGCCGCTGAACTGGGGATCACCGCCGCACAGAGCCAGATTCTCCTGGCCAAAGCGAACGCCAAGGTCGATGTGAACGGCACTTACGATTTCACCCACGTCTCCGGCGAGAATACCGCTTCCATCTTCGCTAATTTTGAGTTGCCGATCTTCAACCGCAATCAAGGGGAGATCGCGCGCACCGGACATGCGCTCACGCAGGCCCAGGAGCAGCAGCAATCCGCCAGCGATACGGTTCTTTCCGACGTTGCCAATGCCTATGAGGCGGTCAGGAGCAACGAAGAAGTGGTGCAACTTTACACCTCCGGCTACCTCAAACAGGCGCAGGACTCGCGCGACATCAGTCAGTATGCTTATAAGCGCGGCGCCGCAAGTCTTTTGGATTTTCTGGATGCCGAACGCAGCTACCGGGCTGTGGAACTGGCCTATCGTCAGGCGTTGGCCGCTTATATGACGGCGCTGGAGCAACTGAAAGAAGCGGAAGGAACGAGGAACTTGCCATGAGGAAACGACCATGAACGTTCGCTCCGGTCGCTGTCGCTGGTTGGCTGCACTCGCTGCTGCGTCGGCGATCATGCTGGTGCTTGCCGGCTGCGGAGGGTCCGGGCCGAAAGTCTCCGCGGATTCGAATAGCGCCAAGAGTTCGGACAATGCAGAATTGTTCACCATCCCCCAAGAGCAGATGGCGCACGTGCAGGTGGTAACGGTTCAACCCGCGACGCTGCCTCGAACCCTCCGGCTAACCGGGTCCGTGGCTTACAACAGTTTTCGCACGACGCCCGTCATCACGCAGGTGAGCGGACCGGTCAGCCGGGTGGTGGTCGTGCCCGGGCAGAAGGTAGGCAAGGGCGAGCCCATGTTGTACGTGGCGAGTCCGGATTATTCGCAATTGCGCACGAATTATCTAAAGGCCAAGGACGCCTACGCTCTGGCACAAAAAACCTATGCTCGCGCCCGTGACTTGTATGAGCACAAAGCGATTGCCGAGCAAAACCTGGAGCAGGCGCAATCGGCCGAAGTGCAGGCGGGCGGCGACCTGGCCTCGGCGCAAGCCGCGTTGAAAGTGATGGGAATTATCGATCCCGACGCACTCGTGCAGGCTCCGCCTTCTTTTGAAGTTCCCGTGAGAGCGCCAATTAGCGGTGAGGTTGTCGAGCAGGATGTATCCGCTGGGCAACTCATTCAACCCGGCACCACCCAATGTTTCATGATTTCAGATACGGGCAACGTCTGGGTGCTGGTCAATATCTACCAGAAAGATTTGCCCTACGTGCGCGTTGGAAATACGGTCGCAATTCAGACGGATACTTATCCTGAAGTCTTCCACGGCCGCATTTCTTACGTCGCGGCCTCGCTCGATCCGAACACGCGAACACTGCAGGCGCGCATCGAGACGAACAACCCCGATGAGAAACTGAAGAAAGATATGTACGTAGTTGCGACCGTAAACGCGGGCACGATCGCAAATGCCATTGCGCTCCCGGATGCCGCTGTGCTGCGCGACAGCGAGAACCAGCCTTTTGTTTATACCGCGGCAGCTTCGAACCAGTTTGGCAGACGCGCAGTTACGCTCGGAGAAAGCCTGAACGGACAGACGGAAATTACGAGCGGGCTAAGAGCTGGTGACCGAGTTATCGGGAATGGCAGCTTGTTCCTGCAGTTCGCAAACTCGCTGCAGCGCTAGCAGAATCGCGCAAGTTTGAAAAAAGTTAAAACAACTCTGGCAACTATAAGGATAGCGTCCACCACAACCGAATGATCCACCGAATAGTCCAAGCGGCGCTGCGTCAAAGGTTTCTGGTACTGATGCTGACCGCTTTCATCACGGTCGCGGGAATCCTGTCTTTTCAGCGGATGCCCGTGGACGCCTATCCCGACCTCTCGCCTCCGCAGGTCGAAATCATTACGCAGTGGCCGGACCATGCCGCCGAAGAGGTCGAACGATTGGTCACGCTTCCTCTTGAACTCGAGATGAACGGCGTTCCGCACATGGTGGTGATGCGTTCCATCTCGCTCTACGGTCTCTCTGATGTCATCCTGACCTTCGAGGAGAGCACAGACGATTACTTTGCGCGGCAAATCGTGTTTGAACGGCTTGCGCAAGCCACCCTGCCCACGGGAGTAACTCCGAGCCTCGCGCCTCTGTTCAGCCCCAGTGGCCTGGTGTATCGCTATGTGCTGGAAAGTCCCGACCGCACACCGCAGGAGTTAAAGACGATCGAGGATTGGGTGGTGGAGCGCGCCTATCGATCCGTGCATGGTGTGGCCGACGACTCGGGCTTTGGTGGAACGGTAATGCAATACCAGGTGCTGCTCGACCCGGCGCGCATCTACGGATATCACCTGACCATTCCGCAAGTGGTGATGGCGCTCTCCGCCAATAACGCGAATGCCGGCGGCGGATTCTATTCTCAGGGCGGACAGTTCTACTACGTGCGCGGCATCGGGCTGGTGCGCAACACGGATGACATTGGAAATATCGTGGTTGGCGCCAACAAGGGGGTGCCGGTCCGAGTGCGTGATGTAGGAGATGTGACGATCGGGCACGCACCACGCCTCGGCGAATTCGGCTTCCAGAAGAATGACGATGCAGTGGAGGGCGTCATTCTGATGCTGCGTGGGGAGCAGACGCAGAACGTCCTGAAAGCAGTTGAGGCAAAAACGGAGGAACTGAACCGCCAGATCCTGTCGCCTGACGTCAAAATTCATCCTTATTACGACCGCAGTGAACTGGTGGATCTGACTACGGACACGGTGGAAGCGAACCTGCTTCGCGGCATGGTGCTGGTTTTAATCGTGCTGATTTTCTTTCTGGTCAGTTTCCGGGCTGCTGTCATTGTTGCCCTCACCATTCCAATCTCGCTTCTGTTTGCCTTCATCGTGCTCCATGCGCACGACGTTGCCGCGAACTTGCTCTCGATTGGCGCGATTGACTTCGGGATTGTGATCGATGGCACCGTGGTCATGATGGAAAACATCTACCGCGAGCTGGCGTTGCGGGAGGGACAGCAGTACAAACTGAACGAAGTCATTCTTGCGGCTGCAAGAGATGTGGATCGCCCGATCTTTTATTCAGTGGCCGTCATCCTCGCCGGGTATCTGCCGATTTATGCGTTGAGCGGGCCCTCGGGGAAACTGTTCCACCCCATGGCCGAGACCATGTCCTTTGCGCTGGTCGGCGCGCTCATCCTGACGCTTACGTTGATACCCGTGCTCGCCTCCTACTGGTTCAAAAAAGGCGTGCATGAGAAACCGAATCGCGCCTATGAATGGATGAAGCGGAAGTACGCAGTTCAGCTGGATTGGTCGCTCAACCACCCCAAAACAACCATGTTGATCGCAACCCTGATCTTCCTGGCGACCTTGCTGCTGGTGCCCTTTATCGGCGGCGAGTTCATGCCTCACCTCGACGAAGGCGCGCTCTGGGTCCGGGCTACGATGCCGTACACCATTTCTTTTGAGGAGGCTAGTAACATCGCTCCTCAGATACGCGACATTCTGATGTCTTATCCACAAGTTACTGTCGTGGGTTCAGAGTTAGGACGACCCGACGACGGCACTGATCCCACGGGCTTTTTTAACTGCGAGTTCTATGTTGGCCTGAAGCCGTATAAGGACAAATCGTGGACCGGCGAGATTAGTGAGAAAAAACAACTGATCGAATCGATTAACAAGAAACTCAGTGCTTTTCCCGGGATCATTGTCAACTACACCCAGCCCGCGGAAGATGCGGTGGACGAAGCACTGACCGGCCTCAAGAGTTCTTTGGCGGTCAAGGTCTATGGTGAAGACCTGAACGTACTCCAGGACAAAGCGATCCAGATCAAGAATGCGCTGTCCAATGTACCCGGGTTCACCGACCTCACCGTGGTGCGCGAACTGGGCCAGCCCAGCCTGCTTGTCGATGTCGATCGGGACAAAATCGCGCGGTATGGGATCAACGTTGCGGACGTGGAAGCTGTGATTTCGGCTGCAGTCGGTGGGCAGGCGGTCACCCAGGTCATTCAAGGGGAGAAACTGTTCGATCTAGTTGTCCGGATGCAGCCCCAATTCCGTAGCAACGCCCATGAGATTGGAAACTTATTAGTGGGTACGCCCGATGGGCAGCAGATCCCGCTCAGTCAGCTCGCCAGGATTACTCAGGGGAACGGCGCGTCTTTTATTTATCGCGAAAATAACTCCCGCTACATCGGCGTGCAGTACAGCATCGAGGGGCGCGATTTAGAGCGGGCGGTGCGCGACGGCCAGGCGGCCGTGAAGAAGGTCGTGACCCTGCCACCGGGTTACACGATGTCGTGGGGCGGCGAATACAGCCAGTTTCTCGAGGCCAAATCGCAGATGTACATTATTGGTCCACTTGCCGTAGTGCTAATTTTCATGATCCTGTTTGCGCTCTACGGAAATTTCAAATTTCCGGTCACCATTGCCCTGGGAGTGATTATGACGGAGCCGGTGGGAGCGCTGGTTGCGCTGAAACTCACGCACACTCCCTTCAGCGTTTCCTCAGCCCTGGGTCTTATGGCGTTGCTTGGGGTTTCCGTGGAGACAGCCGTCATTCTCGTCTCCTACATCAACAAGTTGCGCCTGGAGGGAATGGGCATTCGCGCGGCCACACGGGAAGCTTCGCTCCTTCGGCTCCGTCCGATCATGATGACGGCTCTTGTCGCTTGCCTTGGATTGCTGCCTGCCGCTCTCTCCACCGGCATCGGATCGGATACGCAAAGGCCCTTTGCCATCGTCATCGTTGCCGGTCTCATCTCCCGCCTCTTCATCGGGTTCTTCGTCAATCCTGTGTTGTACGAGATGGTTGCCCGTGAAGGCGATGTGCTACAGGTATAGAGAATAGTGTCTGGATTGGGAAGAGACGTAAGCCTCTCCCGAAGCGGTATCTGTCAATTGCCAACAACCCCAAACCGAGGCCTTATCTGTCAACATGAAGAGAGATGATTAGCCCCAAAAGGCTGGCCAAGCAAACCAGCAGGATAATTCCGATCAGCCTATAGATCTCCTTGCGACCATCTGCTCTTCTGGCGCGTCTCGGCCTGATCGACATGAGTGAGCTATTGAGTATTGAATAATATAGGGACATCTTTAAGGTCTTATGCTACTCTCCGGTTATGGGAAACCCGGCGGGAGTGCGGCGAGATTTTCAGAAGTTAGAGGAGCGGCGGTTGTTGGGGGCTCGGCTGTTACGCCAAGGACTGCATCCAGCCGAAGTGGCCCGGCAGGTGGGAGTGCATCGCCAGTCGGTCAGCCGCTGGGAAGCACAACTGAAGAAAGGCGGACTGCGGGCGCTGAAGCAGGCGGGGCGCGCCGGGCGCAAAGCGCGCTTACGCCCGGAAGATTTACGGCGTATCGAGCGTGGGCTGAAACGCGGGCCGCAGGGGCTAGGGTATGAAACCAGCCTGTGGACCTCGTGGCGCGTGGCCCATCTGATCGAGCAGGAATGCGGAGTGAAGTACCATCCTTCGCAAGCCTGGCGGATTCTGCGGCAACTGGGTTGGAGTTGCCAGCGTCCAGTGGGACGGGCGCTGGAACGGGACGAAGAAAAGATCCGGCAGTGGAAGCAGCGGCGCTGGCCAGAGATTAAAAAAAAGCCCAAAAAGAGCGGCG
>PLIC01000248.1 GCA_003139995.1 Candidatus Acidiflorens stordalenmirensis | reverse complement strand
GACATATCATGTGCTAACGACATGAAAATTGTTTCACATTGACGCGAACAGCGATTGGGGCGAAAATGGCGGCCTTTGTTGGGGTCAAAAAAGCAAATTCCGGTTAACGTTGTCGGCGTCGGAGAAGTGCTGTGGGACTTACTTCTCACTGGACCACAGTTGGGTGGGGCCCCAGCGAACTTCGCGTATCATGCCCACGCCCTGGGTGCGCAGGCCCAGGTCATAACGCGCGTGGGGAATGATGACTACGGGCGCGAAATCATTCGCCGCTTTCATGAGATGGGCCTGCGAGATGCCACTGTGCAAGTGGATGAAACCGCACCCACCGGGACCGCGAAGGTCGAGCTCTTCGGCAATGGTCTTGCTCATTTCACCATTCAAGAAAATGTGGCATGGGATTACCTTGCTGCCACCGGTGAAGCACTCGCGGTTGCCAGCGCGGCCGACGCAATCTGTTTCGGAAGCTTGGCCCAGCGTAGCGAACCCTCGCGAGACACAATTCAGCAACTGGTCGCAGCGGCGCCAGCAAACGCGCTGCGCGTTCTTGACATCAATCTTCGGCAAACGTTCCACTCACGCGGCGTGATTGAAAAGTCACTCCAGTTGGCGAGCGTGCTGAAGTTGAACGATGACGAACTGCCGACCGTCGCGGGCATTCTTGGCCTGACCGGTTCGACCAAGCATCAGATTGAGTGGTTGGCGAACACATTCAGCTTGCGATTGGTCGCACTCACGCGTGGGGCCAATGGCAGCCTGCTTTATCAAAAGCAAGAGGAAGAAGGGCGGTGGTCCGATTGCCCGTCTCGTTTGGTGAAAGTCGTCGATACCGTGGGCGCCGGTGATTCGTTCACCGCCGCATTAGTTCTGGGACTGCTCCGGAGAATGGACTTGGACGAAATCAACAACATTGCCAACGAAGTGGCACGATACGTTTGCTCCCACGCGGGCGCGACCCCATCTCTGCCGGTAGAATTTGCGAGAAAGTTTTCGACCGCGCCACCCCAGTGACCGCAGCCGATCACAATCCGGTCAATGACCGCTATCGCGATTTATCAACAGTTAACGCGTGGTGCTAGTCTGGCGTCACCGCAGCCACAAGCGATTTCACCAATTGCGCTGTGGGCAATGTGATTACGCTCCAAGGTATTTCTGCAGAAATTGCAGGCTTCTTAGACCGGCGTCGCGCCAGATGGTTTGGTCCTCGAAACCGTGGCCGGCTCCGGGGTAGATCTTCATTTCGTAGGGGATTCCCTTCTTCTCCAACAACTTTTGCAGCTGGTAGGCTTCGTCGACAGGGACGGTCGCATCGGCCTCGCCGTGCAGGATGAGCACGGGGCAGAGGCGCCGCATGAAGAGGTGGATTTCTTTGGGCATGCCTCCGAAGAACTCGACTACGGCTTGCACGCGATGGTCGATGGGGGAGTTGGCGAGCGAGAGGTAGGCTCCGAGAGAAAAGCCCAAGAGAGCAATGCGCTTGCCATCGGCTCGCGGCTGCGTTTCGATGAAGCTGATTGCGTCCCAGAGGGTTTTCATCCACAGCGGAAAATTGCGCAAGATCGTCGGCTTGTCGGCGGATTCAGTGCCGGTGCGATCGAAGTAGTGAAGCAGGTAAACGGCGAACCCCTGGGCTGCGAGCATGCTGGCATATTGCTCCATGCCGGAGATGTTGCCTCCAGCGCCGTAGAGCGCGACTACGGCGGGAAGTGGGTCGGCGGGCGTGTCGGGGGGCAGGTAGGCGTCGAGGCGGGTGGGCTTGCCGCCGCTCTGGAAGGTGAGTTCGGACTGGGAAATGGTGGGCATCAGGGATGGGTCCGAGGCAATCTGCCGAGCTTCGCCCGGCTGGGCGGACGAGGGCGTCCGCCCCTACGTGAGCTTTGGCGCCTCCGACAGTTTTCGCAGCGATTCTGTGTACGGCGCGCGCGCAATTCCGCGTTCGGTGATGATCGCAGCTATGTATTTTGCGGGGGTCACGTCGAAGGCAGGGTTCTCGACCTGAACTCCGTCGGGGACCAATTGCTTGCCGGCGATGTGCGTGACTTCTCTCGGGTTGCGCTGCTCGATGGGAATTTTGCTGCCATCGGGCGTGGCGAGATCGACGGTTGAAATCGGCGCTGCTACGTAGAACGGGATGCCGTGCTCCTTGGCGAGGACGGCCACGGTGTAGGTGCCGATTTTGTTGGCCACGTCTCCGTTGGCGGCGATGCGATCGGCGCCGACGACGACGGCTCCTATTTTGCGTTGCTGCATCATGGCTCCGGCCATGTTGTCGGAGATGACGGTGGTGGGGATGCCGTCTTTCATCAGCTCCCATGCGGTGAGGCGCGAGCCTTGCAGAAAGGGACGCGTTTCGTCGGCGTAGACGTGAATCTTCTTGCCTTGTTCGACAGCCGCGCGGATTACGCCGAGCGCGGTACCGTAGCCGGCGGTGGCGAGCGCTCCAGCGTTGCAGTGGGTGAGCACGCCGCCGCTGGACGGCATGAGCGTTGCGCCGTGGCGCCCTATGGCCTGATTGGCGGCGATGTCTTCGGCGTGCATGCGCCGGGATTCTTCGACCAATTCCTGCTTGATTTGCGCGATGGGGCGAATGCGGATACGCTCAAACTTCTGCTGCATACGGCGGATCGCCCAGAACAAATTCACGGCGGTGGGGCGCGTCTGGCGGATGGTTTCGCAAATCTGGTCGAAGTCTATTTTGAGGTCGGCGCCGTTCTCCGCCTTGGAATTCTTCACGCCCAGCGCGATGCCCATGGCGGCGGCGACGCCAATGGCGGGCGCTCCGCGGACAACCATGTTGCGGATCGCGCCGGCAACCTGCTGGTGCGTGGTGCAGGTTACGTACACTTCTTCGGTGGGCAGCTTCGTCTGATCGATGAAGACTACGCCGCGGGGAGTCCATTCCAGGGTCTGGATCATAGGTCAGTCGTTGGTCGTTAGTCGTTCGTCGTTCGCGGTTCGCTGTTCGCGGCCAAATGCTAAGTGCTCATTGCTAAATGCTCTTTCCGCACCTCGTTCGCGGTGAAGATCGAGATGAAGTTTGCGGGGGCGGCGGCTTTTTCTACGCTGGGGCGGCCGTGGGCATCCTGACGCTCGACCAGGCACATGACGCCGACCACTTCGAATCCGAAATCGCGGGCCGCTTCGATGGCTTGCACAGTGGAGGATCCGGTGGTGCAAACGTCGTCCACAATCACCACCCGCGCGCCTTTTTCGCGGAAGCCTTCGATGCGCTGGCCGGTACCATGCAGCTTCTCGGCTTTACGCACCAGGAAGCCGTGCAGGGTCCCGCTGGTGACAACGACGGAGACGACGATGGGGTCGGCGCCCATGGTCAGTCCGCCGATGGCGTCGGCTTCCCAGCCCTGCTCGCGGATTTCATCGAGGAAGACTTCGCCGACCAGTTGCGCACCACGGGCGTCGAGCGTAGTAGCGCGGCAGTCGATGTAATAGTCGCTGGTGCCGCCGGCGGATAACTGAAACTCCCCCAGGCAAAATGATTTATGCGCCAGCAGTTTCAGGAGCTCTTGTCGCGCGGTGGACATGAACTTCTAATTTAGCAGCAGTTGCCAGTTGCCGGTAGCCAGTTGCCAGTGAGAACCGAGCGACTGGCTACTGGCAACTGACTACTGGCTACCGAGTTTTTCCAGATGGCGGAATCCGTCGGTGGCGGCGAACATGAATACGGTGATGGTTCCGTTGTAGGCCATGTGGATGAGCAGGCTGGCGGCGACGGAATTTGTTTTGGCTCGCACCATCGTCAGGACCAGGCCGACGAGGAAGACCACGAGCACCGGCCCCCAGGCGAACATCAATTGCGCACCGTGGAGCAGGGCAAAACCGAGCGCGGTGACGAAGACGGCCAGCGGCAAACCGAGGCGGCGTGCGAGCACAGGATAAAGAAAGCCTCGGAAAAAAAGCTCCTCCATCAGCGGTGCGAGTGTAACGCTGAGGATGCTGAGCGCCCAGGCTTCGGCGGGGGTGCGGAAAAAGCTGTCGATCGGCAACTCTTTCGGAATCGGCAACAGATGGGCCAGACCTTGCAACGCCAGAGAAAGCGCGAAGCCCGCCAACACGTAAACGGCAATGTTGGAAGGCCAGTTCCAGTGAATGGCGGCGAGAAAATCGGGACGACGGCGCTCGCGGGTCACTAGAACATACATGTAGGCGAGGATGAGAAGGTAGGCCAGGGATTGTCCGGCCACTACTACTAGAGGAATGCGAGCGATTTCGCCGAGGGCGGTGTGCGGGTAAAACCGCCAGCGGGCGATGAGCAGCACGGTAAACACGCCGACGAAGAGCGCCACGATGGTGAGGAACGTGAGGCGGAAGACGTCCCAGCCATTCCACGCTGGATCAGGCGGCGCAGGGGGGACGAGTTCGGCGGACTGGGCGTCACCGGCGGGCAAAGCGGATCCAGAGTCACTGTGGCCGCGGGCGTCTGCCGAGCTTTGCTCGGCCTGGACGGGCGAGGGCGCCCGTCCCCACACAGGCACCGCATCAGCAGTCTCCGGCTTCGGGCTCTCGGGGAGATCGTCAGCAGAAAAGTTCACACGAGTTCCCCTGTGCCAGTGGGCGCGAGCACGCCTCTTGCCGAGTCATTTTTTGCCGACCCATTTCTTGCCGATCCATTTTTTGCCGAGCCGTTGAAATACGCGGTCAGCGCCTGTCCAGTGTAGGACTTTTTCACGCGCGCGACTTGTTCGGGCGTGCCCTGGGCTACGATGCGGCCGCCTCCTTCTCCGCCTTCGGGGCCCAGGTCGAGGATCCAGTCGGCGTTGCGGATTACGTCGAGGTTATGCTCGATGATGATGACTGTGTTTCCGAGATCGGTGAGACGGTGTAGGACATCGAGTAACTTGCGTACGTCGTCGAAGTGCAATCCGGTGGTCGGCTCATCCAGCAGATAAAGCGTTTTTCCGGTCTGGCGCTTGCCGAGTTCGCGGGCGAGCTTGATGCGCTGGGCTTCGCCGCCGGAGAGGGTGACGGCAGATTGACCAAGGTGAATGTATCCGAGGCCGACGTCGACCAGCGTTTGCAGCTTTTGGTTGACCTGCGGGATGTTTTCGAGAATCTGGAGCACGTCCGATACGGGCGTTTCAAGCAGGTCGGCGATGGAAGAGCCGTTGTAGTGGACCGACAGCGTTTCGTGGTTATAGCGGCGTCCACCGCAGACTTCGCATCGCACGTAAACGTCGGGCAGGAAGTTCATTTCGATGCGGCGCTGGCCTCCGCCCTGGCAGGCCTCGCAGCGTCCGCCGGGAACGTTGAAGGAGAAGCGTCCGGGTTTATATCCGCGCTCGCGGGATTCGGGCAGCATGGCGTAGAGGTCGCGAACCTGCGCGAAGATGCCGGTATAGGTTGCGGGATTGGAGCGCGGAGTGCGGCCGATGGGCGACTGGTCGATGCGAATGACTTTGTCGACCAGCTCCGCTCCGGTGATGGCTTTGTGCGTGCCGGG
>PLIC01000075.1 GCA_003139995.1 Candidatus Acidiflorens stordalenmirensis | reverse complement strand
CCACCCCTCGACTTCACCTCATCGACGGGGTTCTGAGTGAAATGGCCTGATACCGTCAAACTATCTTTCGGGTGTTTTCAACAGCAACATCAGTCCTCCCGTAAACAGGCAGGTGCCAAGCCATTCAACCAGTAGAAGTTGGATATTCACTTCCGCAGATATCTCAACACCGCCGCCTGGAACAGCAAATATGGATTTAGGGGCGACAGGGCGCCAGAAAACCCAGCCGTAATGCGTTTCTGGGGGGGTACACAAATGATATTCGAGATGTGTTTCTGTATCCGTCTTGTGCACGCCCACCGATTGATAAATGCGGCGTTCCCATGGCACGTAAGCACAACTCAGCAGAAACAGGAGCATCCCCAAGCCGAGAATTGTCGGTTCCGGAAATTCTGACCCCCTTGATTCCGGAAATTCTGGCACGCCTAAGAACCTCCAGAAGGGATAGAAAACTCCCTATACTCCGGCTGTGCCGGAAGCGGAGGGAGGAGGATGTTGGCGATGCTGAAACGACACGAAGTCGAGATTTTGCTGAAGGCCGGTCATGCGAAGACCGAGGTAGCGCGCTTGAGCGGGGTATCGTTGCGCTCGGTAAAACGCATCGCGGAAGAGAGACCGGTGGAGCATGTCGATGATGCCAGGGAGCGTGTCAAACGACAGATTGGCCGGCCCAGCACGGTCAAGAATTTCCGGAAACAGGTGGTTGAGATCGTGCGGGAAACGCCGGATCTGGCGTCGCTGGAGATTCTGCGTCGAGTTAAGGAAAGCGGGTACCCAGGAGGCAAGACCGCGCTCTACGCGCTGGTGGCCTCGCTTCGCCCGAAGCGGGTGAAGCCGCTGGTTCGCTTCGAAGGTCTTCCTGGAGAGTTCAGTCAGCACGATTTTGGACAAGTGGAAGTGGAGTTCCGCAATGGTGCAAGCCAGCGGATCCACTTCTTCGCTTCCCGGTTGAAGTACTCGCGCTGGGTACGGGTGAGTTTGGTGGCGGACGAGGCGGTGGAAAGTTTGGTGCGCACCTTGGCCGAGCATCTGGCCAGCTGGGGCGGACGTCCGCTGCTGTGTGTGTTTGATCGACCGAAGACGATCGCTCTGAAGTGGCACAAGAACGGGGAGGTGACGGAATGGAATCCGATCTTTGCTTACGCCACGTTGGAGATGGGCGTGGGGGTGGAGTTGTGCTGGCCGTATCGAGCCCAGCAAAAAGGCAGTGTCGAGAACCTGGTCGGATTCGTAAAGTCTTCCTTCTTTAAAGTACGGCGGTTTCACGATGAGGAAGATCTTCGCCAGCAACTGCGCGATTGGCATCGCGAGGTGAACGAAGAACGTCCATGCCGGGCGACCGGAATCATTCCGGCCGTGCGACTGGCGGAAGAAGCACCGCGACTGCGTGCATTGAAAGTACAACCGGAGCAGCTGGCTCTACGGATTCCGGTCTATGTCGGTCCCACGGGGACGGTGCTGCACGACGGTCATGCGTATTCCATGCCGCCGGAGGCGATCAGCATGCCGGCCACGATGTACTTGTATGCGCAACGAGTGCGCATTGTGGCGGCGCGGTATGAAGCGGAACATCCCCGAAAGTTTGGAGCGCAGGAGAGCTCCTCGTTGCCGGAGCACCGCGCGGCGATGGTTGCGGCGGTCTCGGGGAAACGCGGCAAGCGCTATCTGAAACGGCAGCAGTTGTTGGAGCTGGGAGAGCCGGCGATTCGTTATCTCACCGAGATCGTGCACCGCCGACCACGACAGTGGTTCGAGGATGTGGATCGGCTGCACCAGATTCTGCAGAGCCATGGTCCGGAAGTTCTGCGGCGCGCCATGGAAGAAGGACTGAAGCAGCAGATTTATGGTGCGTTTTATGTCGAGAGATCACTCCAACCAGGGTTGAGCTTTCCGCAGGTGGTGCAATGAGAACGGACAAAACGGGGGATGCTAGAGGTCGACCGAGGTGGAGATCGTCGTTTGTAGGCGATCCTGGCGCGATATTTTCTGGTGGAAAACGGGGCACCGGCGCAAAACAAGAAAAACAAGAAGAAGAGCCTTTCTACGAAGAAACACTCTGTGAGGTCTTTTTATTGTTGCTTTTCCTCCCTAGCGGAGCCAGTCGCAGCGGCCCGCAGCGGTCAAGGGCGCGCCGTTTTCTGGCGCGGCGAGAGCGCACCCTTGACGGCGAGGACAGCTGCGAAAGCATTGGCGCGGGAGGAAAAGACCTGTTCTCAGGCATGCAAGATATGTGTCACGACGGAGGCAGCAAGGATGAGTAAGAATGCGAGTAATCCCAGCCCAGGGCTGAACTCGAAAACGCCGAAGCTTTCGGAAGGGCAACTGGAGTCTCTGTTCCGGCGGTTGAACCTGGCGCACACCCGTCGTATCTACCAAGACGTGGCCGATCGAGCGGAAAAAGAAAACTGGAGCTATCGCGATTTTCTTGCTCTGCTGCTGGCCGAAGAAGTGGCACATCGCAAGCAAACCCGGTTGCAGCGTTGTACCCGCCAGGCTCACTTCCCCTTCTTCAAGACCATCGATGAGTTCGACTTCAGTCTGCAGACGACACTGCGTCAGTCCCTGCTCGGTTCCTACCTAGGACCGGATTTCGTTACCGAAGGGCGCTCGCTGATTCTCTACGGCAAGACCGGCCGCGGGAAAACTCACCTGGCCGTCGCCATCGGCTATCGCGCTATCCAGAATGGCTTCGAGACCTTGTGTACGACTGCCGCAGAACTCGTGGAAGAGCTTTCCAATGCCAGCAGAAAGGGATGCTTGCAGGAATCCTTGCTAACCTACACCCATCCTCACGTTTTGATCGTCGATGAGGTTGGTTACCTAACCTACGGTCCCGACGCCGCCAATGTCTTGTTTCATGTCGTCAACGATCGCCACCTGAGAAAACGACCCATGATCTTTACCACCAATAAACCGCTCAGCGAGTGGGGAAAGGTGTTGCATGACGAGGACCTGGCCACCGCCATCCTGGATCGCATCCTCGAACGTGGACGGCTTATCCACCTCGATGGACCCTCCGGGCGCACCCGTCACCTGAACTTAGAAGAGGTCTTGCCGGCTGCTGCAGAACGTGCCAGAATTTCCGGAATCAAGGGGGTCAGAATTTCCGGAACCGACAAGAGCGAACGTCCCTTAGCTGACTTGCTTCAGGGGTTACAGTTTGAGGGCTCAAACTCACCCGAAGTGCAGCGCCAGGAGATGCGCACGTGGAGATCACTTCCTGATGTTCCGTCGTCGATACAGCCCCCAAGACGAGCAGAGAGATTTCCCACGTTCGTGAATGAAACGGGCTCGCCTTTGACACTTGGCGCGGTTGGCGTCAGCGCGGGCGCAATGCGCGGTACAGAAATGGGGCACGTCACTCCGGGGTCGCAGCCCACTTTTACCGCTCCCTACAAAGCCGCATTTACTCAAGAAGAGTCCAGCACCTTCTTTGGTAAGCACCTGTATCCGCCGCTGCTCAAGCACGACCCACGTTATTACGCTTCGACCAGCGACAGCTTTATGGGCCGGGCCTCCTACGCAGCTTCGCGCATTTTTGTCACGCGTGACGACTCCGGAAAGGGGAGGCTGAACACTTCGTATTTCCTCAGGGTGCTGACTTCGGTCGCTATCCACACTGCTTACCGTCCATATTGGACGCGATCCACTTCGGCAACGTTCAACGATTTCGGTTCGACGATTGGCAGCGACGCGGGGATGAACGTCTTCCACGAGTTTGGGCCTGGCATCCGGCAAATGGTGAAGGGCCTCACACCGAAGTTCGTGTCCAGGATCGAAGAGCGCATCACCAACCACCAGACCCCGAGGGAAGTCGTCTCCACTCCGACAAGATAATGTCCTGTCGGTCAGCCCCATTTCACTATTGACCGGGGATCGCGCCTGTCCCCGGTTGAGACGCCAAAATAGGCTGTCCCACACTGATTCATATTGAGGGAAGCATCGAAGAATGCCTTAAATGTTCAGATCGTATAATGAGCCAGGCAGGGTCAGCCAAGCCGTGACTCACGACGCAGAGATTACAAAAATAAGTACACCAAGACTCTGGTTGCCGGTTCTCGTTTTCCTGGCGGCGGTCGCCTCATCGGCACAAATGGCTTCGTCCACCGCTGAACTCAAATCTCCCGATCTAAACCTGATACTGCAACGCTTGCAGGACGTCCAGCACCAGGACCCCGCTCAATCTCGACCATATGAGGTGACGCGAGAATACAAAGTGTTTCGCGGCTACCCATTTCCTTCGACGCTATCGCTAAAGTGCTCCTCTTAGGGCAGTACACACTTGCTGGCCTCAATATCCGAGCCCCCGACCCGCAATCCACCGCGCCGAAATAGCCATGCGCGATGACTTCCGGATGGTCGGCAACCCGGAAACTATGCGGTTGTTGTCGCAAAATCGCGATTTCACCAACAACGGGGTCTTTATTCTTGATCTCCGCAATTCCTTGGAGATTGTCGCCTGCATTCAGCGCACTTCTTGCGTATTAAGTGGGGGCGTTTCACTT
>PLIC01000157.1 GCA_003139995.1 Candidatus Acidiflorens stordalenmirensis | reverse complement strand
ACATATCATGTGCTAACGACAATCCCCACTTTTGGGGGTTGTCCCGCGGCGCGGCTCGTGCTAGAAACGCGTATAACAGAAGTACGGAAGCGGCCTCCATGAGCCTGCGCAAGAAAGCGTCGAAGAAAGCCGCCCGCAACGCCGAAATCGTCATTCCGGACAAGCTCTATTTTCGCATCGGCGAAGTCGCCAGCTTGTGCCGTCTTCCGGCCTACGTGCTTCGCTTCTGGGAAACCGAATTCCCGCAGCTCAAGCCCGTAAAAAGCAGCACTGGCCAGCGCATGTACCGCAAGCGCGACGTGGAGTCGGTAGTACGGATCAAGAAACTGCTGTACGAAGACGGTTTCACGATCGCGGGCGCGCGCGTGCAATTGCGCGGGGAGAGCAAGCCCGATCGGAGCCAGAGCACCCTTCCGTTCCCGGTGAATGCTTCCGTGAGTGTGGCGCACTTACGGAATGAACTGCAGCAGATCCTGCACATTCTTTCCGCGCGCCACTAGCTCGCTGCAGCCCGCCACGCACCAGACGGCAAGAAAAACGGAAGCCGCGCCCCTTCAAAGCATCCACTTTGACAAATGAATGTCCGACCCAGGACACCAGCTTCTTTTCACTTCGCATACTGATTCTTGACTACCTCGCCGCCCTTCATCACGAACTTCACTCGTTCCAGAGTTGTGACGTCCGCCAGCGGATCGCCGTCCACGGCAACAATGTCAGCCCACTTCCCCGGCTCAATCGTGCCGATTTTGTCGGACCAGCCGAGCAAATCGGCGTCGTTAATGGTTGCTGCCTGGATCGCCTGCAGCGGCGTCAGGCCCAGCTTCACCATGACGGCGAATTCGTGCGCGTTGAGGCCGTGCGGATACACCGCGGCATCGGTGCCGAACCCGACTTTCACTCCCGCGGCAAACGCGCGCGCCACGTTCTTCCGTGCGGCCGGCAAAACCTCCCGCGCCTTGGCGATCAAATCGGGCGGCGTGCCAATCTTCTCCGCGTTTTCAAGAAACCAATCGGCGAGGTAGAGCGTCGGCACAAGATAAGTGCCGTTCTTTTTCATAATGGCGATGCCCGCGTCGTCGATGTAGGAACCGTGTTCGATCGAATCCACACCCGCCTCCGACGCCCAGCGGATGCCCTCGGCGCCATGCGCGTGCGCCGCGACCTTGCGGCCGAGCCTGTGCGCATCCGCCACGATGGCCTTCATTTCTTCCAGCGTGTATTGTGAGGCCTGCGGATTGTCGCCATGCGAGAGCACGCCGCCGGTGGCGCAAATTTTGATCACGTCGGCGCCGTACTTGATGATCTCGCGCGTCTTGTGCTGGACGGCTTCAACGCCATCGGCCACGCCTTCGTCCTGCGCGTGGTACTCGAACGGCAGCATATCGTTGTCGCAGTGGCCGCCCGTGATGCCGAGGGCTGGGCCGCTGACCAGCATGCGCGGTCCGGGGACGTCGCCGGCGTTGATGGCATCGCGCAAGGCAACGTCGCTGAAGCCGCTCGCGCCCACGTTGCGGACGGTCGTAAAACCGGCCTCGAGCGTGACGCGGGCGTTGCGCGCTCCGATCAGGGCCTCGCGCGGCACGGAAATCGCCAGCGCCGAATAGCCGAAGTTGGTAGTGAACGTGATGTGCGTATGCGCGTCGATCAATCCGGGCAGTACGGTGGTGTTCGACAGGTCGATCACCGTGGCGTCCTTTGGCATGATCTGATCGACAGCTCCCGTAACCTTTGTGATCTTGTCTCCCTGAATGATGATCGTTTGGTTGGTCAGCGTCTTCCCGGTTTTCACGTCGAGCAAATGCCCGGCGCGGATGACAACCGTCTTCGGCGCGGACGCAACCTGCGCCCAGGACACACCGATGAAAGAAAGTGAAAGAATTAATATATGCAGACAGCGGCTGAGCTTCATTAAATCCCCCAGTGAGAATCGAGTCTTGGCCGATTACGTTACAACTTCAAGGAAAGAACGGCAACCTCTATCGGATTCTTATCCCGAATTCAGCGTTGGTCGTCCGCTCGTGTAGGGACGGGCGCCCCCGCCCGTCCAAGCCGAGCGCAGCTCGGCAGCTGCCTGTGGCCATATCAACTCTGGATCCACTATAGAGACTCATGACCGATAACACCGCCAACCCGGCCCCGAATGGAGTGCGAGCCATCGCCGCGCTGTTCGCTCTCTGCGGAATTTATCTGGGTATCGCAGGCGGGTTGATGCTGCTTCGTCCGGGCACGATATCAATGTCGGCAGGCGCGCCGCTCTTATTCGGCCTGGAATTGTCGGGCCCATACATGTTTCTGCTCATGGCCGTCGTAGGAGGCGGAGTCGCGTGGGGTCTCGTGGAACTCAACAACATCGTCCGCCACGCCGCGCTGCTGATCGCCATCACAGGAATCGTGATGCTAGTGCCATCAGTCTCAGCCGCAACCGTGATGGTTCAACCAAAAGCGCTAGCATTGGGCGGCCTGGGGATCATCGTGCGGGTAATGATGGTGTGGTATTTGTCACGCGGAGAAATCGCCGATCACTTCAAAGCCCCACCCCGAACCACGTAGGGACGGACGCCCTCGGCCGTCCAACCGAGCGAAGCTCGGGCCGACTTAAATCAGGAAATCCTCAGGCGAGGGAACTATTTGTTGTTGTGTACAACCGATAGATATTATCAAAACGAAACTCTCGCACTTATGTTCCACGTGAAACACTTTTAATCGAAAACAAAGGACCTAGGCGCGGCCGAGCCGCGCTCTACCGGGACGGTCGAATCGCCCGTCCCCACAAAACCCGCATTACTTCTTCGATTTCACCGGCTCTTTTTCTTTTACACTCTCACTGACCTTGAACGTCATCTTGCCCGCTTTTTTATCGGCGTCCACTATCACATGGTCGCCGTGCAGGACTGCGCCGTCCAGAATTTTCAGCGCCAGAGGATCCTGCACCAGCTTCTGAATGGCGCGCTTCAGCGGACGCGCTCCGAAGTTTGGATCGTAGCCTTCGGTGAAGAGCAACTCTTTCGCGTCATCGGTCAGCTCCAGCGAAATTTTGCGGTCGGCGAGCAGGCGGCGCAGGTCTTCGAGACGCAGCTCGATGATCTTGACCAGCTGTTCCTTGCCCAGCGGATGGAAGATGATGATGTCGTCCACGCGATTCAGAAACTCGGGCTTGAAATGCCCGTGCAGCGCGTCCATCACCAGCTTCGAGGCGCGCTCGAAGCCATCGGCGGTGCGAATGCTTTCCGACTGCAAGTAGGACGAGCCCAGGTTCGAGGTCATGATAATGACCGTGTTTTTGAAATCTACTTTGCGTCCCTTGCCGTCGGTGAGGCGGCCGTCGTCCATGATCTGTAAGAGGATGTTGAACACATCGGGATGCGCTTTTTCGATTTCGTCGAAGAGCACAACCGCGTAAGGATGCCGCCGTACCTGCTCGGTGAGCTGTCCGCCTTCTTCGTAGCCGACGTATCCCGGAGGCGCGCCGATCAGACGCGAGACGGCATGCTTCTCCATGTATTCGGACATGTCGATGCGCACCATGGCGCGCTCGTCGTCGAAAAGAAATTCGGCCAGCGCGCGCGCCAGCTCGGTTTTGCCGACGCCGGTTGGCCCCAAGAAAATAAAAGACCCGATCGGCCGCTTCGGATCGCTCAACCCGGCGCGCGAACGGCGGATGGCATTGGCCACGCGTTCAAGCGCGGCGTCCTGTCCGATGACGCGCAGCCGCAACCGGTCTTCCATATTGATGAGCTTCTTGACCTCGCCCTCGAGCATTTTCGATACCGGAATGCCCGTCC
Source organism: Candidatus Acidiflorens stordalenmirensis (assembly GCA_003139995.1). Classification (GTDB taxonomy): domain Bacteria; phylum Acidobacteriota; class Terriglobia; order Terriglobales; family Acidobacteriaceae; genus Acidiflorens; species Acidiflorens stordalenmirensis. The sequence goes on along the minus strand of PLIC01000157.1, from coordinate 22,557 downwards.
ACTTGGAGACGATGCGAGCGATATCCTCCTCATCGACTTCTTCTTTCAACATGCGCTGTCCGGCCTTGCCGTCGATCTGCGCGGTGACTTTCTTCAGTTCTTCTTCAGTGTTGCGGATGAGGCCGTAGCGGATCTGCGCCACGCGTTCCAGATTTCCTTTGCGCTCCTCGGCGGCTTCTTCGATCTTGAGCCGCTCGAGTTTTTCTTTCAGGGCGCGGGCTTTCGCGATGACATCTTTTTCCTGCTTCCACTTCGCTTTGAGGGCATTTGATTGCTCGCGAATGCCGGCTAGTTCTTTCTCGACGTGGGCGAGGCGCTCTTTGGAATTCGGGTCGTCTTCTTTTTTCAGCGCCTGCTTTTCGATTTCGAGTTGTGTGGCTCGCCGTTCGAGCTGATCGATTTCGGTGGGCATGGAATCGATCTGGATGCGCAGCGAGGCGGCGGCCTCGTCGATCAGGTCGATAGCTTTGTCGGGCAGGAAGCGGTCGGAAATGTAGCGATGCGACAGGGTCGCAGCTGCGACTATGGCGGAATCCTTGATGCGGACGCCGTGGTGCACCTCGTACTTCTCTTTCAGCCCGCGCAGAATCGCAATCGTATCTTCGACATTCGGCTCGCCTACGAAAACGATCTGGAAGCGGCGTTCGAGTGCGGCGTCTTTCTCGATGTACTTGCGATATTCGTTGAGCGTGGTGGCGCCGATGGCGCGCAGGTCTCCGCGGGCCAGCGCCGGCTTCAGCATGTTCGAGGCGTCGATGGCGCCTTCGGCGGCTCCGGCTCCGACAAGCATGTGCAGCTCGTCGATGAAGAGGATGATCTTGCCCTGCGAGTCTTCGATTTCCTTGAGGACGGCTTTCAGCCGGTCTTCGAATTCGCCGCGATATTTCGCNNAGGCCTTCGACGATGGCCGTCTTGCCCACTCCCGGCTCGCCGATCAGCACCGGATTATTTTTGGTGCGCCGCGACAGCACTTGCACGACGCGGCGAATCTCTTCATCGCGCCCAATGACGGGATCGAGCTTGCCGCGCCGTGCCTGCTCGTTCAGATCGCGCGCATAACGCTCGAGCGCCTGATACTTTGCTTCGGGATTCTGGTCGGTGATGCGCTGCGATCCTCGGATAGCGGTGAGCGCCCTCAAGATAGCGTCGTGGGTTGCGCCATGACGTGCCAGCAACTCCTGCGCCGGATCTCCGTGTTTTGGATCGCGCTTCAGACTGGTCAACGCCAGCAGCATGTGCTCGGTCGAAACGTATTCGTCTTTGAAGGCGTCCGCTTCCTTGAAAGATTTTTCGAGAACCTGGTTGACCTGCGACGACATGGCCGGCTGGTTCGCGCCGCTGCTGCCCGAGACTTTCGGCAGCTTTTCAATTTCTTTGTAGAGGTCGCTGAGCACGGCCTGCGGGCCGATGCCGATTTTTTCCAGCACAGGCGTGACGATGCCCTCTTTATCTTCAATCAGCGCGGCCAGCAGATGGAGCGGGGCAAGCTCCGGATTGCCGTGCTCGGAGGCAAGCTCGTTTGCGCGCTGGACGGCCTCTTGCGCTTTGACGGTGAATTTGTCCCAACGAATTGCCATGGATTGACTCCCTTACTCGCCAAGCCGATTGGGTCGGTCTTCTTGCTTCTCAAACGCGGATTACTCAATGATTCAAACTAAAACAGGCCCGAACTAATTTTGAAAGAACATCACCGCCATAAGCCTCTAGCGTTGAGTACCCGGTATGCGCATGCCGATCTACTCATAATGGAGTCATCCACAACGATCTCACCGCGCATTAAGCGACTACGAAAATACTCATTGAAGTGCTGCATTTGCGGATCAGGGGATTCGCTTGGAGGCTCTGGCGCGCCGACGGCGTAGAACAACGCTCTGTCAGTGAACTCCTTCCCACAGGTAGATCGAATTTCCCATAGAGCACCGGGCCATCCATTGAAACTCGCATCGGCGTTAAGATGTTTCTTACTGGAGAAACTCTCATTAAAGTACATGGACAGAATAGAGGCTGTCCACGAGCGGTTAAAATACACATTTGAGCTTTGACCATAAACATTAAGCAGTAGGGGAAAAGCGTAGTCTCCATAAACGGCCCTTATAGCCGCAGGGTCATCTACGGAATTCTTGCCGATGTACAGAGTCCGCTCGTATACGGGATCTGCAGGGTAAGATCCAAAAGAAGTAGAAGCGGCAGATGCAGATACGCCAATCGGAGGAACCGTCGTTGGGGCATGGAATCCGATTTTTGCAAGATATTGATAGAACGCCTCCATTTCATCAGCGATATGATTTTGTCGCGCCCGTGTAAGAGCGGGAGACTCTTTGAAAATTAATTTCAACTCGCGTGTTGGCCGAGCACTTGGAAGCTGACCGATTCCTTTGTGTGCATCGACGGATTTCTCTTCTGATTCCTTGGACGTTTCTGGTTTGTGTTCTGGAATTATCGCTTTAAGAAAGCCGTGAACTCCAAACAAAATCACGCTTACCAACACGAGCAGACCAATATACGAGGGAACCTGAATTCGCCAGATGTCCTTCCCGGCAAGCTTTCGAGATCGGTGGAATCCTAACAGGACGAGAAATCCAACGAACAGCAGTGTAGGGACGTGGCTGATTATGTCCACGAGAGCCGCCAAGATCGCCAGCGCAGTGATCACCAGCGGCTGTTCGACGACATCCACGACATGCCCCCAAGGCCCCCTCATGGCGTCTTGGGATTGCTCGGCTATGGGATTTGATGGCAATGGCAAGTCTGGCATCGCGCACACCTACACATCCGGCTCGCAAATAGAACGGGAGGCGCTTAATTTCTCGCCTCCCGCTGAGTTTACATCTGCCGGGGTTTGCCCGGCTGGACAGCCGAGGGCGGCTGTCCCTACGGGAGTCCGGCTGGACGGGCGAGTCGCCCGTCCCCACACGAGCATCGCTTATGCGGCTTTGCCGGCGGTTTTCGTCTCTTTGCCTTCCAGCGTCTTCTGGCCGCCGACGTTTACTTTGATCTGCTTCGGCTTGGCTTCGGCTTTCTTCGCCAGCTTGATCTTCAACATGCCCTTGTCGTAGTCGGCCTGAACGTTTTCATGGTCGACGGTATTGGGGAGCGTGAAGGTGCGGGTAAAGCTGCCATACTGACGCTCCACTCGGCGGAAGTTCTCTTCTTTTTCTTCCTTCTCGAACTTGCGCTCGCCGTGGACGGTCAGCGTGTTGTTCTCGATGCGGACGTCGATGTCTTTTTCGTCGATTCCGGGCACTTCGATCTTCAATGTCACGTTGTGCTCGTCTTCGTAAACGTCGACGGGTGGTGCAAATGCGGTCGTGGTTAGCGCCTCATCCTGGCCTTCCGGCCCACGGGGGTCGCGGAACAGGCGGTTCATGCGGTCTTGCAGGGTGACGAACTCACGGAAGGGATCGTAACGCGTAAACATGGTCATAAGGTAAATCCTCCTACTTGAAGTATCATTCTGGGAGCATTCAGAAGCTCCCGGTTTGTTAGTTAGCGTAGACAAATCATAAAATCTTAGTGTATTATTGTCAAGTATTTTATATACTTGTTTTTCAATTGCTTACGCTCAGTATCAGGCATTTGAGGTAGCTGGTTTCCGGCACATTCAGCAAGACTGGATGGTCCTTGGCCGCTCCACGGTTCTCCAGCAGGCGCAGGGATTTGTGGGCGTCTTGGGCGGCGTCGGCTAGCACCTTGAGGAAGTCATTCACGCTTACGTGGAATGAGCAGGAGCAGGTGATGAGAATCCCTGCGGGACGCAGCATTTTCATGGCGCGGAGATTGAGTTCCTTGTAGCCGCGCAGGGCTTTGTCAAGGTCGTGCTTGGTTTTGGCGAAGGCCGGGGGATCAAGGACGATGGTGTCGTAGCGTCGGCCGGCGGCGGCGTACTCCCTTAAGAGATCGAAAGCGTTGGCCTCGATCCACTCCAGTTCGCGGCCGTTGAGGGCGGCGTTCTTTTCCGCCATTTCCAGCGCGGGACGCGAGCTGTCCACGCCGGTGACGCTCGAACACTTGGTTGCGACGTGCAGCGCAAATCCTCCCTGGTAACAGAAGGCGTCTAGGGCTTCGCCGTGGGCGTATTCGGCAGCCGCGGCGTAGTTTTCTCGCTGATCGAGAAAGGCGCCGGTCTTCTGGCCTTCGAGGCCGTCGTAGTGGAAGCGGACGCCATTCATGTTGATGACGGTCGAACTCTTCTCTCCCCAGAGCAGGCGGGATTGGAGCGGCGGCAATCGCTCAAGTTCGCGAATGCGCGCCTCGACGCGCTCGACGATTCCCGCCGGTTGCAGTTCTTCGGTGGTTGCGAATCCGGGGTTGCCTTGGTCGCAGGCAATTGCCGAGCTGCGCTCGGCTGGGCAGGTGAGGGCACCTGCCCCTACGTGAACTTGGACGGACGAGGGCGCCCATCCCCACACTGGCTGAATCTGCCTCAGCGTTTCGACGATGGCTTCGCGCACGGGTGCGACGTCCATGGCTTGGGTCAGGATTTGCAGCGAGATCACGTCGCTGTAGCGATCGATGATGAGGCCGGGGAGAAAATCGGCCTCGCTGAAGACGATGCGGTAGGCATCGGTGTTCGAGACAAGCTCCTTCCGGTAGGCGATGGCGGCGCGAATGCGCTCCGCGACCAGAGCAGGAAGATCGGCGACCGAGCCGTGAGAGATCATGCGGATCGCGATCTGCGACGAAGAACTGTAGAGGGCGGTTCCCAGGAATTTGCCGCGCGGATCGAAGACGCGGACGATGGAGCCGGGCGGAATTTCTTTGTCTCCGACAATATCCGAGCGATAGACCCAGGGGTGCCGGGCTTCGAGGCGGGCGGCGCCGCGGGAAGAGAGTTTTACGGAAGGCTCCGCGTGCTGGGCGGAAACGGCGCGCTTTTTGGGCATGAATAGATGTTAAACCGCGGCGCCCGGTTTAACCGCGTGTGTTGCCGTTCAGCGTGAAACTAACTGGCCGCCGGCTGTTCCGCCGGGGAGGCGGAATGCTTGTGGCTCGCTTTGTGCTCGCGCCGGATGGCAAGCAGATCTTTCTGAAGAAGATCGAGAACATTCGAAGGGATCTCGGAACCCCACTCGTCGATTTCTTTTTCTTCCCAATGGCCGTTGAGTCGCAGGGCGGAGTCGGTCAGGTCCTCGGGAAACGCTTGGCGGTAATTTCCTTCGCGCGCCAGCATATCGCCAAACTGGCGTCCGGTGTGCATTTCGTAGATGCGCCGGGTCGAACCGGCGCCGTTGTTGATAAACACCAGCAGCACTTCACCTTCCTCGGCGTAATCCGGACGGTAGAACCATGCCTGCGGCGCATCGGCCTTGGGGCGCGCGCGCTTTCTGCCGGTAACGGTCACGACTTCCTGCTCCGGCTTCACTTCGTTGGCGGGATCGTGGTAATAAATTCTCTGGCACGATTCGCAGACCATTACCTTCTCGCCATTTCGCGCTTCGTTGTAGATCTGCGGCCGCAGCATCACCTGGCAGCCCATGCATTTGTGGTCGCGGACTTCCGCAAGGCCCGTGCCGCGGAACTTCATCACGCGCTCGTAGTAACGAAGAATATCTTCGGAGATCGCGTGGCGCAGGGCGTCGCGCTTCGCGTTCCACTCTGCGAGCTTCTTCTGATCTTCGGCGGTAATTTTTCGCGCTTCTTCTTTTTCTTTTTCAATCTCCGCCGTCTCCGCCTTGAGCTCGGCTTCCGCCGCTTTGACTTCTTTTTCGCGGACGTCGACGTTGATCATCACCTCGAGGATGCGGTCCTCGTTGAGGCGGATCTCTTGCTCGGCAAACTGAATTTCGTGGAGCAACGCTTTGTATTGGTCGTTGGTCTTCACGTCGAGGGACTGGTCGCGATACTTGGAAATCTTGGCTTGCAGATCTTTGATGTTGGCTTCGAACTTCTTGCGGTTGGCCTCGTCGTCCTTGGCGGTAGCCCGCACCTTTTCGAGGTGCGCCTTCGTTCCAGCCAGCTTTTGCTCGATCGCCGCGACGCGTTTCGGCAGGGCGGCGACTTCGTCCCGCAGTCTGCGGATCTCGTTGTCCGCCGCCTGCAGCTCCAGCAATTTTTCGATGTCAGGAAGCATCGGGTCGGGGAGTCACTGTAACGATTCTAGCATGTGAGAGTGGCGGCACTGCCGCGGTGCGCGCCAGCGTGAGAACGGGGCTGTACCCCGCCGCCACACAACCTCCAGCCGGGCAAGCCGGTTTGTGGTAGCCTGCGGAGTCCGCTCCGGTTCGCATAGGACAAACAACCGCATGGAGGCCAGCTTTGAAGCCAACCAGTCTTGCATTCTTCTTTTTGCTCATGACTATTATGATGTTTGCCATCTCTACCCCAGCGCTCTGCCAGCAGGCGAACGCCGGCAAAGTGCTTGTCGAGCGCGTCGGCGACACGGCGTTCATTCAACTGCGCGCGCCCAGCTTCCAGGCGCTTTCGCCCCGGCAGCAGGCGTTGGCGTACTGGCTGACGCAGGCCTCGATCGCCATCGACCCTATCATTTACGACCAACTGTCCGCCTACGGTCTGCAGCAGAAACGCCTGCTTGAGGAAATCATGGCGCGTCCGAAGGGAGTCGATCCGGCGGCGATGGCGAAGATCGGCGAATTCGCGAAGCTTTTCTGGGCGAACCGCGGCAACCACAACGAGATGACGTCTCAGAAATTTCTGCCTGCTTTTACGTTTGAGGAACTGAAAGAAGCCGCCCTGATCGCGCAGAAGAACGGAGCGTTTCGGGCGCCCTACGCCGATCTTCCGCCGCTGAAGACGCCGGCGAATCTGACGCGGGAACTGGAGTCATTGCGGGCGTCGCTTTTTGATCCCGCATTTGAGCCGATGACTACGGCCAAGAGTCCGGAGGGAGGAAAAGACACGATTCAAGCCAGTTCGAACACCTTCTACCCAGGAGTGAGTCTGGACGATCTGAAGGGATTTCAAGAAAAGTATCCGCTGAACTCCCGTGTGGTCAAAGGCGCGGACGGCAAACTTACCGAACTCGTCTACCGCGCTGGCACGCCCGACGGCAAGGTTCCTCCCGGACTCTATGCGACGTTTCTGAAGAAGGCCGTCGAATGCTTCCAGAAAACGCGCGCCTACGCCGAGCCCGCGCAGGCCGAAGCGATCGATCATCTCATCCGCTTCTACGAGACCGGCGAATACGCGGACTGGGTGGCGTTCGGCACTGCCTGGGTTCAAGACGACGCCACGGTGGACTTTGACAATGGCTTCATCGAGGTCTATCGAGACGCGCGCGGCGCGAAAGGAAGCTCGCAGAGTTTTGTCACCATCACCGATAAGCCGGTTACCACCGCCATGAAGAAACTGGCGGAAAATGCCAGCTATTTCGAACAGAAGGCTCCCTGGGACGCCAAGTACAAGCTCGAGTCGTTCAAACTTCCGGTAGTGAAGGCGGTTGAAACCCTGATCGAAAGCGGCGATTTCACCGTAAGCACGACCGGCGACAATCTGCCGAACGAAAACGAAATTCACGAGAAATACGGCTCGAAGAATTTTCTCTTCACCGGGAGCAGCCGCGCCCTGGAGGAAGCCACCGGCAAGACGGCTATCGCGGAGTTCGCCGCCGACCCCGCCGAGGTCGAACGCAACGCGAACTACGGCACGGAAGCGAACAGGCTCATGGTCGCCATGCACGAAGTCATCGGCCACGGCTCCGGCAAGCTGAGCGAACGCGTGAGCGGCGGAGCCCAACCCTTCCTGAAGGAATATTTTTCCACGCTCGAGGAAGGGCGCGCCGATTTGATGGCGCTTTGGAACGTGTGGGATCCCAAGTTGAAAGAACTTGGCCTGATCTCGAACCAGGAAGAAGTGGCCAAGGCCATGTACGACAGCGCGGCCTTGGCCGCACTGACCCAACTGCGGCGCATTCCACGCGGCGACACGATTGAAGAAGACCACGAACGCGACCGGCAGTTGATCGCACACTACATCGCCGGCAAGGTTCCCGGCTCGATCGAACAGTTCACGCGCGATGGCAAAACCTGCGTTCATGTGGCCGATTATCAAAAGATGCGCCAGGGGGTTGGCATGCTTCTGGCCGAACTCATGCGCATCAAGGCGGAAGGCGACTACGATGCCATCAAGGCGCTGGTCGACAAATACGGCGTCCACTTCGACCCCACGCTGCGCGATGAGGTGATCGCGCGTTATCGGAAGCTCAACCTGCCGACCTATTGGGCCGGCGTGAACGCTCACTTGACCGCCAGCTTCGGCAAGAACGGGGAAGTAGAGAAAGTCGAGATCCGTTACTTGGACGACCCCGCCGCGCAGTATTTGGCGTACGGCGCAATGTACGACAAGGGCCTCGAACCAAGCGTCGGGTTAGGTGCGGCGAAGCCTTGACAATCGCTAGCAGCCCGCGATGAAAGCCGGCTCGGAGCGGCGCACGAGCGACACCTTTCATGGGAAGGGCCGCTCTTCCACGGCGATCCACGCATGCGTGAGTTTTTCCGCAGGCTGCCAAGTCGGGGCCTCACTTTCGTAATCTGCCCTGCCGCCGCCGCCTGATGCAATATTGATGGAGAATATGTCCTCCGCCGCCATGCAGAAGATACAACGGGGCTCGCGCGTCAAGCTCGGCGGCGCCATTCTTGCTCTGGTGGTGCTCGAGAACGGGCGTCAGATCCGCGGCCGCGTGAGTCAGCTCTCCGCCAACGGCGGTCTGGTCTCGCTCGAACAGCCGCTCGACGAAGGCATCCGCGTGACAGTCCTGTTCCACCTCGGCAGCACCAGCATCCGCTGCCAAGCGCACATGTTGTTTCCCATGTGGGCTACCCAGGGATGCCTTCAGCCTTGCCGCTTCTTGGAATTGCCCGAGGCCAATCGCGCCCGTCTGAACCGGGAATTGGAAAACCTAGTGCGGGCCGGCGCGTCTCAGGAAGAAGAAGAAGACACCGAGTAGGACTGGTGGCTGCGCTCAGGGCAGGCTCTGAAGCCGTGCCCTTCCCGGAACCATTTATGAGACCAGTGCCAGACGCTCACTTTCCTGCGGCCGCCAAAATCTGTTCCAGCGAATACTTTTGCAACTCCCCAATCCGTTCCAGCGTGATGTCTGGCTTCGGATACTCGGCCACCAGCGCCGCACCCAGCGCGTAGTGTCCCTGGCGCGGAAACACTGTCGTCACCCGCGCGCCCCAATGCTTCTTGATCGCCGCTAGAATCCGCACTTTGTCGTCCACCATCACGTAGTGCGCCGCCGGATACTTCGCCTCCACATCGTCGAGTTCCAGTTCCTTGTGTATGTAGATCAAGACGTGTCCTTCGAAGATCTCATACAGGCCCGAGCGGTCGACTTTTCGTGGCTGAAAGACCACGTCGCCGTCGCTCAAGATCGCCGCCCGCCCCAACCGCTGCGCATACTCCACCGCATCGAGCGACTCCGGAAACAGCCGGTTCGCAAAGGGATAGTCGATCATGAAGTGCGACACGGCCAACAGCTTCGGATCGCGCGGCTGCTCCACGCGATAACGCTGCAGCGCGCCCAGATAGTCGGCGTATCCAAGCTCCGTGCGCAACTGCTCGAAGATTTCCCAATAGCGCTGCTCACTGGCCTCGCCAACTTTATTCGTGAGGTACCGCTTCAGATCTTCCGCCACGCGGTCGTTGTCGAGCAGCGTATTGTCCACGTCGAAAAAGAACACGATGCTTGGGTTGGCGCCAGGGCGATTCACAGGATCTCCAGAATACTGATTTCCAGAATAAAGAGTGGCCTTATCATGCCAGAAATCACGTCCCCACGTCGCAGCGCCTTACCGCACGTCACAGCCAGGATCTCCGCGCTTTTTGCATTTGGGACATCGCGGAAGCACGAAATTTGCGCCCGCCACGAGGGGCTTGTCAGGTCCCTTCCCTTGTAGTACAAAGGCGTCGTTCAATAACTGATGAATCAGCCGAGGCGGAGTATTTTGTCTCTGCCTCACCGACCGGGCGAATATGTTTTCGCCCGTCCTAGGAGCCGCTTTTCGTGGAACACATTGACCCTGCCCTCGTCTATCGCTTCGACACACGCTCCAGCCGGCCTTGTGAATTTTGCCGCGAACTCGACCCGCAATTTCTCCAACGCCGCCCGCTCGACCAGATGGTTGCCAGCAGCCGTAAAGCCATTGCTTCCGCGCATTTGACCGAGGACGGCTATGTCCGCCACCGCATGCTCGAACTGCGCCGGATGACTGCCCGCGCGCCGCTGACCGCGGCGTAACCGGGGGTTTGGGTCCCAGCGCAAATTTTTCGCGCAACTTCCGCGGGGTGGCGAGTTCTAATGAGTTAGAACCCCAGATTGGTGTACCCTACGCGAGGGAGGCTTCCCATGCTGGCCGGTATGCGATCTTGTTTCCTGCTTTCCTCCTTGTTGGCGTTCTCCGTGGCTGCCTGTTTGCCCGTTCAGGCTCAGATTAACGGCGTCCCTCCCTCGGTCACATCAATCGGTTTCGGCGGGAGGTTCATTAATGGCGTTCGGCCCAGCGTAACGTCTCTCGGGCCAAACGGTTACGGCAACGACTGGCCTGTGTTTGGAAACTGCTGTGCCAACTTCTTCATGCCCGCGAACCCGAATCCACCGCTGTTCTCTGAGCACCACCACCACCGCAAGGATCGCGCCGATTTCCCTGTCGGTGTCATCGAACCGGCCTACATTCCCTACGCGGTCCCCTACGCTCCGGAAACCGACGATGGCTCGGTCGACGATGACTCAGTCGATGCCGATTACGTCCACGCTCCTGGCCAGCGGACCCAAGATCATGCCACCAGACGCGCGGGAGACCGCGATTCGGCCTCAAAGGCCGACGCTTCCGCCAGTCCAGCTCCCGATGAACCAGCAGAGCCCGTGGCCATTCAGCCCTCGACCGTGCTCGTTTTCAAAGACGGCCACCAGTCTGATGTGCTCAACTACGCCATCGTGGGCGATACACTCTTTGACTTCGCCGCGGGCCGCACCCGCAAGATCCTCCTCGCCGACCTCGATCTCCCCGCCACCCGCAAAGTTAATGACGACCGTGGCGTGGACTTCCAGATTCCGGCGAGCACGACCCGGCAATAATAAGGACCCAGCGATACGGATCGACGAGAGTCGCGTCCCCTAAGTTCGCCACGGGCTACGAGCTTCGCGCAACCTCTCGAACGAGTGCTCGAAGCTCGTATCCCGTGGCGAACGCACCCCCTGCATCCCACCCGGCATTTCCCGCTTGACACGGCCCTCCCGCCACATGGATACTTATGCATTAGTTTGCATTTTTATTCATGTCGAAAACAACGCGTCACAAAGCGATTCTCGACCTGCTCGACGAAGGTTCTGTCGAAAGTCAGGACTCCCTTCAGCATAGGCTGGAGCGCAGGGGCTTCGACGTCGGCCAGGCGACCCTCTCGCGCGACATCCACGAACTGAAGCTCGTCAAAGGCCCCGAGGGCTATCGGCGGGTTGACGAAAGCCTGGGCGCGGAAAGCGTTTTGCCTTCGGTGATGCATCTTGCTCGCCAGTTTGTAGTCGAAATCCGCCAGGCCGAGAACCTGCTCGTGGTGAAGACCACGGTCGGCAGCGCGCAGGCCGTCGCCGCCGCGCTCGACGCCTCGCACTGGCCTGAAGTCATCGGCACAATCGCCGGCGACGACACCGTGCTGGTCATCGCCACCGACAAAAAGAAAGCGCACGCGCTCGCCCGGCGTATTCGCGAGCTGTCCTAGGTGGTTTTCGAACCGCGATCAGACGTCCCCGAAATATGGAGCGTTACGAAACGCAAATGAGGACCGAGCCCATAGCATTGACGAACCCGCCGCGCCTACAGCCGGAACCGGCGGCGTGGGCCACTTCCCGGCTAGGAGCGCACATGCCTGAAAAAATTGTTCTTGCTTACTCTGGTGGGCTCGATACCTCGATCATCATTCCCTGGCTCAAGGAAAACTATGCCTACGAGGTAATTGCCATGGTCGGGGACGTGGGCCAGGGAGACGACTACGAGGCCGTCGTGGAGAAAGCCTCCAAAACCGGGGCCAGCAAGGTGGTGGTCGAAGATCTGCGCGAAGAGTTCCTTACCGGCTGCGTCTGGCCCGCGCTGAAAGCGGGCGCGGTGTACGAAAACAAGTATCTGCTTGGCACCTCGCTGGCCCGCCCCGTGATCGCGAAACATCAGGTCGAAGTCGCGCTGCGCGAAGGAGCTTCAGCCGTCGGCCACGGATGCACCGGCAAGGGCAACGACCAGGTGCGCTTCGAGATGGCCTACCAGGCGCTCGCTCCCGAGCTGAAAGTCGTGGCGCCCTGGCGCGAGTGGGATTTGCAATCGCGCGAAGATTGCCTCGACTACGCCGAGAAGCGCGGCATTCCCGTCGCCGCGAGCCGCGAGAAGATCCACAGCCGCGATCGCAATCTCTGGCACGTGAGCCACGAAGGCGGAGAGCTCGAAGACACCGCCAACGCGCCGTTCCCGAGCACATGGCAAATGACGAAGTCGCCGCATGAGGCTCCCGATCGGGAAGAACAAGTCGAAATCGGATTCGAAAAAGGCGTGCCTGTCGCGGTGAACGGCATGAATCTCGATCCCGTCTCGCTGGTCGAGCTGCTGAACGAGATCGGCGGACGCAACGCGGTGGGACGCATCGACCTGGTCGAGAACCGCTTCGTCGGCATCAAGTCGCGCGGCTGCTACGAAACTCCCGGAGGCACGCTGCTGCTCGCCGCCCACGGCGAACTCGAAGCCCTATGCCTCGATCGCGATCTGCTGCACTTCAAGCAGCACGTCGCGCTCAAATACGCAGAGCTCGTTTACTTTGGCCTGTGGTTTACGCCGCTGCGCGAAGCGTTGGACGCCTTCGTCGAAACCACGCAACAGAATCTGACCGGCGTGGTCACGCTGTCGCTGTACAAAGGCAACGTCAGCATCGTCAGCCGCAAGTCGGATTACTCGCTCTATCGCACCGACCTCTCCTCATTCACCATGGGCGCAAGCTATGATCAAAAGGACGCCGAAGGCTTCATCCGCATCCTGGGATTGCCGTCGCGTTGCCGCGCCCAGACGCAGGCGAAAGTAAAGGTAGAGGTCGCGCAATGAAAATGTGGTCCGGCCGCTTCCGGCGACCGCTGGACGCCGAATTCGAAAAGTGGCAGCGGTCGTTCCCTTACGATCAACGGCTGCTGCCCTTCGAACTCGCCGCCAGCCGCGCCCACGCCAACGCTCTGGAACACGCCGGAGTGCTGTCCTCCGAAGAACTTTCCGAAATTGTGAAAGCGCTGGGAGAAATCGGCCGCCGTGCCGAATCCTCGCCCGAATTTCTGAACGATCCTGCAGCGGAAGACGTTCACCACTTCGTAGAAAAGCAACTCGTCACGCTGATCGGCCCCACCGGCTACAAGTTGCATACCGGACGCAGCCGCAACGAACAGATCGCGACCGACCTCCGCCTCTTCGTGCGCCACAGCATCGACGCGTTGCAAAACCTGATCGCCGATTGGATCGAGGCGATTCTGGCGCGCGCCGAGGCCGCAGGCAGCGCTTCTTTAGCCATGCCAGCTTACACGCACCTGCAACCGGCAGAACCTGTCCTGGTCGCGCATTGGTTGCTGGCTTATGTAGAAATGTTTCTCCGCGACGCCGCACGCCTCGCCGATTGCCGCAAGCGCGCAAATCTCTGTCCGCTGGGCTCGGGCGCCGTAGCCGGAGCCACGCTCACGCTCAATCGTCAAGCCATGGCCGCGGAACTGGGGTTTGATGGCCCGGCGGCGAACAGTATCGACGCTACCAGCGACCGCGACTTCGCCATCGAATTCGTCGACGCACTTTCGTTGCTCGCGCTTCATCTGAGCCGCTGGGCCGAAGAGATGATCCTGTTCTCGACGCCCGCTTACGGCTTCGTCGAGTTGCCAGAGCCTTACTCGACCGGCAGCAGCGCCATGCCGCAGAAAAAAAATCCCGACTTGCTGGAGCTGGTGCGCGGCAAAGCGGCGCGCGTCATGGGATGCGCCACCACGCTGCAAACTTTGTTGAAGGGCCTGCCGCTCGCTTACAACAAAGACCTGCAGGAAACGCAGGAGCCTTTGTTCAGCGCCTCCGACACGGTCATCGGCATGTTGCCGCTCGTGACCGGATTTATGAACACCGTCGAATTCAACGAAGCCAAGATGAATCAGGCCGCAAGTTCGGGATTTATGAACGCGTGGGCCGCGGCCGCCTACCTCGTCGAACGCGGAGTGCCCTCGCGCCTCGCCCACGAAGCGGTCGGCAGGGCTGTCCAGTTGGCCGTCGACTACGGATGCGAATTACAAAAACTGCCGCTCGCCGACCTGCAAGCGATCCACCCGAGCTTTGACGCAGCGTTCCGCTCCTGCCTCGGCCTTACTGAGGTGCTGGCGCTGCACGACGTCCCCGGCGGCACCGCGCCACGTCACGTCAAGCGCGCGCTGCAGAATGCTCGGGAGCGGGTTGACTTGCTGCGCTCGCCAGAGCCGCTTGCGATACGCTAGCCATTTTACCCAGGCAGCCGCCCGCAATTACGACGACCAGGATCGCTTTCAACTAGCCTCCGAGTATGGAATTTACACGGCTGTTTCTTGTGCGGGGAATCTATGGAGCAGCAGAATCGCGCCCGATCATAACCGATCTCCAGCGTCGCGTAGCTGTTGCAGTCTTTTAGCGATTTGTAAAATTGTAGTCACGGCCCATCGGAGTCGTGGTCTCGGGCGGGCAGTGTGAAAGCGCCAACAGCCGGGCTGGCGCGGAAGTCAGCGCGGACAGGAGTGTCCGCGCCACACGCAAAAACTCTATAGTGAAGATTATTGAGCGGCTTCAAGCAGGCCCTTTTCGGCTTTTTCCTGGCACGCGATGCAGTGGCGAGTCCAGGGCACGGCTTCCAAGCGCTTGGCGTTGATCTCTTTACCACAGGAGACGCATTCTCCGAAGTGGCCTTCACGGATGCGGGCGAGAGCGCCATCGACCATGTTGAGCAACTGACGGTCGTTGTTGCTCTGGCTGAAAAGGAACTCCTTGTTGTAGGAACTGGCGGCGCGGTCGGCGACGTCCTGAGTGGCCTCATCGTCGGCGGTGCGGCCGTCCTGCTGATTGCGGACAACCATCTGGCGCAGTTGCTGGCGCCGGGTTTCCAATCTTTTTCTGAACGTCTCTAGTCTCTTCTTATCCATGATTGCTGCCTGCCATGAAGCAAAAATCGCGCCTCACGGGAGCCTGTCCCGCATGAAGTCGAACGAATATCCTATGCGCTGAAAGATCGGGCGTCAACTGGAGGAAAGCGGTGGTGGAAGTCTGCCATCTGACTTCAGACTCGAAGCAAAATGCAGATCCCTCGCTTCGCTCGGGATGACAATCTGAGGAAGAACGATAATTCATGAAAGAATTCGCTCCTCCAATCGCCCCGACCCGACTTTCGCCACGGGTCTCTATCGCGGCAGCGGGTCGGGCATCGCCGCGAGCGCGTATCCCATGACGGCCATGGCGGCGGCGTTTTCGCGCAGATCCTGCGGATCGACTTTGTCGAGCGTATCGGCGGCGGTGTGGTGATAGTCGAAATACTTGCGGCCATCCTGCATGATGCCGATGCCGGGAACGCCGGCTTCCACCAGTGGATCGATGTCGGAGCCGGGACTGTATTCAATAGATTGAAAAATAGTCGCACCGATGGGACGCAGAATGTCGCGCAGCGGCTGCAGGCGAGCGATTGCAGCGGGCGGCATCTTCATATCGAAGCCGAGTGGATGGGCGGCTCCGGCGTCGCTTTCGATGGCCGCGATGTGGTCCGGAAATTCCGCGGCGTGAGTTTTGGCGTAGGCCTTGTTTCCGCCGCCTCCATTCTCCTCATCCATCCAGGCGATGACGCGCAGCGTGCGGCGTGGGTGAATGTGCAGGCGCTGGAGCACTTCGGCGGTCGCCATGGAGATGACGACACCCGCGCCGTCGTCGATGGCGCCGCGGCCGAGGTCCCAAGAATCGAGGTGGCCGGAGACCACGACGATTTGTTCGGGATGCTCGCTGCCCTTGAGGTCGGCGACCACATTGTAGCCGGTGACTTCGGGAAGGCTTTCCGGAGTGAGCTTGAGGCGGATGCGGACGCGGCCCTGAGCGGCGAGGTGGTCGACCAGGTCGGCATCTTCGGCGGCGAGAGCGGCGGCGGGGATTCCGGCGGGAAAGCTGAAGCCGGTGTGCGGCAGGCGATAGTCGGCGCCTCCGACGGAACGGATCAGAGAGGCGACGGCGCCCAGTTCAGCGGCGGCTTTGGCGCCGCGCGCGCGATACACAACCGCCTCGCCGTAAGCTTCGAATGCCATGCCGGCTAGGGCTTTGCGCTCGTCGTAGGGAAAGTTGAAGAGGACAATCTTGCCGGCAACTTTTTCGCGGCCGAGAGCGGTGAGTTCGGCAAAGTTGTGGACGACGACGACCTCCGCGGTGATGCCATCGGCGGGAGTCGCAGAGCTGCCGCTGATGGCGGTGAGAACGATGCGCTGCGTTGTTTCCGGCGTCTGGCCGGGATATTCGACGAGTTGGGCTTTCTCCTCACCGCGAATCCAGTGGGAGACTTGCGCTGGCTCAAGGTGAACGTCGAGGCCGAGTTTGCGCATCTCGGCGGCCACGTATTCGGCGGCGGCCTGAGCTTGGGGCGATCCGGCGGGGCGAGGACCGATGTTCTCAGTCAAGTACGCGAGCTGATGCCAAGCATAGTCGCTGGTGAGAGCGGCGTCGCGCACGGCTTGCAGCTGGTCGCGCAGTTCTTTGGAATAGGAAAAAGTCGGCGCGGGCGGAGCGGTCTGCAGTTTGGGCGGCGGAGTTTGTGACCACGCGGCAAAGCTGGCGGAAAGCAGGAGGACGCAGATCGGGGTCAGTGTTTTCAAGTTGAGCATTTTGGATTCCTTAAATTCTCAACGGCCGATTTCATTGGAAAGCGCGAGTGTACAGGAGGGAAAGAAACAAAAAAAGCGGCCCCTTTCGGGGCCAGCCTTTTCAAAGAGGCTAAGTGGCGGGAATCAGAGGAAACTTAGTGACGCCGCTCCGGGGAGTGGAACGGACAGAGTGAGATGCCGAGAACATCGAGAGTGAAGTTGTTCCAAAGGTGCGGCCTCTTTAGCTGCTAAGGAGATAAGCACTTGCGGAACCAAAATGGTAAATGGGGGAGAAGGTGAGGCTCCATTTTGGGAACCTGTTCAAAATCAAGATTTTAGGGTGAATCGCTTTAGAAGCGGAAAGGATGGCGGATCATTCGGACAATACGTCACCGGGTGCACAATGCTGCACTTTGAAAGAAATTCGGAACAGAGATTCCGGGCCTGAAGTGCCACATTTTGCGGAAAAAGCAAAGCCCCCTCGAAAGGGGGCTTGGGACAAATCGGCATAGGCTTCTAGCTGTCGCCGGCGACAGTGCGCACCTTCCCAGGCAGGAAATGGTAGGGCGGCCAGGGACCGGTCACGAACAGCTTACAATCCTTGAGCTGCTTAGCGGCCGTGCTGTAACGGTTCTGATACTTTTCGATCGACTTGGTATCGATGAGGTGAGCGATATCGAGCAACATTCCGTCGGCATCGACCTTCTTGCAGCTAACTTCTTCCTCAATGGGGTTGAAGAGCTTGTGCACCTGGACGGAAAGGGCGCGGGCTTTGGTCTGACGCTCGCGCTCGCGTGACGCCTTCTCGCGGAGCTTGATGAGGTACTCGCGGCCGACCGTATCGGGCAGGACAATTTCTTCCATGGAACCGCGCAGAGAACCGTCGTGGACCACCAGCTTGATGCGCATTTCCGACTTGCCGCGAAGCCGCTCCACGCTCTCGCAGAAAGTGCGACGGTTGGCTCGAACGGCCTGGCGGATGGCATCTTCGGTGTCGAAAATCGTCCCGAATCGGAACGGTAGGACGGTGGCGGTTCGGAAGCTTTGGCTTACAACGCGGGCATGTTCCAGAACCGACTTTTCGTCGAGTTTGGAGGTCGCCCGGTCGTATTCACTGACGATAACCGCGAATTCTCCGCTGGGGTAGCTCATGACCGGAGAACCGTTCACACCCTGAATTCCATCTAGAACGAAGGGACGGCGGGCGCGAACACCGTTGGCGAGGGTTTGGTGTTCCGTGAGGCAGTACGCGTACCACGACATGCATTCTCTCCGAATTGCGCCGGGGCTTGGGCACCCCTTTTAGACTTTCACTTAAAGCTAGGGCTGCGTTTCTACCTGGAAGATTTGGTTTTTTGGGACAAGGTGAACGCGAAATGCTGCGTCCAAAGCCATATTACTGCCAGGACGAGTTATTTGCAACCTTTCTTGCGCTGGCTGCATCGCCGATCGTCTCAATTTGCTACGACGGCGGGTCGGCGCAAGAGTCAAATCTTCGGCATCGGTGGCTAAAGAGATTGCGCGAAAGACTGCGCTTGCATCACTCGGCTGCGGCTCTGGTACGGGTAAGACCTCAGGATTTCTGCTGCTTTTGGACGGAAGCGCGGTCCTGCAGAGCGATCATAACCGCGCGCAGCATATCGCCGGCGGGAGCAGGTTTGCCGGTCCAGATTTCAAACTGCCGGGCGGCCTGTTGCACAAACATTTCGACTCCGGGGATGACGGCGATTCCCTTGGCGCGTGCGACCTGCAGCAGGTGCGTCTCGACCGGATCGTAAACCATGTCGAAGACAACGCGGGCCTGAATCTCCTGGTCTTTGAGCGGACAGTCGCCTGCGTTCCCCATTCCAACCGGAGTGGCGTTAATAATGGCGTCGAAGGCGATCTTGCGGAGGTCGGCGCGTTTGATGGTGCGCGCTTTGGCTTGGCGGGCGAGCTTCTGAGACTTGACGGTAGTGCGATTCAATATCCAGACTTCAGCGCCGCGCTCCTTGAGGCCGAATACAGCGGCACGGGCCGCGCCTCCGGCGCCGAGCACGAGAACTTTCGCGCTTTCGATGGAGAGGCGCTGCTCGAGCGGACGAATTACGCCGGCGACATCGGTATTGAAACCGTAAAGCTTGCCTTCCTGTCCGCGGACGACGGTATTGCAAGCGCCGATCTTGGCGGTGTGCGCGTCGGTGTTATCGAGATACGGAAGAATGGTCTGCTTGTAGGGCATGGTGATGCTGAGGCCGTGGAGAGGAATCTCGCGGGCGCAGTAAATCAGATCCTTAAGCGTTTTGGCGTGGAGAGGAAGATAAACGCCGTTCACGTTTTCGCGGCGCAGCGCCGTGTTCATGATGACGGGCGACAGCGAATGTGAAATGGGATCGCCTGCGACTCCATAGACGCGAGTGGCGGCATCGACTTGATCGATGCGGTAGATAGCGCGCAGATCCCACGCACTGACCTGGCCGGGCGCGGTTTTGAGATCGTCGTTGATCGCGCCAAAGGTGAAAACGCTGCCGGCGCGCACGCCGAGCACGCGGCTGCTGATGCCCTGCTCTCCCATGCACAATCCGATCAGCGCATGCTTGGCGCTCTGCGCCTGCAGAAACTTCATCATGGCCACGTTGTCGGAGAGCGCGGTGGCGGTGGTGACGACCTTGTAAAAATCGGCCGGGATCTTGAGCATTTTCTCCAGCGTCTCATCGAGATTCCGCGTGGCGCGGAAATCGTGGAACGACAGGATGAGTCCGGCGCGACTGCGCAGGCGCGCAATCGCTTCGGGCTTCGATTTCAGCGCGCTCTGAAGTTCCAGGTCGACAAGCTGACAGCCCGCGGCCTGGGCCTTTGTGAGCACATCCAATTGAGAAGCCAGCGACCCCTTGAACTTGCCGCCATTGTCGGCGCGGCGGCAGGTACCGATGGCGGTGACGTACTGGTGGGTCTCAAGAAAGCGATGGATCTTGGTAAACGCGGCCAGAGGCTGCTTCAGGTAATCCAAACGGAACTCGATGAAGGGGTCATCCCGGGCCATGGATTCGGCAGTAGCGAGCATGTCTTCGGCAGTGTCGCCGCTCAGGGCAAGGCAGACCCGGGGCAAGCGCCTGGGCAGAGAACGGGGAGCGGGAATGGAAGACAAGGCCAAGGCCATTTGTTTTCAACGACGGCGCGATATTACAGGGGTGTGAGCGCAGATGCAACATCAAGATTGCCGAACGGGTCGGAAAACACTTTGGGAGCAAAGGGCTAAACACCCTCGTAACCTTGACCCCTTCCCAGGTGCTTGTTACTTTTCGGCTGTAACCCTTGTATTCCGAGAGGGATAGCTGGGGCAGCCCTGGAGCGGTTGGAAGTCGGAGGTAAGATGAAGAAAACAGGATTGTTATTGCTACTGATGGTGACGGCGACCTTGGCGGTGGCCCAGCAATCGACGATGGCGATCACGCCGGACGCGTCCGGCATCGTCAACACGTCGGTCAACGTGCCATTCGTGCGTTTCCAGACGCCCACCGCCGCAGACATTTACTGCGCAGGATTTATTACCAAGGATCGGGTCCCCGACGCGAACTACGTGAACGGGGGCCTGCAGACACCGACCTCAACCAAGTTCGAGATCGGGGAACTGGTCTACCTGGCGGGGAGCGGCTATCAGGCGGGACAACTCTATTCGGTCGTCCGCGAAATGCGCGACGTCAATGAGTACGAAATCTATTCGGGGCAGAGAAAAGTATCGGCTGCCGCGGGACGCCTTTACGGGGAAATCGGGAGGGTGCGGGTAGTCGATACGCGCAGTCACAGCGCCATCGCCCAGGTGGAATTCAGTTGCGATCCCATCAACCCGGGAGATGTCGTCATGCCCTTCGTGGAAAAACCGCCGATTACGTTCCGCGTACCTGGCCATTTCGACCGGTTCGCGCCACCGAATGGGAAGCTGAGTGGACGGATCGTGCTCGGCAAAGACTTTGACAGCTTCCTCGGCACGGGCATGAAGCTTTATATGAACATGGGTTCGAACCAGGGCGTAAAAGTAGGGGACTATTTCCGCGTAGTGCGATCCTACACAGCCACCTTGCAGGATCCGGTGGACTCGCTCTCCTTCAAAGCGCAGACTTCAGAAGACACGCAGGTGCGCCCGCCGACTTTTGAGGCGAATCGCTTCACCAAGACCAAAGGGCCGAACATTCACGTGGGCGATCTGCCGCGGCGCGCCGTGGGAGAAGTGGTCGTGCTAAACGTGACCCCGACCGCATCGTCCGCCATGATCGTCTTCGCGCTGGAAGATGTACACGCGGGCGACACGGTGGAACTGGACGAGCAGCAGTAAGAGAACGCGAACAATTTCATCGGAACGAGGGGAGAGAAAATCTCCCCTTTTTCTTTTGTCCGATTCAGCGGGACTTTTCGACATCGGCGTCGCCGAAGACCTCGGCGGTGAAAGCCTCGATGGTTGCGGCCTTGCGCCAGGCATCCAGCGGCAGACCCGCTTTGCGGCAGATTTGCTCCAGAAAAGTTTCCCGGTCCCAACCGTGTTCGACGGGAACCTGGGGCAGCAGCAGGCCGCGGCGAGCGCCATCGGAGATGAGCAGGCCGTGGCGCCCGACTTCCACTGCCTCGGGATGAATTGGGAAGAGGCGGGAGAGCACGCTCAGAGAAACCTCGAGCTTCAGAGCTTCTTCCTTCGTTACTGGCAAGAAACGGGAATCTTCGAAAGCGGCGGCGCGGGCCGTTTCGGCCACGGCGCGATACAGAGGCGCGATGGGCGCAGCATAACCGACGCATCCTCGCAGTTCGCGATGAAGTTCGCCGGGTAGATCGCCGTGCAGATAAAGAGTGGTGAAGACGCCTCGCGGTTCCGACAGCCCAGCCGGAAAAGGTGGCGCGTCTGGAAAAGACCGGCGCTCCAGAGTGGAAAGAATCGCTTCGTGCGCGATGCGGAGCAGTGTCCGGCGTTGTTCGAGAGAGAATTCCGGGGATAGCGAGGCGGGGTCGCACGCGATCAAACTTTCAGACGGCTTTTCAGACAGCCTGGACATCGCGTTTTCTCCGTCGGGCGAGGACGAAGGCGCGGCGTCGCCGCTTTTCCGATTTGCGGTCGATCCGCGACCAGAAGGCAACGAAGTAGTCGAGCGCTGAAACCAGCGAAAGCAGAACCATGAACCAGATGGCAAGCCATGCAATCCAGTACACCGGGAAAATGTAAATGCCGTACACCGGCCACTCGTGCCAGCGGCGAGCGAGAATCACGGCCACCACAGAAATAATCTGCACCAGCATCTTGAACTTGCCTAGTTCGCTCGCTTGAATCGTAAAACCTTCGGAAGCCGCAATCGAGCGCAGTCCGCTTACCAGAAACTCGCGGCCGATGATGACCATGGCCATCCACGCCGGAACCAGCGCGGGATTGAACTGCACCAGCGTGATGAAGGCGGCGGCGATCAGCAACTTGTCGGCCAGCGGATCGAGCAGCATGCCCATGGTCGTGATCTGGCCGCGCCGGCGCGCGAGATAGCCGTCAATGCCGTCGGTGATCGAAGCCAGGATGAAAACAACCGAAGCCAGGATTTCTCGTTCCCCGCTCTGCTCGCTCGAGAAGCGCGGGCTGCAAAGAATCCAAATGAGCAGCGGAACCGCGGCGATGCGGGTGAGCGTGATGTAGTTGGGAAGATTCACGCGATGACTGAACCAGGGCCGCGGGGGCGGACAATGTGATTATCCTCCACATCACGGGCCAAGGCAAAGTCTTGTCCAATACAAGATGA